>JBOHSY010000431.1:0-3716 GCA_050733355.1 Gemmatimonadales bacterium | reverse complement strand
TCATGTCGAACATCGAGACCCGCGACTTGCCGCCGAAGATCGGCCTGAGGTTCTCGTCCGCGTTGATCATGCGGCGCTCCTTGGCATCCTGGAGCCCCTTCCGCTTGATGTACGCCCACAACTTCTTGGTGACCTCGGTGCGCGGAATGGGTGTGGACCCCACGACGGTGGCGAGCTGGTCGCTCGGCTTCATCGGCTTCATGAACGCCGCATTGGGCTTCCGCTTGGACGCGGTCTTCTTGCGCGCCGACTTCTTGACCGCGCGCTTCCGGGCCGCGGGCCGGCGGGCAGCCTTCCTGGCCGACTTCTTCGCAGACCTCTTCTTCGCCTTCCTCTTGGTGGCCATCGCGAGTCTCCTACTCAGGGTGAAACCAGCCCTACCTCGAATGGAACTCGTGCAACCGACGCCACACAAAGTATGACGCTTTTCCCTAGCTGCAATAGGGGACCGCTCCCATATTGCACGCATGCGTACGCTCGTCCTCGCGCTGCTGACGCTGACGGTCTCCGGATCGCCGCTCCCGCTCGGGGCCCAGGTCGCCCGCTCCCCGCGCGTCGCCTGCGCTCCCGGCGACGGCGGCCTGTCGCTGCCCAAGGGCCTCTGCGCGGTCGTCGTAGGCCGCGATCTCGGCCCCGTGCGGCACGTCGTGGTCGCACCGAACGGCGACGTGTTCGCCAACGTGGCCGGCCGCGGCATCGTCGCCCTGCGAGACACCACGGATGACGGTGTCGCCGACATCACGCGGCGCTTCGGTGAGGGCGGCACCGGCGTCGCGCTCACCGACGGGTGGCTCTACTACGCGACGAACGACGCCGTGTACCGCGATCGCTGGCGCCCGGGACAGCTCGAGCCGAGCGGCAACCCGGAGACTATCGTGCAGGGTCTCCCGACCGGCGGACACGAGGCCAAGAGCATCGCCCTCGGCCCCGGCGACGTGCTCTACGTCAACATCGGCTCGGAGACCAACAGCTGCCAGGAACGCGATCGGGGGGACCGGTCGCCGGGCCGCGACCCCTGCCGCGAGCTCGCGACCCGCGCCGGCGTGTGGCGTTTCTCCGCCTCGCGGGCCGGGCAGCGCCAGGCCGACGGGCAACGCTTCGCGACCGGTCTCCGGAACGCACTCGGCCTCGCGATCCACCCGGCGAGCGGCGATCTCTGGGCAACGGTGCACGGCCGCGACCAGCTCGCGCAGAACTGGGGCTTCGACGAGCGGAAGAGCGCCGAGAACCCGGGGGAGGAGCTCGTCCGCATCGCGCGCGGCGACGACTTCGGCTGGCCGTACTGCTATTACGACGTGGACCTGAGGACCATGGTGCTCGCGCCGGAGTACGGCGGCGACGGCAAGCGGGTCGGCCGCTGCGCCAAGGCCGAACCCCCGGTGGCCGTCTACCCGGGCCACTGGGCGCCGATGGCGCTGACGTTCGGCCGGAGCGGCGCCCTGGGTGACGGCTACGCCGACGGGGTGTTCATCGCGTTTCACGGCTCGTGGAATCGCGCGCCGCTGCCGCAGGCCGGCTATCGCGTCATCTGGCAGCCGCTCGCCGACGGGATGCCGTCGAGGGCGTTCACCACGTTCGCCACCGGCAGCGCGGGCGAGACGTCGTTGCGTCCCTCGGGGCTCGCCATCGGGCCCGATGGGTCGCTGTACATCGCGGCCGACGCCAACGGCACCATCTGGCGGGTGGTGCGCTCGCCCGATGCCCGCGCACAGGGTGCCGGCCCCGCCGTGGGCGACCGGGCCCCCGACTTCGCGCTTCCCGCGGCGAC
This sequence comes from Gemmatimonadales bacterium, assembly GCA_050733355.1. Classification (GTDB taxonomy): domain Bacteria; phylum Gemmatimonadota; class Gemmatimonadetes; order Gemmatimonadales; family GWC2-71-9; genus DASQPE01. The sequence continues at coordinate 1,948 of JBOHSY010000431.1, read as the reverse complement.
CCGTGAAGGCGTGAGCGCCGCTCCCGTCCGCCTGAGCGACTTCCGCGGGCAGACGGTCGTCCTCGCGTTCTCCCCAAGGCACGGACCAAGGGCTGAACGATCCAAATGGACGCGTACCGTGATCAGGACGCGCCGCTCTTCAACGGTGGGAACAACGTCACGCTCCTTGCCATCAGCGCGCGCGTGGATGGCGGAGGGGAGGCTCGACCGGCGAAGCCTGTTCGTGGTGGGGCCAGACGGCGGATCGCGTATCGACAAACGCCCTTCCGCGAGGTGGACCCCACTAACTGCGTCGAACTGGGGGACGCCATCGACGGGAAGAGCAGATGAGCGGAAGAGCAGAAGAGCCGATGAACTGCCCCATCAGCTCTTCTGCTCTTCTGCGCCTCGGCTCTTCAGGATTTTCTCCACCTCCCGGAGCTCCGGCTCGATCTCGATGGGCCGGTTCGCGCCCGGCGGGGGCGGGTCCATCTCCCGATGGTACTGCAGTACCACGCCGGGATCCTTCAGCACGTGGCCTGTCAGCACTGCGACGACGCGGTCCGATCGGGCGGCCATCCGCGACATGACGAGCTTCCGCGTGCCAGCCACGCTCGCCGCGCTTGCCGGCTCGCAGCCGACCCCCACGGCGTCCACCACCGCCTTGGCTTCCAGGATCTCCGCGTCGGACGCGGTGAGTACCACGCCGTCGGTCTCGCGGATCGCGCGCACGGCGCGGTCCCAGGACGCGGGGTCGCCGATCCTGATGGCGGTCGCCACCGTCTCGGCCTTCACCCGGTGGCGCCGGGTGAAGCCGTCGGCATAGCCGTGCGCGAACGGCGCGGCGCCTTCCGCCTGCACGGCGGCCAGCCGAGGCAGCCGGTCGATCAGGCCCCAGTCGCGCGCCTCGGACAGCGCCTTGCCGAACGCGGCGGTGTTCCCGAGGTTCCCCGCGGGCAGCACGATCCAGTCGGGCGGCTCCCAGCCGAGCTGCTGGAGCATTTCCAGCACGATCGTCTTCTGCCCCTCCAGCCGGAACGGGTTCACTGAGTTCAGCAGGTATACGCCGAGCTCGGTGCTCGCCTCCTCCACGAGCCTGAGGCAGTCGTCGAAGTCGCCGCGGACCAGGAGGGTGCGGGCGCCGTAGGCGAGCGACTGCGCCAGCTTGCCCAGCGCCACGCCGTCCGAGGGTACGAGCACCAGGGCGGGAAGCCCGGCCTGCGCCGCGTACGCCGCGAGCGACGCCGCGGTGTTGCCGGTCGACGCGCACGCGACCGCGCTGGCCCCGATGCGCCTGGCCTGGGTCACGCCCACCGTCATGCCGCGATCCTTGAACGACCCGGTGGGATTGTGCCCCTCGTGCTTGACGAGGAGGTCGTCCACGCCGGTCCAGCGGTCGAGGGCCGCACGGTGGAGCAGGGGGGTATTCCCCTCCGGGTGCGACACGATCTCCACGGCCGAGGGCAGCACGATCTCCTTGAACCGCCACACGCCCGAAGCCGTGCTCGCGCGCCCCCGCCGCTCGGTGAACCGGAGCAGCAGCTCGTCGCGCGGGAGCGCGGGCCGGCGATGGTGGATCTCCAGCAGCCCGCCGCAGGTGCCGCAGCGCGGCCTCGGATCGGTCTCGACCGCTTCGTTGCCGCAGGTGGCACACACCTGCCAGGTCTCCGGGCGCTCGATCGAAAACGTCACGGGATCTCCCGCGCTCCCTGGCGGTCCACCTGCGCCACCCTCACTTGGGGGATGGCCCCGGTGGCGCGGTAGGCGGCCTCCATCGCGGCGGCGACGACCCTCGCCGCGTCGTCGCCGCGGACCAGCGCGAAAGCCGTGGGGCCCGCGCCCGAGATCGACGCGCCGAGTGCGCCGGCGTCGAGTGCGGCCGCCTTGGCCTCCCGGAACCCGGGCAGCAGCCGGGCGCGGGCCGGCTCCGCGATCCGGTCGTCGAGTGCGCGGCCGAGCAGCGCGTAAT
>JBOHSY010000430.1:0-7238 GCA_050733355.1 Gemmatimonadales bacterium | reverse complement strand
GCCCGTGGTGACGAGCAGCACGCGGCAGGATACCTCGGTGCCGTCGGTCAGGCTGAGCACGCGGTAGGGACCGTCGGCGCGGACGCCGGTCGCCTCCTGCGGCGTGAGGATCTCCACGCCGAACTTCCGCGCCTGCGCCACCGCGCGCCGCGCGAGGTCGGCGCCGGTGAGCCCCACGGGAAAGCCGAGGTAGTTCTCGATGTTCGAGCTGGTGCCCGCCTGGCCTCCGGGGGCCTCCCGCTCGATGAGCAGCGGGTGGAGCCCCTCCGAGGCGCCGTAGACGCCGGCCGCGAGCCCCGCGGGTCCGCCGCCCACGACCACCAGATCGTAGAACGGCTTCTCCGCACGGGTGCGGAGCCCGATGCGCTCGCCCAGCGCGCGAAGCTCCGGGTCGCTCAGGTGCTCGCCGTCCGGGAACAGCACCGCGGGCAGGCCGACCTGCCCCGGTCCGCCGAGCGCGTCCAGCAGCGCGACGGCTTCGGCCGAGCTCTCGACGTCGAGCCAGCGGAAGGGCACGAGGTTGCGGCCCAGGAAATCGCGGACCGCGTGCGCCCGGGGGGACCAGCGGTTGCCGATCACCCGGATGCCGTCGGTGCTCGGACGCCAGACGCCGCGCCAGTCCTCCAGCAGGTCGTCCAGGTATGGATAGAGATGCTGCTCGGGCGGGTCCCACGGCTTCATCAGGTAATAGTGGATCCGCACCTGGTTGATGGCGCGGATCGCGGCGTCCGTGTCCGCGTAGGCGGTGAGCAGCACGCGGCGCGCGTCCGGCGCGTGCCCGCGGGCCTTCTCGAGGAACTCGACACCGGTCATCTCCGGCATGCGCTGGTCGGACAGCAGCAGCGCTACCGGGTCGCCGCGGAGCTTGAGCCGCTCGAGCAGCTCCAGCGCGGCGCTGCCCGACTCGGATCGGAGCACACGGTACTCCTGGCCGTAGCGGCGGCGCAGATCGCGCTCCACCGCGCGCAACACCTCCGGGTCGTCATCCACGCTCAGCAGGACGGGTTTGGCTGGCGGAGCCGTGCCGCCGGGCGCGCTCATGTGACGTGTGCGACCAGTCCGCCCACCGGCAGGCGCACGGTGACGCAGGTGCTCCCGGGCTCGCTCTCGAGCGAGATCTCGCCGCCGTGCTCCTCCACCACGATGCGCCGCGCGATGTCGAGACCGAATCCCGTGTGCCGGCCGGGCCGCGTGGTGAAGAACGGCTCCCAGATTCGGTCGTGCAGCTCGGGCGGGACGCCGTGGCCGTTGTCCGCCACCTCCACGATTACGCTGTCGAGCTCGCCGCGGGTCCGCACGGTGATGCTCCCCTTGCCGGACTCAACGGCCTCCATCGCATTCGCGAGAAGCTGGGCCCAGACCTCGTTCAAGCTTGCCGGATGGCCGCGCACCGCCGGAAGCACGTCCGCGAACGAGCGGGACACCGCCAGCCGCTTGTCCGCCGCGCGGCCGGCATAGAGGGCGAGCGCGGAATCGATCCCCACTCGCACGTCCACCGGCACCAGCTCCTGCTCCCGGTCCATCTGGGTGTGCTCCTTGGCCGCATCCACCAGCGCCGCGATCCGGGCCGTGGCGTGCTGCGCGCTGGCCAAGCCGGCCGCCGCCGCGAGATGGGCCTCGAGGTATTCGACCGCGAGCGGCCGCGCGTCGGGTGACAACCGCGTCAGCAGCGGCTCGAGGTCCGCCGGCCCGAGCCCCGCGTCTGCCAGCGTTCCAGCGGCCACCCACGGCTCGCCCAGGCCGAGCTCGCCGAGCCAGCCGGCCAGTGCCTCCTCCGCGTCGCTCCGATCCAGGGCGTCGTCCCGGCGCGTCTGGCTTCGATAGCGGGCGCCCGTCTCCCGCAGGCGATCCAGGTCGGCGAACACCCCGGGATCGACGTCGGTACACGCCAGCGCGCCGGCGAGCCGGCTCAGGCGGTCGAGCCGGTCCGCGGCATCCGCGGCGCCGCGGCGCGCCGCGGAAGCGGGATTGTTGAGCTCGTGGGTGAGCCCCGCCGCGAACCGGCCGAGCGCCGCGAGCTTCTCGCGCTGCTCGGAGAGCCGGGTGAACTGCCGGGCGCGATCGATCAGCACGCCGACGAGCGTGGCCTGGAGCGCCGGGATGCGGCGGAGCATCTCGGGGAACAGCTCGACCGGCACCTGGAGCATCCGCGTCGGGCATACCGCCACGGTCAGGCGGCTGTACGTGGTCATCCGGGAAAACGGGAGCATGCCGGTGATGTCGCCCGCCCGCACCCAGAACGTGGGCGCTCCCTGCTGGCCGGGCGGCCGGCGCGCCTCGATCATACCCTCGAGCACGATCACCATCGTGTCGGCGGGGTCGCCCGGGCGGATGAGCACCTCGCCGGTTCCGGCAACCAGTTCGTTGCCGTGCTCGGCGAGCCACGCGAGCTCGTCGTCGGCCAGCGGGGCGAGGAGGGGGACGCAGCGGAGGTGGTCGATCAGCGATGGAGGCATGGGCGGCCTTCTCTATCTATACGGCTCCCTGGCGGGTGTCTACCGCGGGGTGGGGGGCGCGCCGCCCTGCGCGGCGAGAAACGCGGCGGCCACGGTCGACCTGGGTGTCTTGCCACAGGGTGTGATAACATATATCTGCTCGTCATGTCGCCGGACCTACGCAGCGAGCTGCGTCAGCGAAAACCCTTCGGAAGCCTCCACCAGGAGGCTCAGCTGAACATCCTCCGCACCGGGGCGGTGCTCACCGACGCACTCGAGCAACTGCTCGGGCCATACGGCATCACTCTTACCCAGTACAACGGGCTCCGGATTCTCCGGGGGGCGGAGCCGCAGGGGCTCTGCCGGAACGAGCTGCGCGATCGCATGCTGACGCGGATGCCGGACGTCACCCGCCTGCTCGATCGCATGGAAGAGGCCGGCCTCGTCCGGCGGGCCCGCGACGCGACGGACCGGCGCCTGGTCACGACTCGCGTCACCGGCGAGGGGCTACGCCTACTGGGCGAGCTCGACCGGGTGGTGGCCGGGGAGCACCGGCGCCGGCTCGGCCACCTGAACACGGGGCAGTTGCGGACGCTCATCGAGCTGCTGACGCTCGTGCGCGAATCCGGCTGAACCTTTTTGGGATGAAGAGTGTTATGACATCGAGCTGTGTAACACCGGAAACCTGAACCCCCACTGACTCTGCCGAGGTACCGCTGAACGGCTCCGAGTTCGCGCTCTCGCTGCTCGGCTCGTCGGTGCTGCTCGCGCTGACCGGTGCCGGCGCCTTCTCGCTCGATGCCCTGCTCGACGCGCGCCGCGGGCGAGCTGCCGTCGAGCGCGCTCCCGCACCGACGCGGCCCGCGGCGTGACCTGCCCGGAAAGGAGGCTCGTCCCCTGACGCTCGTCCTCTGCGGCGCCGGCGGGAATGTCGGGCGCCGCATCGACCGCATCGGCCGCATCGCCCGCGAGGCCCTCGACCGCGGTCATCAGGTCACCGCGGTCGTGCGCGACCCGGCCCCTGCTACGCACTTGGACCCGCGGCTCACCATCGTGCAGGGCGACGCCACCGACGCGACGAGCGGGTCGCCCAGGGCGCTGATGCGATGCTGAGCGCTGTCGGTAATACCAAGGCCATGCCCACGGCGCCTTCCCCCCTCTTCGCGTCCGCCGCGCGAGGGCTCATCGCGGGCGCAACATCAAGGAGGATTTGCCCATCGTTTCCGGCTCGTCGCCCGGTCGGCCCGCGACGCCAGGTTCTCCGCGGCTGGCACTACGCCAAGAGCGAGTAGATCATATGGATCGCTCCAACCGAGGTACCAGAGTGAAGCCGGTACTTGCCCAACCAACTCTCGATCGGAACGACCAATGATGCACGAATGGAACGAATACCAGGCCCAACTGCTCGCCACGATCGGCGACATCGCGAGGATGAGCCCCGGCACGATGCGCGGCTATCGGGAGCTGAGTGCGGCAGGCGGCAAGAAGGATCTTCTCGGCCCCAAGACGCGGGAACTCATCGCGCTGGCCGTCGCCGTGACGCGCCAATGCGACGGCTGCATCACGATTCACACGGACGCGGCGCTGAAACACGGTGCGACCAGAGAGGAGATCGCGGAGGCGCTCGGCGTGGCGATCGCGGTGAATGCGGGCGCCGCGCTCGTGTACTCCGCCCGCGTGATGGACGCGTACACCGCCAAAGCACCGTCGGGCCAGGGCTGAGCGTATCCTGTTGGAGCTCTCATGGCGCAGCTAGAGATCCGCAATCGCCTCGACCGGCCGGTGGATGACGCGTCCGATCACATCCTCGGTCCTGCCGACGCCGAGATCACGCTGGTCGAATACGGCAGCTACGCCTGTCCGCACTGCCGGGCCGCCAACGAGCGGATCGCGGAGATCCGCGATCAGTTCGGTGATCGCCTGCGCTACGTCTTCCGGCACAGGCCGGTTCCGGGCAGCGACCTCGCCCGGCGCGCCGCCGAGCTGGCCGAGCGGGCCGGCGATCCCGAACGCTTCTGGGACGCGCATGTCGCGTTGATGACCCGCTCGGAGACGCTGACCGAGGACGACCTGCGTGCCGTCGCCGGCGATCTGGGCCTCGCAGCCGAGCATCCGGAACCGGGGGCGGAGGAAGCCAGACGCGCGGCGGCGCGGGTAGATGCCGACGTCGCCGGTGCGCGCGCCAGCGGCGTGATGTTCACCCCGACGTTCTTCATCAACGGCCGCCGGTACGAGGGGCTCTGGGACCGAAGCGCGTTCACCGACGCGATGCTTGGGTCACTGGGGCATCGCGTGCGTTCGGCCGCCCTCGACTTCGCCCGATGGGCGCCCTCGGCCGGCCTGCTCCTTCTGCTGGCGACGGTGCTGGCGGTGGCGTTGACGAATTCGGTGCTGGGCCCCGGCTTCGTCGCGTTCTGGGAAACGAGTCTCGGCTTCACGCTGGGCGACGCCGGCTTCCGGATGTCGCTGCTGCGTTGGGTCAACGACGGCCTGCTGACGATCTTCTTTCTGGTCGTGGGACTGGAGATCAAGCGCGAGTTCACCGTCGGCCATCTGGCGAGCCGGCGGTCCGCGGCGCTGCCGGTCGCGGCGGCGGTCGGTGGCATGGTGGTGCCGGTGCTGTTCTACCTGTTGATCATCCCGGCCGGGCGGTGGTCGCATGGGTGGGGCGTGCCGATGGCGACCGACACGGCGTTCGCGGTGGCGTTGATCGTCATGATGGGACGTCGGGTGCCGGTCGAGCTGCGGATCTTCCTGACCGCCGCGGCCATCATCGACGACATCGGTGCCATTGCGGTCGTGGCGCTCTTCTATTCCACGGAGCTGCACGCCGGTTACCTGGTCGCCGCGGGCGTGGCCACCGGCGTGCTGGCGCTGCTCAATCGCTTCAGCGTGTATCGGGTAACGCCCTATGTGGTGGTGGGTGTCGCCCTGTGGGCCTCGGTGCACGCCGGCGGCCTCCACGCCACCCTGGCCGGCGTGATCCTCGCGCTCGTCATCCCGACGCGCGAGCCGCCGAATCTGCGTGCGTTGATGGGGCAGGCGAACGCGATCCTCATCGCCGAGGCGCGGCAGAGTGGCGATGTGCTGCGGCACGGACCGTCAGCCCCGGCGATGCAGGCGCTGGATGCCATTCACAACCGGCTGGAGTCACCGGCCGACCGCATGCTGAGGACCGTCTCGCTGCGCTCGAGCTACGTGGTGCTGCCGCTGTTCGCGCTCGCCAACGCGGGTGTCGAGTTGAGCGCCGACGTCCTGAGCGGCCACCAACCCCTGATGCTCGCGATCCTGGTCGGACTGGTGCTCGGCAAGCCGCTCGGCCTGGTCCTGGCGTCGGCGTTGGCGGTGTGGCTGGGGGTCGCGGCCAAGCCGGACGAGTACTCCTGGCAACAGCTCGGCGGCGCGGGTGCGCTGGCCGGTATCGGCTTCACGATGTCGCTGTTCATCGCCGGCGAGGCGTTCCCTCAGGCGTCCGATTTCGCGGCCGCCAAGATCGCCGTGTTCGCCGCCTCGGTGCTGTCGGCGGCGATCGGCACGGCCGTGCTGTGGAGTGCCGGGCAGGCGGGCGTCAACGGCAGCGGTCCGAAAGCCCCATCGATCTGAAAGGCTGTTTGACCACGCGGCGTGGGCGGCGTTCGTCGGCTGTGGCCCGATCCCGGACGCGTTCCTATACTGGTCTCACGGCGGCACCCGCCAAACGAGGTGCCGCTCGTTCAGGAGGAGCGCTTCGTCACATAGGAGCGCAAATCTGCGGTCACAAGGAGACAATATGATGGGTGCTCCGCGACTGATCCTCATCGGGTTGGCGCTTCCTGCTGGGTTGGTCACAGGCTGTGCGCAGGGTCAGCCTCAGCCGACCACGCCGGCAGGCCCGTCGGCGGACCAGGGATCCCTTCGGAGCATGGCGTACACCTGCGAGGGCGGCCAGAAGATCGATGTGACGTACTCGCCGGGCCAGGCGCTCGTCGCATACCGGGGCCGCGAATTCAGGATGCGGCACGCACCCAGTGCTTCCGGTGCTGCCTACACCGATGACGAATACACCTGGCACTCGAAGGGTGACGAGGGCCTGCTCCGTGACGCCAAAGGGGAACGCACCATCGTGAAGGATTGCCGAGGGTCGGGCGGCTCGAGCGCCGGATCCGGGTCGGCTTTGCCGACAGACGTGGTGGACGTCACGTGGCAATGGGTCGGCTTGACGACACCGGTCGAACAGGTGACTGTCGACGCGCCCGAACGGTACACGATTCGATTCGAAGGCTCCGGTCGCGTCACCGTTCAGGCCGACTGCAACCGCGGCATGTCCACCTATTCCGTCACGGCCGATCGCCGGATCGCATTCAAACCCATCGCACTCACCCGCGCGATGTGCCCGCCCGGATCGTTGTCGGACCGATTCGCCAAGGAGCTTGGCCGCGCGACAGTCTATTTCCTGAGGGACGGCGATTTATTCCTCGACCTGCCGGTCGACTCGGGAACGCTGCGGTTCAGACGACAGGCCTAGACCAGGACTGGACACCAGGGTGGCGCAGGAACCGAGGAGAATGGCAAACGCCGGTCTCCCGAGGGGAACCGGCGTTTCGTTCTCAATCGGGGCGCCCGGATTTGAACCGGGGACCTCCTGCTCCCGAAGCAGGCGCGCTAACCGGACTGCGCCACGCCCCGCACTACTTCTCGGCTCAGGTGCGCTCTGAGGGACTCGAACCCCCAACCTTCTGATCCGTAGTCAGATGCTCTATCCAGTTGAGCTAAGAGCGCATGGGCGGTACAAGACTCGAACTTGTGACCTCCACGATGTCAACG
>JBOHSY010000429.1:0-9349 GCA_050733355.1 Gemmatimonadales bacterium | reverse complement strand
GCCCAGCCGGCCGCGCCGGATCCGGCGCCCACGGTCGACGCGCCGGCGGCGGCGGAGCCGCAGGCCGCGCCCCAGCCGGTGGTGGATGCCTGGGCCGGAGCGGGAACGGCTCTCGAGCCCGGGCAGGCCGTCGGCGTGGTCCCGGTGGCGATGGGCACGGGAAGCCAGATGCCGCCCACCGAGCTGGTCTCGGAGCGCGGCATTCGCTGGACGGGAATGGTGCACGGCGACGACCGCTGCATCCCCGGGCGCGATGAGATGCTGCCCGGGTTCCGCGCTCGGCGAAACTAGCCGGCTACCGCACCTGGTGCGGCTCCACCCCCCCCTCAACATCCCGATTCCCCTCGTTCAGCACCGCATCAGACGTGACCGGCTGCTCCCCATGGAGCAGTCGGCCGCCGGGCTGTGCGGCCGATCAGCCGGCGCATTATCGTTGGAGTAAAGCGTCAGCAGGAGGCGCTATGCTTTCATCCATCCGTCCACTGCTGGGACTGGTCGCGGCCGCCGCGCTGGCGAGCGGCGGGATCGCGCAGGCCCCGTCCACTCCGGCGTACGACGCCGCGACCGATCCCGCCGCCCGTCGCGCGGCCGACAGCCTCGAGCTCAGCGAGTCGCAGCGCTCGGTCTTCTTCGAGAACGTGGTGGCCGCGGTGTCGCACGGCATCGCCGCCAATCCGGGCGGCGGGCGGCCCACCGTGGATTCCGCGCTGACGCTGGTGGTCCGGGAGACGAGCCGGAAGATGCGCTTCGTGCGGCAGGCACGCGTCATCTTCAGCGACATGTTTGCCCGCCGCGCCAGCGACAGCGATCGCCAGCCCGGCACCGAGGAGGAGCTATGGCGGTCACCCGCGAACGTGGCGGTGCTGATCAAGCTCTACCGGGACAACCCGGACGCGTCGGACCATGAAATGGAGCGAGCGATGGCCGCGGCGTTCAGACGGGGAACCCCGTGAAAGGCAGAGGAGCAGAAGAGCAGAAGAGCAGATGGGGTGGGTAAAGCAGCGAAGGCAGCAGGCGAGTCTCCCCTGCTGCCTTCCTGCCGGTCGACCCATCTGCTCTTCTGCTCTTCTGCTCTTCCGCTCCTCTGCTCTTCTCTAAAGGCTCCCCCCCTCCGGCAGCTTCGCTGTCCCCATCGCCTTGAGGATCCGCGCCGCGGTCGTCGGCTCGGTCGACTCGACGTCCGCCCACGCGTGCGCACGCCGGTCGAGCCACGGCTTGAGCTCGCCGTAGGCGCGCGAGGCGGTGGCATCGTCGAAGACGATCGTGCCGTCGATCACCCGGTAGGCCGCCTCCTGCGCGGCGAGCAGCCCGTAGAGGCTGTCGAGCGACTGAAGCAGGAAGCTCGAGAGCTTGGCCACCTCGGGGTGCTCCTGGTGAACCTTCCGCGAGTCCCAGGTGCGCCGCTGCCCGTCCGACCACTTGTTCCGGCTGGAAAGCAGGTCGAACGTGTCGCGGTATGCCCGCTCGATCTCGGCCTCGCGTCGCCGGTAGCGCGACACGTACGCCGACGCGGTGCCCACGCTGGCGCGGGCCTCGCGCAGCCCCGCGGGCTGGAGGCGCGTCGTCGCGAACAGGCTCGCGAAGCCCGCCGTGCGGAGGCCAGTGTCCAACTCGGCGCTCGCCGCGGCGTGCGCCGCGTCGTAGCGGGCCACCAGACCGGCCGCGGACTTGAGGTCGCCCTCCAGCGACGGGGCCGTGACGGCCTTCGGCGTCGCGATGGCGATCTTGGGCGGCGGCGCGATGACCGGCACCGGGGCCGGGGCCGGGGCGGCGGTGTCGACCGGTTGCAGGGCGACCTCCGGCTTAGGCCGCGCCGACGAGAACGCGCTGGTCCCGCCGAAGCTCGGACTGCCCTTCGCGGCCGGCACGCTGGCAGGAAGCACCGTTGCGGTGGTGGGGGGCGGATCGCTCGGCCGCTCGGCGCGAAGCACGCCCGGGCCGAGATCGAGGAACGGGAGCGGAACGCTCGCTCCGAGCTCCCACTGCGGCCGGGCGGCCGAGAGCGCCATGTGGGTCGACACGGCGAGTGCGACGGCGGCGGCGGCGATCACCAGCGGGCGCCGGCGCCGGCCGAGTCGGAAATCAACGCGCGGAAGCTGGAAGGACGGCAGCGCCGCGGCGATCCTCGGCTGTTCCAGCGACGGCTCGGAGACCACGGCCACGGCCTCCGGCGTGGGCTCGCTGAGCGGTCGCTCGCCTTCGACCGCGAGGAAGATGGCCTCGCGTTCCGGCTCGGGCAGCGGCGTGATCACCGGCGCGGGCGGCGGCGCGACATGCATTACGACGGGCTCCGGCTCCGGCTCCGGTTCCGGCTCCGGCTCCGGCGCACGCGCCAACAGCACCGGGACCGGAGCCACGGGCAGTGCGGGCTCGGGCACGGCAGGCTCGGCCGCCACCGGGTCGGGCTCGGGCTCGGCCACGACCGGTGCGGGGGCGGGCGTCGCCGCCACCGGTGCGGGCAGGGGCGCGAGCGCGACGGATCTCGGCGGGGCGGAGACGTCGATCAGCGGGAGCCCAGCGACCGGTGCCGGTGCCGGCGCGGGCACCGGCATGCGTCTGGACGACGCGTCGACTGCGACCCGCACCGGCGGGTGACTCAGAGCCGGCGAAGGCGCCGCCGCGCTTGCCGCCATCTCCCGCGCCTTCTTGTAGTGCGGGTGAAATTCGATCGGCAGCCACTTGTCGCTGGCCGAATGGAAGATGCGCGCCTTCGGGGTGATGACGCCGGTCTTGATCGCGGTCGCCATCTCCTCGATGCTGCGAAAGACGCCGATGTCGTCGGGACCCAGCTCGATGCGATACATAGAGACCCCCCTGCGCGCCCGGGATTGCGAAAACCGTGCTGCTCTTCGGTGCAAGGAATTGCGCGTTGAGGTCGTTGACAGTTGGGGCTACCCCGGCGGGACCCGGCCCCACCGGGCCGCAACCGGGCGGGGGATGGAACCGCCCTGCCGCACGGAGGTTGAGTCGGTGGGTCGTCCGACGCCCCTCCTCCGGGTGACCAGACTGTGAACGGTGGCGACCGGCCACCCGGTCCCCGGACGGAGTGCCGAACCTCGCGCGAGAGATACCGCACTTTGCACTCCCGGGCCGCGCTTGCCGGCCCGGGAGACCCGGGCCCAGATTGCCGCGCATGCGACCGCTGAGCGTCGTCACCGGCGCCACCGCCGGCATCGGGCGGGAGTTCTGCGAGCGGCTCGCCGCGCGCGGGCACGATCTCGTCATCATCGCGCGGGACGCCGCCCGGCTCGACGCACTCAGCCGGGATCTGGCCACCCGGCACGGCATCCAGGCGGAGCCGCTCCGCGCCGATCTCTCCCGCGACGACGAGATCGAGCGCGTCGCCGGGCGCATCCGAAACGGTCCGCCGCTCGCCATCCTGGTCAACAACGCCGGCTTCGGCACCACCGGCACCATCGCCCGGGCCGACCCTGCCCGGCAGGTCGCAATGCTCCACCTGCACACGCTGGCGCCCATGCGCCTGGCGCAGGCCGCACTCGCCGGGATGCTGGAGCGGCGTGCCGGCGCGATCGTGAACGTCTCCTCGGTCGCTTCCTTCATCTATGCCCCCGGCAACGCCAACTACTCCGCCACCAAGGCATACCTCACCGTGTTCAGCGAGGGCCTGGCGGGTGAGGTAGCTCAGGCGGGGGTGCAGGTGCAGGCGCTCTGCCCCGGCTTCACCCGCACCGAGTTCCACGATCGCATGGGCCTGAAAGCCGCCGAGCTGCAGAAGCGGCCGTTCTGGCTGAGCGCCGAGTACGTGGTGGCCTATTCGCTCCGCTGCCTCGACCGGCGCGGCCCGGTGGTGTGCATCCCGGACTGGCGCTACAAGCTCGTGGTCTTCCTCATCCGTCTCATGCCGCGGCGCCTGCTCGGCGCGGTGACGCGCCGGGGGGCCAGCTAGGTGGGCGGGTCCGCCGCCGAGCTGCTCGGACGGGTCGGTCTCCCGGAACCGGTGCGGGCGCTCGCCGGGCGCCGCTGGGACACCGTCGTCGTCGGCGCCGGGCACAACGGGCTCGCGTGCGCCGCCTATCTCGCCCGCGGGGGGCGCCGGGTGTTGGTGCTGGAGGCGCGCGAGCGGGTGGGCGGTGCGTGCACGCTGGACGAGCCATGGCCCGGCGTCCGGATGTCGCCCTGCGCGTACGTCGTGGGCCTGCTGCATCCGCTGGTGATGCGTGAGCTCGACCTCCCGGCCCGTGGCTTTCGCTGGCACCCCGCCGTCGGCGGGCTGTTCGTCCCGTTCGAGGATGGGTCCAGCATCCAGCTCTGGAACGACGATGCGCGCTGCGAGGCGGAGGTGCGCGCCCTTGCCCCCGGCGACCTCGAGGGGTGGCGCGCGATGGGCGCGCTCAAGCGCCGGCTCCGCGACGCGCTCCGGCCGGAGGGGGCCGGCGATCTCTGGATCGGTGATGCGCCCTCGCGGGAGCAGATCGAAGCACGGCTCGACGGCGACGCCGACGCGCGCGGGCTCCTCTTCGAGTGGTCGATGATCGAGTGCGTCGAGCGCTTCGTGCAGGACGAGCGGCTGCAGCTCGCCTACCTCGGCCAGGGTGTCATCGGCACCGACGCGAGCCCGCACGATCCCGGCACGGCCTCGGTGTGGTTCCACCACGGGTCGGGGCGGATGGACGGCCGGCCCGGAACCTGGGGCTACGTCGAGGGCGGCATGGGCATGGTGTCCTTCATTCTTTGCGACGCGGCGCGTGACGCGGGCGCGGTGGTCGCGACGGGCCTGCCGGTGGCCCGCATCGTTCCCGGCGAGGGCGTGGAGCTGATGGGCGGCGAGCGGATCCGGGCACGAAACGTGGTGTCGAATGCAGACCCGCGGGTGACGCTCCGGCTGCTCGGCGATGCGGCGGACCCGGGCTGGCGCGACCGGGTCGAGGCCGTCCCGATCCAGGGTGTGACGGTCAAGGTGAACCTGACGCTCCACGAGCTGCCGAACTTCCGCGCGCGGCCCGGCACCTTCGCGCCGCATCACACCGGCCAGGTGAACACGCCGCTCGGCAAATCGGAGTGGCGCGACGCGCACGCCGCCGCGCGCCGGGGCGAGCTGCCGCCCCGGGTGTGGGCGGAGCTCTATCTCCAGACGGTGTACGATCGGAGCGTCGCTCCGTCCGGCGTGCACACGCTGAGCGTGTTCGCTCAGTACGTGCCGTACGCCTTCCGCACCGGGAACTGGGACCAGCGGCGGGACGAGGTGGGCGACGTCGTGGTCGGCTCCATCGCACGCTTCTGCACCAACCTGCCGGATGCGATCATCGACCGCGAGGTGCTCGGCCCGCCCGACATCGAGCGCAGGGTGGGTCTCACCGGCGGGCACATCTTCCAGGGCGAGATCCTGCCACCCTATATGTGGGACCGGCGGCTCACGTCGCGCACCCCGATGCCGGGCATCTACCTCTGCGGGGCCGCCACCCATCCGGGCGGGAGCGTCATCGCCATCAACGGCCGGAACGCCGCGATGGCCCTCCTCGAGGACACCCGCTCGTGACCTGGCGCACGGGCCAGCTGACCTGACCGCGCGAGATTGCCTCGGTTCGCGGAGCACCTCAGCGGACGAACCAGGGTGACCCAGACCAGGAGGCGGAACGTGCGCGTGCTCACAATCGCCGGGCTCGCCGCGGTAGTCGCGGTGGCCGGTTGCCAGAAGACTGGCGAGCGGGAATACGAGGTAGAGAAGCCGGTCATCGGGACCGAGACGGACACCATCCGGACCCCTGATGTGGATGTCGGGATGCGGAAGGACACGATTAACGTGCCGGACGTCGACGTCGACGTGGATAAGAAGAAGGCCGAGGTGAACGTGCCGGACGTGGATGTCCAGACCCCGAGCGAGAGGGATACGAATTAAGAGCGGTAAAGGCGGTAAGGGCGGTAAAGGCGGTAAAGGCGGTAAAGGCGGTAAGGGCGGTAGAGGCGGTAGGGGTTTGGGAGTAGAGAGGAAGGGTGCCATAGGCGTATGCCTTTGGTACCTTTCGTCTTTCACGCCAAGCCCTTACCGCCCTTACCGTTTCCACCGCCCTTACTGCCTAGTGTGAACGCCCTACTGCCTTCGCGGGTCGAACTGGCGGCCCTGTTGAGACTGGCCCTGCCTGTAGTCGTCGTACAGGTAGGCTTGATGCTCATGGGCGTGGTCGACTCCATCATGGTCGGCCGGTTGAGCGCGGAAGCACTGGGCGCAGTCGCGCTGGGCAACGTCTACTTCTTCGCGGTCGGGGTCTACGGCATGGGCATGCTGATGGCGCTCGATCCGCTGGTCGCGCAGGCGGTGGGCGCGGGCGACGAGCCCGCGATCGCCCGCGCCGTGCAGCGCGGGCTTCTGCTGGCACTCGCGATCAGCGTGCCCTGCTCGGTCCTCCTGCTGCTCGCGGGGCCCACGCTGCGGGCGCTCGGCCAGCCGGACGCGCTGGCGGCACTGGCCGCGGTCTACGCGTGGTGTCTCATCCCCGGGGTCGTGCCGTTCTACGCGGTCATCGTGCTGCGGCAGACGCTCCAGGCGCGCGAGCTGATGTGGCCGATCGTCGTGACGATCGTCGGCGCCAATCTCGCGAACGTGTTCTTCAACTGGGTGCTCATCTACGGGCGCCTGGGCGCGCCACCGCTCGGCGTCGCCGGCTCGGCCTGGGCCACGACCGCGAGCCGCTGGCTGATGATGCTCGCGCTGCTGGCCCTGGTCTGGAACGAGCTCCGGCCGCACCTGCTGCCGCTCCGGCGGGACGTGCTCGAATGGCCGCCGCTCGCGCGGATGCTGGCGATCGGCTCGCCCATCGGGCTCCAGCACCTGCTGGAGTACGGCGTGTTCGGGACCGTGGCGCTGCTCATGGGACGCCTCGGCACCATCCCGATCGCCGCGCACCAGGTGGCCATAAATCTGGCTTCACTCACGTTCATGGTGCCGATGGGGATCGCCGCGGCCGCGGCGGTGCTCGTGGGGCAGGCGGTCGGGCGGAGAGACATGGCGGATGCGAGGCGCGCCGCTCGCGCGGCGCTCGCCTGCGGCGTGGCGTTCATGGCCACGACGGCGCTGGTGATGCTCGCCATGCCGGAGCCCCTCGCCCGGATGTACTCCCGCGAGACGCCGGTGGTCGCGCTGGCCGCGTCGCTCCTGCCGATCGCCGGCACGTTCCAGGTATTCGACGGGCTCCAGGTCGTGTCGCTCGGCATCCTGCGCGGCCTCGCCGACACCCGCGTGCCGTTCCTCATCGCGCTGCTCGGCTTCTGGCTGCTGGGCTTTCCTGTGAGTCTCTGGCTGGCCTTTCAGCGCGGGCTCGGCGCGATGGGGCTCTGGTGGGGCCTCGTGGTGGGGCTCGCCGCCGTGGCCGCGCTACTGCTCGCGCGCGTCCGGGCGCGTCTCCGGCGTGACGTGCTGCGGGTCGCGGTGGAGCGGACGGGAGCGGGCGGGAGCGGGCGGGAGCGGGCGGGAGCAGGCGGGGGCTGACCTCCTCTCCCGCCCGGTCCCGCCTGCTCCCGCCCGCTCCCGTCTGCTCCTCCCGCTACAACTCCGGCCGTACCGCCCGCTCGCATGCTCCCAGGGCGGCATCCACCGCGAGCGCCAGCAGCGCGGCGGGGACCGCGCCCGAGAGCACCATCCGCGTGTCCGCCAGGGCAAGCCCCGCGACGATCGGGTCGCCCAGTCCGCCCGCGCCGATGAGCGCGGCGAGCGTGGCGGTGCCCACGTTGATCACCGCCGCGGTTCGGATGCCCGCCATGACGACCGGCGCCGCCAGCGGCAGCCGCACGTGCCGAAGGGTCTGCGCCGGTGTCATGCCGGCGGCGAGCGAGGCGGACACGGCGCCGCGGTCCGCCTCGCGCACGCCGGTGTACGTGTTGCGAATGATCGGGTACAGCGAGTAGAGGAACAACGCCGCCACCGCCGGCGTCGTGCCGATGCCGAGCACCGGCAGCATGAACGCGAGCAGAGCCAGTCCGGGGATCGTCTGCAGCACTCCCACCGCGCGGATGGCGGCTTCGGCGCCCTGCGGCAGCCGCTCGAGCAGCAGCCCGGCCGGCACGGCGACGAGCACCGCCAACCCCAGCGACGCCGCGACGAGAAAGAGGTGGCGCAGCGTCAGGCGGAGCAGGGTCCGCCCGTCGGCCGAGGAGGTCCGGCCGCCTGCCCGCCCGCCCACCTGCCTGGCGGCGGCGGCGCCGCCGACGCCCATCTCGCGCAGCGCGTCCGCCGCGACCCGCGCCACCGGCTCGCCGTCCACCTCGATCCGCCGGTTCAGCGTCCGCATGGTCGCTTCGTCGAGCCGGCCGCTCAACCGGGTGAGGGCGAGGATCGCCTCGGGCCGGTCGCGCGCGAGCCTCGATCCGGCCAGTGCGGCCGCCTGATACGGCGGGAAGAAGTGCCGGTCGTCCGCCAGCACCACGAGATCGTAGCGCGCAATGAAGCCGTCGGTGGAGTATCCGTCGATCACGTCCACCTCGCCGGCCGCGAGCGCCCGGTACTTCACGGCGGGCACCAGCGACCGCACCGCCCGGAACCGGACGCCGTAGGCTTGCGCGAGACCCGGCAACCCGTCCGCGCGGCCGATGAAGTCGGGGGTGAGTCCCGCCGTGAGCGTCGGCGCGACGCGCGCGAGGTCGCTCAGGGTCGCGAGCCCGAGCCGCGTCGCGGTCGCCCGCCGTACGGCGATCGCGTAGGTGTTCTCGAAGCCGAGGGGCGGGAGCCAGTAGAGACCCCAGCGGCGGGCGAACTCGCGCGACACCCGGTCGAACGCCTCGGTGGCTCCCATGCGCGAGGAATCGCGGAGGATCGCGACGAGCCCGGTGCCGGTGTACTCGGGATACACGTCGATCGCGCCGGTGCGGAGTGCGGCGAACGCGATCTCCGTGGCGCCGAGGCCGAGGCGGCGGTCGACCGCGATGCCGCGCACCTCGAGCGTCTGGGCGAACATCTCGCCCAGCAGGTACGACTCGCCGAACGGCTTGGAAGCCACGACGACGGCTCGGGTTTGGGCGGGCAGGCGGGCGGGCGGGCCGGCGGGCAGCAACAGCACGCCGACGAGGCAGCGGATGACCGCGTTGCGAATTCCGCTCCCGCCCGCTCCCGCCCGCTCCCGCCCGCTCCCACCCCTCACACGACACCAGCCCTTGCGAGGAGCCTCGCGACGTAATCCGTCGCCGGTGCCGAGACCATCTCCGCAGGCATCGCGTCCTGCTCCACGCGTCCGTCGCGCAGCACCGCGATCCGGGTCGCGAGCGCCACCGCCTCGTGCAGATCGTGGGTGACCAGCACGCACGTGAACGGGACGCGGGCGCGGAGGTCCGCGAACGCCTCGCGCAGCTCGCCCCGCGTGATCGCGTCGAGCGCGCCGAACGGCTCGTCGAGCAGCACCAC
>JBOHSY010000428.1:0-5524 GCA_050733355.1 Gemmatimonadales bacterium | reverse complement strand
GGTTTCGAGCGCGTCGCCGTCCTTGCTCGCGAGGGTGGGCCAGGCGTAATTCGCCGGCACCGGCGAGGGCTGGCTCCACGGCTCCTGGGTGCGCTCGTGCGCCATCTTGAGAAACAGCAGGAAGGTGAGCTGCTCGGTGTAGTCCAGGTAGGTGAGCCCTGCGTCCAAGAGGACGTTGCAGTAACTCCAGAGCTTCTGGACAATCGCGGTACTGGAGCCGGTCATGGTCGCGCAACGGGCAAGAGGTCGCGATCGAGGGTCGGGTCCCACGAGACGAGCGCGGACCGCATCGGAGGAAGTGTCGCGCGCATCCAGGCGATCGCCTTCTTGCGATCGGCCTCGGTGGCGAACACGGGATCGTACACCGAACCCCTCCGAAGCGAGCGGATTTCCTCGGAGTCGGGCACCAGATCGGTGAGACCGTCGAGGCCGAGTGCTTCCACTGCGGCGAACGTCGCCTCATGGTGCCCTTGTCCCCCGGCAGCCCGCAGGTGACGCGCAGCGAGCAGAGCCTGACACCCGTTCAGCGCGGCATCGTACGCCGAACTGAGCGAGCCGTCCAGGCTGAGGCCGGGAAGCTCGGCGTCTCGCGCGCTCTCGACGGTCTTCCGCCAGAGATTGACGACGTCCGAGCGCCTGAATTCCTGCTCGCGCAGGCGTTTCGACTCCAGCAGCCTGCGGAGTCGAGGCGGGAGCTCCGGCGGCCGCCCGCCGGTCACGCGGGCTCGGCGGCGAACGGAATGCCTGCCGCGATCGCGATCGGCGCGACGGCCGACGCGGTTCCCGCGACCCAGGCCTTGGGTCCGGCTAACGCCTCACGGACGAAGCGCGTGCCGCCCGCCAACCGGGTGGCGAGCTCCGTCCTGCTGTAGCGCACCGGGTTCACCTCGCGGCCCATGAGCAGACCGGCCTCCGCCAGCGCCCGGTGCAACGCACGGGTATCCACCGAATCGCCAACGACCAGCAGATCCACGTCACTGTCGGCCCGCGCGGTGCCCGCCGCGGTCGACCCGAACACGAAGGCGGCATCCACACCGGAGACACCGCGGAGGGCTTCTCGAAGGAGCGTCACCGGATCGGAGCCCTCGGCCACGAGCGAGCGCAACGGCCCCCAAAGTCCTGCGCTTTCAACCACCGCGTACCGGACGGTGCGGCCGTGGGGCACGCGCCGAAGCACCCCCACGTCGACCAGGCGGGCGAGGTCGCGCTGAGCCGACGCGCTGGAGACGTCCAGCTCTCGCTGGATCGCGCGCAGGTGTGGCCGGGCGTTCGGGCGCAGGGCGAAGTAGCGGAGGATGCGCGCGAGGGGTTCAGGCAACCCCAGAAGCGCCAGCCGGTCGGCGGGGCGTATGGGGACCATGGACTAGATTATAGCTCGTTGGATCGCGCTGGTCAATAGCGCAATACGTGGCACCTACCCCTCAGGCGCGAGGAAGTGAATCGGCCGGAGCGGCAGCCTCCGTCGCGCCATCTCGCCAAGCCGGTCATAGTACTCGATCCAGAGATCCACGAGCCGATGCAGGTCGATCAGGGTGACCCGCCGGCTCTCCTGGTTCCGGGCCTCGGCCTCGGCGTCTTTGGTGAACGCGCCGGTCGTGACGAACAGGCCCACGTCGTCATCGCCCAGCAGTGCCATGAAGGAACGAACCTCACCGACTGGGATGGTGGCCGTGAGGCGTTTGACCTGTACCTTGATGCGCGGCGGGCGCGTACCAAGAGGATCGGTCCAGGCCATGATGTCCACGCCGCCGTCCTTGCCTGGCGGCGCCACCCAGCCGACGTGGTAATTCATGGCCCGGAGCAGGTCCGCGACCAGTTCCTGGAGATCGTATGGATTGAGACTGCGAAGGTGCGTCTCGATCTCGTTCCAGGCCTGCTCCTCGGCCTGCTCGAACGTGACGGTGACCTGCTTCTCCGGCGCCTCCTCCTCGGGCTCGACGTCGTCCCCCGGCTGCGACTTCTTCCACTCCGCGTAGAGCTGTCTGGCGCGCTTGTAGAGGGCCTCCGCATCCTTGAGCTTCTCGTAGGCGCGGCGGCCTTCCTCGGTGACCGACCACTTGCCCTTGTCCTTCAGCAGCCAGCCCGCCTTGACCAGGTCCACCGTGGCAAACCGGACGATCTTGTCGAAACGACGACCACCGGATTCGTAGTCGCCCTGCTCGTAGGGGCGAGAGCTGGACCCGCTTGGAGAGGAGGTCCATCGCCTTGCCAGCCTGCAGCCCCTCGGGATGCTCGAAGAGGACCTCGAACAGCTTGCGGACGAGTTCCCCAGTGCGCCTGACGGTGACTTCGGCCATGATGATCCTCCGGATTAGCGGCGGGACGTGGCCCGCAGCCGTCGCAGTGGGGAAACCTCTATGAGGGCTAGCTCGGCGCGGATGCGTTCGAGCAACTTCTCGGCGTGTCCCTCATTCGGATCCTGGTCAACGGGCCCGCCTTCAAACGCACGTCTCAGGATCGATTCGCGAAGACGCTCGGCACGGCTAAGAGCCAGCGATGTCACCTTCCCCAAGGCCGCAAGCAAGGAGAGTCGCCGCTCAACCTCAGCCACGATCTCCTCCTGCTCCGCCCGTGGAGGGATCGGGACGGGCAGGCCAGAGGCCGCTCGGCCCGATCTCCGGCATGTTCTTGAGCCGAAGGCGGAGCGACGCCGGCCGGTTCGCCAAGCGATCGCCGGCAGGCACCCACATCGGCTCGGCGCAGAGCCACTCGGCGAGAGTCTCGGGACGATGGAAGTGGAAAACTCCTCGGCTCCGCGGCTCCGGATCGAGGAGGCTGGTGAAGCGGGTCTCGGTGCCAGTGGTCTGATAGAGGAATGGGAGTGGCCGGATCGGCGCGGGCACGTGCTGCGGGAGGCCGGTGCTGTACTTGGTCGCCTGGCCCTCCACGCCGGTAAGGGTAGCGCCTTCGCGCTTGGCTTCGACCACGCCTACGGCCTTGCGATCTACGTAGAGCAGGTAGTCTGCGAAACCGTGCCCCTGCCGGAGCGGAAACTCGCGCACGGCCACACCCCGCGCCGCGTGCAGATTCACCGCGCCGGGGTCCTGCACCGCCCAGCCTGCGTCGGCGAGCTGGCGATCGATCGTGGCCCGGGCGAGGGCCTCGGGAGCTGGGGTCAAGGTCCGTGCGGCTGGTTGCGGGAAGCTACGTGCGGTTCGTTGGAGGCACAATGCAAGCCGGGCAAGCCCTGAAGAAGGGCTGCCCCGCCCAGCGCTACGGCTGTCCCGCCCTATCCCTCGTAGGCATCCTGCGCATCGGCTCCAATCAGGGCACGTGTTGATCTTCCGGCGGCGCGTTGCGTGCGCGGCGAGCGGCCGCACATACCGCTTTCTTGTCCGGAACCCCTTCGGGCTTCTTCTTCGCGTCCGCCTGAACAAACGACTCACCGCGCGCGCTGTAGTACAGCACGAAGTCGTTCCACGCCGTGGCCACGACGTCGCGGGGGATCTCGCGGCAACTGGGAAAGGTTGGATTCTTCAGGTCGTCCAGCTCGACCACGATGCTCGGCGGCGTGCCGTCGGCATCCGGCTGGAATGTTTCAGCAGGGAGGACGTAGTAGCCGTAGTCGGCGACGTCTTTCATACTGACCCACCCGTTGTCAACAAAGACCTTCACCGGTGTCGTCCCTCCGGTGAGCAATGTGACCGGTTCCCCGTTCCGGAAAATCGACGCTCCGCGAAGGTCTCCCGAATAGCGCATGGTTGCCTTGCCACCCGCCCCCGTAAGCAGGAGACGGCGGAAGATCGATCCGCTCGTCTCCCCGACTTTCGGCTCGATCGCGATCGCCACAACGGGCGCCCGCTGGTCCCCCACGTACTCGGCCCAATCCCGATAGTCGCGCAGCTCGCTGTAGCGCGCCTCCTCGTCCATGCCTGCTCGCTCCTCACGCTTCTTCCTGTCCTTGGCCACGATCTCCTCGAAGGCGCGAAGCCGCACGTACTGGATCGGTGGCGTCGTCAGTGTGACATAGAACTTGCCCACACTCATTGAGTCGAACTTGGCGTAACGGAGCAACTTTACCGAGTCAGCGAACGCCTTGAGGTCGGCGGTGCGGAACCGGCCGCCGGGCATGAGTGGAAACCGTTCCGCACTCGGCGGCGGGAGCGCGACCGCCTTCGCGCGCGCATCGGCCAGGGGCTGCGCCGCCCGCGTGATGACCACTGAACCCGACACCCCAGGGCCGCCCTGATTGGTGAAGTCCCCGAAAGTATTGATCGCGACAACTTCGCCGGCGAGGTTGAGCAGCGGACCGCCGGAGTTGCCGTGGTTGATGTTTACATCGCTGATCACCGCCCCCTCGCGAAGGCTCGACGCGATGCCGCTCGTCAGCGTCTGGTCCTGATTCAGTGGATACCCGATCGCGAAGACGCGCTCGCCCGGTTCGACCAGCGGGGACGTCTGGCTGAGGGGCAACACCGGGCGGCCACGTACTGCCTCGGGCGCCGCCCGCAGCACGGCGATATCTGCGTCGTTGTCGCGGTGGACAATCTGGACCGGGATCCGCGTAGCGGAGTCGAGCACGGCGGATGCATCGGTGTACCCGGCGACGACGTGCGCATTGGTGAGGATGAATCCGTCCTCGGCGACCAGGAAACCCGAACCGTGCCCCAGCCCCGCCTGGATGCGGAAGACGCCGGTACGGACCTGTCGATAAACCTCCATCTCCGGCGCCATCTGCCGAGCGCGTACGGGGGTGGCCGCCCTGACGGTCGCATTCGCGTTGGTCAGCTCGAGTGTGGTCGCGCCGGAGGCGTCCAGCGGCAGGTTCCACTGGTACGACGTACCGGCCAGCGTGACGGCACTCGCGCTCGAAACCGTGTAGCGCCCTGCCGGAACGACCACCGTGGCTCTGCCGTCGAGCCCCGTCCTCGCCTCGATGGAGGTGCCACCGCTTTCCGGGGTCAGCGTAAAGGCGTGCAGCGGCACCGGCTTGATCGAGAGGTCCTCGGCTACAATCGCCACCGTAAGAGTCACACTCGAGGCGGCGGCCGGCGCACCAGCGCGCGCTGCTGGCCGGGCCAGCCCGCTCGCTGGCACCGTGGATCCGGCGGTGGCCCGGGTGGGAGGAGGTGCGGACTGGGCAGCGAGCGGCGGCGCACCCGCCGAGAATGCGAATGTGCCAAGGAGGGCTCTGGTGGCCAGGGACAGCACGGGGACGCGGCCAAGAGATCGCATGCGCACTCCAGGCAGAGGTGGACCGACGCCGCGCTGGCGCCCGGTCCAGCCAGGCGACAGCTCCAGCTGTAGTCGGAAATTGTCGAGCGGGTGTGACAGCATCATGTCGTCTGCGATCTCCATGCCGCGGCAGCTCAGACAGCGAAGGCGCGGTGCAAGTGGGTAAGGCGCGTTCCGCAGCATGCACGGCGCGGCGTGGCCCCACGGCCGCCGAGCATCGCGCGCCGGCAGGGCCCTTGTCTTAGGATTTCCAGCGCGTAGTGCGGTGGCGCACGCTCAAGGTGGACGGCGGTGACATCTGCGACCGCCGCCGTTGCGCGCACCGGGAAAAACAGGAGCGGGGCAGGTC
>JBOHSY010000427.1:0-6759 GCA_050733355.1 Gemmatimonadales bacterium | reverse complement strand
GCGCGCCGCGGCCTCGGCCGGCTCGCCAGGCTCCGCGGCCGCCGGCGCCGCTGCGAGCACCGGGGCGCTTCCCGCCGGCGCGACTTCGTACTGGCCGTTCTCCAGCTTGGTCACCTGCAGCACGCCGCGCTGGCCCGCCTCGACCACGAACTTGCTGAAGCGGCTGAAGCGGGGGCCCGCGTTCCGCTCGTCGAAGTTCGGATCGAGCTGCTGCATGACCTGCTTCAGCCGGTCCGAGCGCATCACGTCGCCGTTCCGCGCCATCTGCGCGACCGCTTCGCGGGCGAGCTCCCACGGGTCCCGCTGCACCGACGGCACGTCGATTTCCTTCGTGAGCCCCGCAAGATCGCTGTACGAGAAGTACTCGTCGCAGTTCTGGATCAGCATGTCGCTCGCGGACTCGCGGATCCCCACGCCGATGACGTACTTGCCGTACTCCTTCAGCTTGATGACCAGCATCGAGAAGTCGCTGTCGCCCGAGAGCAGGATGAACGTCCCGATCTCGGGTCGGGTGAAGACCAGCTCGATGGCGTCGATGGCGAGGCGGATGTCCGTGGCGTTCTTCTTGGTCGAGCCGACGCCCGGAGCGAAGATCAGATCGATCGACGACTCGGACAACGGCACGATGTACTGCGGGTAGCGGCGCCAATCCGCGTACGCCCGCTGCACCGCCACCTTGCCCTTGATGATGTCGCTGTTGAGGAGGTGCTTGAGCTCTTTCGCCAGATCGGATCGGATGCCGAGCGTGACGTTGTCGAAGTCGATCAGCAGCGCGGCGTTGGGAGCGTGGGCGGGTGGATGGTGGGTGAGATGCCGCCCGGGGCGGCTCAGAGGTTGGGTCACGTAGCACTCAGGTAATGCCCCCGAGCCGCACGGAACCCGCCGGCGGCGGCGCCGGGCCATCCGGCGTCCGCGCGGGTAAGCGCGTGGTCGGGAGCGAGGTCGATGCGCGGCGCACATTGCGCCCGACGGTGCGGGTTGCCGAGGCGACCCGCCGTCGCTCCAAAACGGGCTCTTCGGCCGGCGGGTCCGCGCGGCCGGCGCCGTGCCGGCCCCGCTGCGCGGTCGCTCTCCGGCGGAGAGCCGCTCAAATCTATGTATCGAAAAGCGCTGCTGGAAGTGGGGCCGCTCAGGTCAAGGTGCCCGGGTCTAGGCGGGGTGCGCCGTGCCGGCGAGCGGGAGTTCGAGGGCGAAGAAGAAGCGCGTGCCCCAGTCGGGGGCCGTTTCGACGTTGAGGGTCGATCCCATGGCCTCGACGAGCTTGCGGCAGATCGACAGACCCAGGCCCGATCCGGAGAAGGCGTACTCGCCCTGCTTCTGCCGCCGACGGAACGGCTCGAAGAGCATCGCCATCGACTGGGGAGGAATGCCCCGGCCCGTATCGCGGACCGCGAACTCCACGCGACTCGGTGAGAGCTGTTGCGCCGCGACCTCGACGTGGCCTTCGGCGGTGAACTTGAGGGCATTGGTGGTGAGGTTGAGCAACACCCGGCTCAACGCCACCGGGTGGCCGATGCGGAAATCGGCTTCGGGACGGGCCACGCGCACCTCGAGCGACTTCTCCTCGGCGATCGGCAACACGATGTCGCGCACCGACTCGAGAATGTCGGTGATGGAGAACGGAATCGGGTCGAGATCGACCAGCCGGTCGCCGCCGCGCGCCAGCTCGATGACGTCGCTCGCCACGGAGCTGAGGCCGAAGGCGGCGCTGTAGATGAGGCCGAGCTGGCGCTCCTGCACCGGGGTGACCGGCCCGCTGCGCGCCCGTTGCAGCGTCTCAGCCAGGAACAGGATCGAGGTGAGCGGCGAGCGCAGGTCGTGGGCGACCTCGACCACGAGCTCGAGCCCGTCCGGCGCGGAGAGCCGGTCGGCGAACCGCTGCGACCAGTCCACGTCGAGTCGCTGAGCGACCCGCTCAACCGCGGTCAGGACCCGGAGCATCTCGGCCGGCTCGGGCGAGGGATGCAGCAGCTCGAGGCGCTCGAGCAACGCGCCGCGGATGACCGCGACGAGCCGCCTTGACAGCGCGCTCCGCGGCACGAGGCCGAGGTCGGGGTCCTGCCCCACGGCGGCGGCGCGGATCGCGGTGCCCAGTCCCGCCACGTGGACGGCCACCTCGTCGGGCGAGGCCGCATGCTCGACGACGGACTCCCAGCCGGCGTGCGCGGCGAGCACCGCGTCCCGGAGAGCGTCCCAGACGCCCTGCGACAGCGCGCTGCCCGTCGGACCGTCCGGGTCCCACACGCGCACGGGGACGGTACTCGGTCCCGACGGGCGCGTGCGCTCCCCGCCGGTGGCGGGAAGCGCCGTCTCCTGCTTCACTCCGGAATCCCCGTGCTTTCGTCGCGATGGAAGCTGTGCTTGTCCATCAACCGGTAGAGCGTGGTCCGGTCGATGCTGGCGAGGCGCGCGGCCTTCGACATGTTCCCGCCGGCCCGGCCCACGAGGCGGGTAAGGTATTCACGTTCGAACTGCGCCACCACCCGGTCCTTCGCCGTGTGATACGCCTCGTCCATCACGCCCGGCGCCACCGGCGCCTCGCTCGGCCACTCGGCGTTCTCCTCGTACAGCGGGATCTCGTTGGGCTGGATGAACTGGTCGGGCTCGGCCAGCACCGCCACGTGCTCGATCACGTTCTGGAGCTCGCGCACGTTGCCGCGCCAGGGCCGGGAGCGCAGGAAGGCGATGCTCGCCTCGCTGAGGCGCGGCAGCCGGTCCGTCATCCCCCGGTGCCGGGTCCAGTAGTGGGTGAGGAAATGGTTCGCGAGCAGCGGGATGTCTTCCTGCCGCTTGCGGAGCGGAGGCAGCTTGATCGGCACGACGCGCAGCCGGTAGAAGAGGTCGCCGCGCAGCACGCCGGCGTCCACGGCCTCCTGCGGATCGCGGTTGGTCGCCGAAATGAACCGCACGTCGACCACCGCGTCCACCTGCTCGCTGCCCACCCGACGCACGACGCCGTCCTGGATCACGCGCAGGAGCTTGGCCTGGAGCGGCATCGACATCTCGGTGAGCTCGTCGAGGAAGAGCGTCCCGCCGTGGGCGGTCTCGAGCAGGCCCGGCTTGTCGCGGTCCGCACCGGTGAAGGCGCCCTTGCGGTGGCCGAACAGCTCGCTCTCCAACAGCCCTTCGGGCAGGGCGGCGCAGTTGATCGGCACGACCGCCTTGTGCGCCCGGCGGCTGTACTGGTGGATGAACTGCGCGATCATCTCCTTGCCGGTGCCGCTCTCGCCGCTGATGAAGACCGAGGCGTCGGTGGCGGCCACCTTTCGCGCGAGATCCACCGCTTTCCGGAACGGCGGCGAGATCCCGATGAGCGCCACGCTCTCGCTGTGGCCGTTCTGCTTCATGAGCTGCAGCCGGAGATCCTGCGCCTCGCGCGAGACCATGACCGCATGCGACGCCCGGCCGATCAGGACCTGCAGGTGGGTCGCGGAGAACGGCTTGGGCAGATAGTCCCACGCCGCGGCCCGGAGCGCCTCGATGCTGCTCGTGACGCTCGGGTTGCCGGTCATGACGACGACGATCGTGTCCTTGTGGGCCTCGAGCGCCGCCCGCAGGATGTCCAGCCCCGAGACCTGCGACATGTACAGGTCCACGAGGATGATGTCGAACTTGCGGCGCTTGACCGTGTCCAGCGCCTCCTCACCGCGCCCGATGAGCGTGACGTTGAACCCGTCCATCTGGAGCACGCTCGCGCAGCTTTCGCGCAGCGTCCGCTCGTCGTCCACCACCAGCACCCGGATGCTGGCTTTGACATCCGGGGGGATCGACAGCGGGTCCCGCGGCGCGCTTTCGGTGGGAGGGGCCCCGGCGGGAGGGGCGGAAGCGGGGGGCGTCTGAGCCACGGAGCTACCCATTCACTCTCTCCTCGCGATGCGCCGTACGGTCGGCCGGCGCCCTGGGCGGGCAGCGGTCCGGACGGGTCGGTATGGTCGGTCCCACCGTGGAGAGCAGGCAACGTTCCACGCGTGGCGGCGACGCCGTCACCCTTGCCAGATCGTGACTTGGATACAACACGGTGCCGCACGTGTCAAGCAGTACCGTGTGATCAGTGCAACAGCGGGATGCGGGTGGCGAGCCACACCTTGCAAGCTTCGTGCAACACGGGTGGTCGCCCGTCACCGACACCCTGAGCCGGCCGCATATCCTTCGGAAGCCATGACCCCCGGCCACCTTCGCCTTGCCGGGGCGACTGCGGTCCTTACTTTGCATTGGGGGGCGGCATCCCAACGGCATTCTGGCGAATCGCCACCTCCGTCTGCGAGGAGAAACGGTCCGACATGTCCGGAAATCAGCTTCCCTCAGGAGAACAGAACGGCGCGGCCCTGGTGCAATCCGTCACCGCACCCCCGGTCGCTCCGGCCACGGACATCGACTATTCGCTCCTTCAGCCGCCCACGCAGGGCGAGGGCGGAATCCCCTGGCGCCGGTACGTCGCGGCACTCAAGCGCTACAAGTGGCTCATTCTGCTGGTGATCATGGGCGGCACGGGCCTCGGCGTCCTCGCCACCCGGTTTCTGAAGCCCGAGTACAGCGTGCAGGCCACGATCTGGATCGAAGGCCGCCCGAGCCGCACCGGGCCGATCCGGACCGAGGGCGTGGTCGAGGGCGCCAACTGGGTCGAGCTGCTGACCACATTCACCGTGCTCGATTCGGTGGTCGCCAAGGGAAAACTCTTCCTGTCGTTCAGCGAGGCGAAGGACTCGGTGTTGTTCTCGGACTTCCGCCTGATGGAGCGGTTCCGCCCGGGGGAGTACGTGCTCCAGACCGATCCCAAGGGGCGCACGTTCACCCTCAAGTCGGCCGAGGGACTGCTGGTGCAGGCGGGCCGCGTGGGCGAGCCGATGGGCGCGCGCCTCGGCTTCGACTGGACGCCGGCCAGCGAGGGCCTGGTCAAGACCAAGGGGCGCAAGATCCGCTTCGGCGTCACCAGCCCCCGTGACGCCTCGGCCTTGCTGCGCGGTCAACTCACCGCCAGGATGCAGGACAACGGCAACTTCCTGCGGCTCTTCCTGAGGGGCGGCAATCCGGCCCGGCTCACGGGCACCATGAACACGCTGGTGAACCAGTATGTGGACGTGGCCGCGCAGCTCAAGAAGCGGAAGCTCTCCGAGCTCACCCGCATCCTGGCGCAGCAGCTCGACACGGTGAGCAAGCAGCTCCGGGATGCCGAGGGCGCCCTTCAGGGCTTCCGCACGGACATCATCATCAAGCCCGGTGAGGGCACCGCCGTCTCCGTCGGCCCCCAGGGCACCTCCACGGTGATCAGCAAGTTCTTCGAGCAGAAGCTCATGCTCGACGAGCTCAAGCACGATCGCGAGGCGCTCGAGGCGGTGCTCAAGCGTGCCCAGGGCGGCGACCTCGTGATCGACGCCTACCTCACGATCCCGTCGGTACGGTCGGCGCCCGACCTCCAGAAGGCGCTCCAGGAGCTGTCGACCGCCGAAGCCACGGTCCGCGCGCTCCAGTACAAGTACACCGACGAGCACAAGCTGGTGCAGGACGCGAAAGAACAGGTGCGCATCATCCGCGACCAGACCATTCCTGCGTACACCGACCAGCTGGTCGACGCCATCCAGGTAAGGGAAGCCGATCTGGGTCGTCGCACCACCGACGCCTCGAGGGAGCTCCGCTCCATCCCGAGCCGCACGATCACCGAGGCGCGGCTCACCCGTGACGTCCACGCCATCGCCCGGATCCACGGCGACCTCCAGGCGCGGTACGAGTCCGCCAAGCTGGCCGAGGCAAGCGCGATCCCGGACGTGCGCATCCTCGACCCGGCGGTGATGCCGGACAAGCCGACGAGCAACAGCGCGCCCCGGCTCATCCTGATGGCGTTCATGGCCAGCACCGGCCTTGCGCTCGCGCTCGCCATTCTGCTGGACATGCTCGACAAGCGGTTCCGGTATCCCGAGCAGGTCACCAACGAGCTCGGCCTGAGCATCTTCGGGGCGATCCCGGCCATCAAGAACCTGAAGAGCGGGAAGGAAGACCTGGAGGAGGCGTCCCACGTGGTCGAGGCGTTCCGCACCATCCGCCTCAACCTGGTGCATTCCTATGGCGCCGCCGGCCCCGTGCTGCTGACGATCTCGAGCCCCGGGGCGGGTGACGGCAAGTCGCTCGTCTGCTCCAACCTCGCGCTCTCGTTCGCCGAGGCCGGCTACAAGACACTGCTCCTCGACGGCGACATCCGCCGCGGCGAGCTGCACCGGATGTTCGGCGCGGAGCGCATTCCGGGCCTCATCGACTACCTGATGAGGAACGCCACCATAGACGAGGTGCTCCGGAACACCACGCACAAGAATCTGGCGCTGCTGCCGTCGGGCACGCGGCGCCACCACGGCCCCGAGCTCCTCGGCTCGGGCACGATGAACGATCTCATGGCGGAGCTCAAGAGCCGCTACAACGTGGTCATCATCGACAGCCCGCCGCTCGGCGCCGGCATCGATCCGTTCGTGCTCGGCACCGCGACGGGCAACATCATGCTGGTGCTGCGCTCGGGCGAGACCGACCGCCAGATGGCCGAGGCGAAGATCCGCCTCCTCGACCGGCTGCCGATCCGGGTCCTCGGCGCGGTGCTCAACGACATCCGCACCTCGGAGAGCTCCTACCAGTACTACTCCTACGTCTACGGCTACGTGTCCGACGAGGACGCCGGGCCCAGGCTGGTGGAGGGACCCAAAGACAGCTGAGCCCCGGAAGAGCAGAGGCGCAGAGGAGCCGAAGAGCAGGTAGTCGGCTCCTCGGCTCCTCTGCGCC
>JBOHSY010000426.1:0-6016 GCA_050733355.1 Gemmatimonadales bacterium | reverse complement strand
CACGGCGGCTGACCCAAGCCCGGGCGGCCGCGCTCTTCGGCGTGAGTCAGCCCCGAGTCAGCGACCTGGTGCGGGGCAAGATCGATCGCTTCAGTGTGGACACGCTGGTGGCTATGCTGGGCCATGCGGGCGTCCAGGTGGAACTTGTCGTGAAGCGACGCCCGAGAGTTGCCTAACGACTCGCGCATCAGCTGCGGGCGACTGGCCCGCGGCGCACAAGCCTATGGTCCTTATCGCGGCGACGCCGCCGGGTGGCGCACGGGCGCCGTCGCAGCCAGCGCCCGTCAGCTGCATGCGCTGGTTAGGCGTCAGCGCTATTCGGACTTGGCCTCCGCCGCACGCTTCGTCCACTGCCACAGCCCGTCGGTGACCGCTGCAGGCAGCCGCGAGCCCAATGCCCGGGCCACGAGCACAAGCTGGCCGCGGTGGTGGGCCTCGTGGGCCACGAAATAACCCAGAACGTGCCCGACGTCGAGCGGCAGATTGCGCCAGGTGTAGCTCGAGGCGCTGGGGATGCTCCCGCCCCGCTCGCAGCCGAGAGTGAGCAGGTGGAGGATGCCTCGGCTACTCCGTTGCAGGGCGGGTACCACCTCCTGGCGTCCCACTCGCCGGCCGTCAACGCTCCGGGGCACGCGGACGCCCAGTTCTTGGCCCAAGGTCTTGATCCACCTGCACCGAACGTTGTGTAGATGGCCGGCAATCATCCGGATCGTCCGACGGGGCGCCCCGGGGATCGCCGCGGCCCACAGCCCAGCTGGCAGCTGCTCGATCAGGAAAACCGTCAGCCGATTGTTGGTGCGCCAGGTGCTGAGGATCGTATCCCGCAGGTCAGGGGTCACCTCTACCCGACCTTTCACCGAACGGTTGGCTGACGCCTAACGACTTGCGCACCAGCTGCAGGCCATCACGCCCGCGCCCGCACAAACCTACGCTTCCCTAGCGGCGCCACCGGAGGGCGCCGCCCGAGCGGGGCTCCGCGCCCCTGCGGCCCGTCGGCTGCATGCGCGGGTTAGGCGACACGGTGCAAGGCGGCTATGCTAGAGCCGCACTCAGGGCCCGGAACCTCGGTCCCCCGTTGTGTCCGAAGAACCGTAGGTGCGGACATACAAAGACCCGGCAAACCTCGCCACCTTCCCAGGTGATCTGACCGAGCTGCGGCGATTGTTCAACCAGCCGAGTGAAAGGCAATCGTGCGCGCGCCTGAAGATGGGGTGCAATCCCAGCAACGAAGTGCTTGAGGGCTTCCTCGCCGTGCAAGATTACGAGGCGAGGTTTGACTGCATGAATTAGCTCAACAAAGACCCAGCGCGACTGCCATTCTGAAGGAACTAGGTCCAAGTCCTCGTTCGAGGCCGTGGGGTACGGGGAGACATTCGTATCTAGAATGCTTTCCCATCCCAGCGCCGAGAGCCAATTGGCCATCCCGTTCAATCCAGTTCGAGTCGGGCTGCTCGCCCGCTTTCCTCGCTTCATCCGCAGGTCACGATAGAACTTCGTGAACTCCTCCAGGTTAAGTAGCAGCTCGATATAGCCATCAGGTGGAACATCGCTAGGTGTAATGGCTGTCGCCGGATTTGTCCCTACAATCGCAGCGCCCGCTCGTTCCACCTTCCCACGGCACACGAATGGCCTAAGGTACCGATCGGCCCCCTTTGGCACTTGCGTCCAATTCACCAACGTTGCCAGATCGATCATGATCCT
This sequence comes from Gemmatimonadales bacterium, assembly GCA_050733355.1. GTDB lineage: Bacteria > Gemmatimonadota > Gemmatimonadetes > Gemmatimonadales > GWC2-71-9 > DASQPE01. The sequence goes on along the minus strand of JBOHSY010000426.1, from coordinate 4,315 downwards.
CGGGTGTCGCCTAACGACCTGCGCATCAGATTGGGATGAGAAGGCCAACCTCTGAGCGGCAGGCTACCGTTCAGTGGTCTCCTAAACCAGTGCACGGGCGTACTGCCCACAGCCCAGAGGGTGGCCCAATGACGACACGGCGGATAGCTATTCCCAAGCTAACAATCGGCCTCGATCTCGGCGATCGCTCCACTGAGTTCTGCGCTCTCGATGTGCAGGGGCGGGTCCTCGCCACCGAGCGGCTCCGCACTACCCCCGCGGCGCTCGAGCGCTACTTCGCGGGACAACCCTGTGCCCGGATCGTGCTCGAGGTCGGCACCCATTCGCCCTGGGTCAGTCGCCTGCTCCAGCGATCCGGGCACGAGGTGCTGGTGGCCAACGCGCGCCAGCTGCGCCTGATCTACGGGAGCGACCGCAAGAGTGACCGGGTGGATGCCGAGACGCTGGCCCGGCTGGGCCGACTCGATCCCGCGCTCCTCAAACCGATCCGCCACCGCGGGGCCGAGGCCCAGGCCGACCTGGCCCAGCTGCGGGCCCGCGATGCGCTGGTCCGGACCCGGACCCTCCTCATCAACCACGTGCGCGGCGCGGTGAAAGCCTGGGGCGCGCGGCTCCCAGCCAGCTCGGCGCCAGCGTTCGCGATCAAAGCCGCCGCTGGCGTGCCGCCCGAACTCCGCGGTGCGCTCGGGCCGCTGCTCGAGCTCATCGCCACGCTCACCCAGGCGATCCGCGGGATGGAACGCGAGCTCGAGCGAGTGGCCACGGAGCGCTACCCCGAGACCACGGGCCTGCGCCAGCCCAGTGGGTCGGGCTGCTGACCGCCCTCTGCTACGTGCTCACCCTCGAGGATCCCGGCCGCTTCCGTCAGAGTCGGGCGGTGGGCGCCTATCTGGGGCTCTGTCCGCGGCGGGACCAGTCGGGCGGCCGCGACGCACAGTTGCGCATCACGAAACGCGGCGATGCGATGCTCCGCCGGCTGCTCGTGAGCGGGGCGCAGTACATCCTGGGCCCCTTCGGGCCGGACACTGACCTCCGGCGCTGGGGACTCCGCTTGGCCGAGCGCGGGGGGAAGAACGCCAAGAAACGCGCGGTGGTCGCCGTGGCCCGCAGGCTCGCCACGCTCCTGCACCGCCTCTGGGTCAGTGGCGCCGTCTATCAGCGGCTGCGCGCGGCGGCCTGAGAGCGGAGGGACGACTCGACCGGTCGACCACCGGCCGAACCGCCGGCGCTCCACCGCCCGATCGGGAGACTGCGACCGCAGCTGAGAGCCAGACGGCCTGAGCTCGCGCATCAGATAGCAGCCCCGGGCGGATCGCCACGTGCACCAGGCGCCGGGCGCGCCCACAGAGTGCGGATGGAAGCGAGTCGGGGAGCGCGGGCACCGGCCGCCACGGCGGCCTTGACACCAAACCTTCTCATGGAAGCTGCGGGCCCTCATGCCCCGCGGCCACACAAACCAACGCTTCCTTAGCGGCACTCAAGGAGGGTGCCGCCCGAGCGGAGCCTAGTGCCCCCTCCGACCCGTCGGCTGCATGCGCGGGTTAGGCGGCGGTCCCGATCGGATATTAGCCTGTCCTCCCCTGCTCAAAGAGCTTTCGTACGTGTGCTGCAAGCTCACGCCTTTGCTGCTCACTCTTGAGTAGGGCGCTGCGGGATCTCGCGAGCACGGCGAGTGTCGCCAGCCATAGGACATGCCGGGGGGCCTCCTCAAACTCAGCCTCGTACCGCTTCCTCACTTCCCCGTCATCACCGAAGGCTGCAGCTGCCCGGCCGAGACGCTTGGCTTGCTTTGGGTTGGTCGTCATGAAAGTCTGAAAGTCAAAGCGCACACTGTGAACATTGTGGACCAAGGAATTGCGCAGGTTCTGCAACTCGTCCAGAAACGTCTGCTCCGTTGCGCTGATAAGGGCGCTTGACCGTAGAAACGCCACTTTGCCAGTCTTGCCGCCCATAGGAAGAAAGCTGATCAGTTCCTGAAAGCTGTCATTGACTAAGAAGCCGCTCAGGAGTTCCGACATCGCTGTCTCCAAGAGGGCGTGGCACTTTATCACGAAGGCCCAAGCGTCCTCTTCTCCCCAGAGCTTTACGAGAAAGCCTTTACTGAGATCAAGGTCCTGCTCAAGATACCGAAGGGCGGCCTCGATGCTTTCCCTGCTCATATGGCAAGCTCCAGTGACCGCCGCCTAACGACATGCGCATCAGCTGCGGGCGATCATGCCGGCGCTCGCACAAACCTTCGTTCCTTACCGCGCTCACGGAAGGGGCCGCCCGCCGGGAGGCTGGCGCCCGTCCGGCCCGTCGGCTGCATGCGCGGGTTAGGTGGCTTCCCGCAAGGGAATGGCCCGATTTAGCTGCCACACGCGCCTGCTTCACCAGAGCGCATAGACCATGTACCCGAGATAGGGCAGAAAGATCCAGGCGCCGAGCCGATCCGCGAAGAGGAGCGCGGTGATAAGCAGTAGTGCGAGCAGCGCGTAGGGGAAGAAGGCCAAGTACCCCGCGCGCGGGCTTCGCCTTCGAAAGAAGAGATAGTTCCAGAAGGCGTTCGCGGCCATGAGAAGGAGTAGTAGTGTTATTGCTGCACTTACGGAGAACGTCTCAAATCCCTGTGTGAGCAGCCGATACAGGAGGATCGCGCACACCGCATAGTAGGCAATCCCGACGATGACCCACCCGCCAAAAGATGGAGAACCGCGCGGGAGGACCAGCGTGGCGAGGTAGGCGCGAGGGCTCTTGCCAGCAGCCAGGCTCTCGAGCGCGGCTCCACCGACGCAGATGAGCAGTGCTTGGGCCAAGGCAGGGCCGTTCAGAGTTTCCTCAGCGGTGTTCGGTGAACCCGATGGGCCAGCGGCACTTTTGAAGCCACCTAACAGGTTGCTGAAAAAGACGGGCATGGTGTTGATGATTCGCGATGGTTATTCTGTCGCGACTTCAACGGCGAGCGTGCGCAATGCGTGGTGAAGATCGGCGACAGGACATCCTCTTCAGCTATGTCTCGATCGAAGATCGCATTCCGGTGGATCACCCGCTGCGCGCGATGCGCTCGCTCGTGGACCCCATCCTCGGGGCGCGCTCGCCCCGCTTCCAGATGATGTACTCCACGATCGGCCGCCCGTTGATCCCGCCGGAGCAGCTCCTGCGGGCGCTGCTCCTCCAGATCCTGTTCACCATCCGGAGCGAGCGACAGCTCATGGAGCAGCTCAACTACAATCTGCTGTTCCGCTGGTTCGTCGGCCTCACCCCTGATGACGCTGGCTGGGTCCCGACGGTGTTCACCAAGAACCGGGATCGGCGGCTCGAGGGGAATATCGCCGAGGCGTTCTGCCAGGAAGTGCTGAAGGCGGCCGACGCGCGCCACCTCCTGTCGCACGAGCACTTCTCGGTCGACGGCACGCTGCTCGAGGCGTGGGCGAGCCAGAAGAGCTTCCGGCCGAAGGACGATCCGTCGCCCCCGCCCTCGGATGGGGACCAGAGCAACCCGACGGTCAACTTCCGCAAGGAGAAGCGCTCCAACCGGACGCACCAGTCGGTGACGGATCCCGATGCCCGGCTCGCTCGGAAGAGCAACGGCACGACGGCCAAGCTCTGCCACCTGGGGTCGACGCTCATGGATAATCGCCACGGTCTGGTCGTGGCGACCGATGTGCGCCCCCCGGGCTACGAGGCGGAGCGCGAGGCGGCGGCGGCGATGCTGACCACCCTGGACCCCAGAGCGCGGCGGCGGACGCTCGGGGCCGACAAGGGCTATGATACCCCGGACTTCGTCGACGGCGTCCGGCAGTGCCAGACAACGCCGCACGTGACGCCCAACATTCACGAGAAGAAACCCACCAGTGCGATCGATGGCCGGACGACGCGGCATGCGGGGTTCGCGGTCAGTCAGCGGAAGCGCAAGCTCAGCGAGGAGGGCTATGGGTGGGGCCAGGTGGTGGGACTCTTGCGGAAGCTCCGGCATCGGGGGCGCGAGAAGGTTGGGTGGATCTTCGCCTTTACGACTGGCGTGTACAACCTGGTCCGCATACGAACGCTGAGCCGGGTCGGTGCGTGCGCGTAAGTGGCCGGCGTGCCATCGGGCGCCGACCAGGCCCCGATCGGGCCCGTCGCGAGGAGGACCGCTGCCATACGTCAGTGGGAAATCACCGAATCCCAGACGAAAGCGCCGCTCATCAAGCATTTTTCCGCAACCTGTTAGGCGGTGCGCGAACGCCCAGTGCGCCCGCGTCGCCGCGGCGTGACTTCGAGAAGAGCCCGGAGCGCACGGTTGACGGCCTTGGCGTCGGCGAATGCCTCGGCGACGTCGGGATCCAGCACTACG
>JBOHSY010000425.1:0-4397 GCA_050733355.1 Gemmatimonadales bacterium | reverse complement strand
GCCGTCGCCGTGCTGGCCGACGCCCCCGTGCCGGGCGTTCCCACGCTCGTCGCGCCGGATCCGCGGCGCGCCCTCGCCGCCGTGGCGGCCGAGCTGCAGGGACATCCCGCGCGCGAACTGCGCCTCGTCGGCATCACCGGGACGCTGGGCAAGACCTCCACGTCGCTGCTGCTCGAGTCGGCTCTCGCCGCCGCCGGCACCTCGGTCGGCGCGATCGGCTCGCTGGGCGTGCGGCGCGGGCCGCCCCGGAGCGCGGCGGCGGCGCATACCGCCCGGATGACGACGCCGGACCCGCCCGCGATCCACGCCGCGCTGCGCCGCCTCGCCGACGCGCGGGTGCACACGGTGGTCATCGAGATCACGTCGCACGGGATCCTGCAGGAGCGGGTTGCGGGGCTCGAGCTCGCCGCGGGGCTGTTCACCAACCTCGTCCCCGACGAGCACCTCGAGTATCACCCCACGGCCGAGCACTACGTGCGCACCAAGCTGCGCTTCCTCGATCTCCTGCCGCCCGATGCGCCGCTCGTCGTGGAGGCCTCGAACCATCGCGTGCTGGCGCACGCGGGTGCCCGCCCGGGCGCCCGCGCGCCCGTCACCCTCGCGCTCGACGGGGCGCTGGGCGCGGCAGTGCGCCTCGCCGGCGTGCGCCATCACGTGAACGGGGCCTCCTTCGTGCTGGAGATCGCGCGCGATCTCGCCGGTGCGCGCGGCGTGTCGGTCTCCGCCGGGGAGGTTCCACTCGACCTGCTCCTCCTGGGTCGGCATCAGCTTGCCAACGCGGCGATGGCCGCAGTCGCTGCACTGCTCCTCGGCGCCCCGGCCGACGCGGTCGCCCGGGCGTTCGCCGCGCCGCCCCCCCTTCGCCGCCGGATGGAGGTGGTCTGGGGCGGCCGCCCGCTGGTGCTGGACGACACCGTCGGCAACCCGCGGAGCCTCCGGGCGGTCTTCGACAGCGTGCGGCCGATCGCCGGCACGGGGGTCCGGGTCGTGTTCGGCATTCGCGGGTCGCGTGGCGCGGCCATCAACGGCCGGCTGGCCGCCACGCTCGCCGAGTCGGTCGGCGGCTTGGTCGCGAACACCCCGGTGCGGCTCATTGTGACCGCGTGCGAGGACGCGGCCGGCGCGCCCAACCGGGTGCACGACGACGAGCGGGAGGCGGTACTCGCGGCGCTTCGCGCCGCGGGTACGGTCCACACCTACGAGCCGACCCTCGCCGGCGCGATCGACCGCGTCCTCGACGGGTGCCGCGCGTCCGAGCTGGTCCTGCTGCTCGGCGCGCAGGGAATGGATCGGGCGGCGGAGCTGGCGCGTGCCCGCCTGGAGGCGCGTTGAGGCCTTGAACAATCAAGCGCCGGCGCGACATTTCACCGCGTGAAGCTCGCCCACATCGCCGACCCCCACCTGGGCGTTCGCCAGTACCACCGCCAGACCGCCGCCGGGATCAACCAGCGCGAGGCCGATGTCGCCAACGCGTTTCGCGCGGCGGTGGACGGCGTCATCGAGGCCCGGCCCGATGCGGTCCTCGTCGCCGGCGACCTGTTCCACAGCGTGCGGCCCACGAACGCGGCTATCGTGTTCGCGTTCCGCCAGTGTCAGCGGCTGCGCGAGGCGTTGCCCGCGGCCCCGATCATTCTCATCGCGGGAAATCACGATACCCCCCGGTCCACCGAGACCGGCTCGATCCTCCGGCTCTTCGCCGAGGTCGGCGTCGACGTGGCCGTAGAGGAGGCTCGCCGCTTCGTTTATCCCGCGCTCGAGCTGAGCGTGCTCGCGGTGCCCCATGCCGCCCTCCTGGGCGAGGAGCGGCCGTCGCTCCGGCCCGAGGGCGGCACGCGGCGCCAGGTGCTCTTGATCCACGGCGAGGTGGAAGGTGTGATTCCCGGCGATCGCGGCGCGCTCGAGTACGGCGGGGCGCCGCTGTTGCCGGCGGAGCTGGGCTTCGAGTTCTGGAGCTACGTCGCGCTCGGGCACTACCACGTCAGGCACCGGGTCGCCCCGCGCGCCTGGTATGCCGGCGCGCTCGAGTACGTGAGCGCGAACCTCTGGGGCGAGCTGGCCGACGAAGCACGACTTGGCGTGAGCGGCAAGGGATGGCTGCTGGTCGACGTCGACGGGGGCACTGTGGAAGCCCGCCCGGTGCCGGCCGCGCGTCGCGTGCTGGACCTCGAGCCCATCCGTGCGGAGGGGATGGAAGCGGCGGCGCTCGACAGCGCGATCGCCGCTCGGCTGCAGGCGGCGCCCGGCGGCATCGCGGACCAGATCGTCCGACTCCGCGTCTACGACGTGCCGCGCCACGTCGCGCGCTCGCTGAATCATGCCGCCGTCCGTGCGCGGAAGGCCGAGGCGCTCCACCTGAATCTCGATCTCCGCCGCCCGGAGGTGCACCGGACCGTGGGCGTGGGCGCACCAGGACAACGGCAGACGCTGCCCGAGCTGGTGCGGACCTACCTCGAGCGCCGCCCGCTGCCCGCCGAGATCGACCGCGCCCTGTTCGTGCGCACGGGTGGCCAGCTCATGGACGCGGTGGAGGGCGACGCCACCGCCGCCGGCTGATGCGCATCCACCGCCTGCGCCTCGTGAACTTCCGCCAGCACGAGCTCACCGACCTCGAGCTGGGCGCCGGCCTCACCGGCATCATCGGGCCCAACGGAGCGGGGAAGAGCACCCTCCTCGAGGCGATCGCCTGGGCGATGTACGGCATGCCCGCCGCGCGCGGGAACCGTGAGACCATCCGCCGCCGCAACGCGCCGGCGCGCGCGAAGGTCGAGGTCGAGCTCCAGTTCGCCCTCGGAGCGCACGAATACCGCGTCGTGCGGGGTCTCACCAGCGCCGAGCTGTACCAGGACGGCAGCCCGTCACCCATCGTGACCAGCCTCGGCGCGGTCACCGAGCGGGTGACCCGGCTGCTGGGCATGACGCGCGATGAGTTCTTCAACACCTACTTCACCGGGCAGAAGGAGCTGGCGGTCATGGCGGCGATGAGCGCGCCGGAGCGCGCCCAGTTCCTCTCCCGTGTGCTCGGCTACGAGCGCCTCCGCTCCGCGCAGGAGCGGTTGAAGGAGAAACGCTCCGCGCTCCGCGCCCGCCTGGAGGCCCTGCGCGCCGGGCTTCCAGACCCCGCCGAGCTCGAGGAGGAGGACGCGCGCGCGCGGGCGCGGCTTGCCCAGGCACGGACGGCGGAGGAGGCGGCTTCCACCCGCTTCGTGGAGACGTCCGCCGTGCTGGCCGAGCAACGGCCGAGGTGGGAGCGGCTCCAGCAGCTTCGCGACCAGGCACTGGCGCTCGAGAACGAGCAGCGCCTGGCGGCGCACGCGCGCGAGGCCGCCGCCGACCGGGTCGCGCGGCTGGAGCGCCAGCTGGCCGAGGCGGCTGGAGCGCGCGGGCGACTCGACGAGCTCTGGCGGCGGCTCGAGCCGCTGCCGGCCCTCCGGGAGGAGGCCGATCACCTGCGCCGCCAGGCCGAGGGCTTCGCGGCCCGACAGGCGGTGGCCGCGCAGCTCGAGGAAGTGCGCGCGGCCCTCGCACGCCTGCGCGAGCGCATCACCCGCGTGCCCAGTCCTGCCGCGCTCGCGGCCGCCGAGGCCCGGGTGGCCGACATGCGGGCCGCCCACGCGGCCGGCGCGCTCGACGCCGAGGAGCGGCGCACGGGCTGGGTGCGGGACGCGCAGGACGCGAGCACCAAGCGGCAGGGGCTGCTCGACCAGTACCGCGACCTGAAGGAGCAGCGCGAGCGGCTGGTGCGCGCGGGGCCCGACGGGGTGTGCCCCACCTGCGCCCGCCCGCTCGGCGGGGAGTTCGCCAACGTACTCGGGGTGCTGGATCGGCAGCTGGAGGACGTGCTGTTCAACGGCAACTTCTACAAGCAGCGCATCGAGCAACTCCAGCCCGAGCCACCCGAGCTGCTGGACGCGGAGCGGCGCCGTCTGGCGCTGGACGCGGAGCTCGGCGAGGTGAGCGCCGAGCTGGTGCGCCTCACCCAGCAGGCGCATGATGGCGCCACGCTCGAGCGCGACGCGGCGCGGTTGGCTGAACGGGCGGCCGGGCTCGAGACGGACCTCGCGCGCTTGCCGTCCGCCCATGATCAATCGCGCTACGAGGACGTCGAGCGCGAGTTGCGAGCGCTCGAACCGCTCATGCTCCAGGCCGAGCGCCACCGGCTCGCCGCCGAGCGCGCTGAGGCGGTCGCGGCCGAGCACGCCGAGGCAACGGCCGCGCGGGTGGAGACGGAATCGCGCGCGGCCGAGCTGCGGACTCGCGTGGCCGAGCTCGGGTATGACGAGACGGCGTACCGCGAGTCGCGCGACGCCGAGCAGACGGCGGATCGGGCCCGGCGCGACGCCGAGCTGGCGCTCGTCGGGGCGCGGGCGGAGGCGGGCGCGGCCGCCGAGGCGCTGAGC
>JBOHSY010000424.1:0-25944 GCA_050733355.1 Gemmatimonadales bacterium | reverse complement strand
CCGGTCCCGCCGGGCTCGGCGCGGCGCGCAGCGATCACGCGGAGATCCACGTCGGCAGTGTCGAGCAGAGCGAGCTCCTGCGCGGCCCGCCGCCCGGTCTCGAGCAGGTCGGCAATGCCGCCCCCGTGCTTCTGGGCGAGCCGCTGGATGACGTCGCGTCGCTGCTCCACTTCGGCGAGGCGCACCGGATCCTCCTGCACGGAGCCGGCGTAGTCGCCGGCCAGGCGGGATACCTCGCTCAGATTCGCATACGCCGCATCCAGCATCTCGCGCCACCCGGCGACCGACGGATCCGATTTCTCGAGCGCGGCGAGCGCGCGGTCGGCGGCGCCCATCGCCTGCAGTGCGCTCAGGTCGCCTCCGTCCAGCGCGTCAGCGATGCGGCGGGCGTGCTCGACCAGCACGCCCGCCTGGCCCAGGCGCCGCGCCTCGACCGCGAGCGCCTCCTCCTCGCCTGGCATGAGCCTCGCGCGCTCGATCTCGGCCACCACGTGACGCAGGTAGTCGGCGCGCCGGCTCACCTCGTCCCGCCGAGCGGCGAGCGCCGCCGCCTCGGCGCTCAACGCGGCCGCGGCCGCGTGCGCCTCGACCACGGCCGCACGTTCCGCCTCGGCCTGCGCGAAGGCATCCAGGATGTCGCGCTGGGCGTCGGCGTGGAGCAGCGACTGGGTCTCGTGCTGGCCGTGCAGATCCACGAGGAGCGCGCCGAGCTGGGAGAGCACGAGCGCCGTGGTCGGGCTGCCGTTCACCCAGGCGCGCGACCTGCCCTCGGCGGAGATCTCGCGCCGGACCACGATGCGTCCGTCCTCGACGTCGAGTCCGAGCTGGTCCACGCCCAGCCGCGCGGTGGCGTCGAGCGACTCGAACGCACCTTCGACGACCGCCTTCGCTGCCTCCGGACGCACCGTGGAGCTATCGGCGCGCTCGCCCAGCAGGAGCGAGAGCGCGTCCACCAGCATCGACTTTCCCGCCCCGGTCTCACCGGTCAGGACGTTCAGCCCCGAGCCGAGCTGGAGCGTAACGTCCGCGATCGTGGCGAGATCCCGGACGCGGAGCTCCGCGATCACTTGGCGCGCTCCCGCTCGGACAGGTCGCCCCAGTGGAGCTTCTGCCGCATGCGGTCGAAGAAGACGTCGTCGGCGAGGCGAACGAGACAGACGCGATTGGCGGCGCGCTGGACCCGCATCGCCTCGCCCGGACCGATCGTGCTGCCGACCTGCCCGTCGAAGGAGACGAGGAGGTCCTCGTCCCACCCCTCGATCGGCGCAATGACGATGGTGAACGTGGCGGGCACGACCAGCGGCCGGATCGCGAGGGTATGTGCGCAAATGGGCGTCACGACCAGCGCCTCGACCCCGGGCACGAGAATGGGACCGCCCGCGCTCAGGTTGTACGCTGTCGAGCCGGTCGGCGTGGCGACGATGATGCCGTCCGCGCTGTAGGGACCGACGTTCGAGCCCTCGATGTGCACGTTGACCCGGATGACCCGCGCCACGCCGCCCTTGTGAATGGCGACGTCGTTGAGCGCGGTCTGGGTCGCCCGCACCCGCCCCTGCGCCGTCATAATGGAGGCGGTAAGCGCCTGCCGGCGCTCGACGTTGTAGTCGCCGCCGACGAGCGCCGTCAGGGCCTGGTCGAGCGTCTCCAGCGTGGCCGTCGTGAGGAAGCCGACGCGTCCGAGGTTGACGCCGAGGATCGGGGTGTCACGGTTGCCGAGGAGGCGGGCGCCGCGAAGCAGCGTGCCGTCACCGCCGAACGTGATCAGCGCGTCGAGCCGGTGGTCGAGCGGAAGGTCGTCGAGGTGCGTGACGGGCGCGGGCCAGAACGGTCCGAGTCGGGCTTCGGTGTACAGGGTGATGCCGCGCGCCGGCGCCTCGCGGGCGACGTGCTCCAGCACGTCACCCAGATCGGCGTACCGCGGATTGCCGACGACGCCGACGTTCATGTCGGCTCGAGACTTTCCTCGCGATGGAGGGCGGCGATCCGGCGCGCGATCCCGTCGGCGGTGAGGCCGAACGTCTCGAGCTGCTCGGCGCGGGGCGCCTGCTCCACCAGCCGATCGGGCACGCCGAGCGCCACTACCCGCACTTCGGGGCGGGTGGTCTGCAACGTCTCGGCGAGATAGGCGCCGAACCCGTTGACCACCGTGCCTTCCTCGACGGTGACGAGCACCCGATGGCGCTGCGCGAGCGCCTCGAGCATCGCGCCGTCCAGCGGCTTGAGGAACCGGCAGTTCACGACCTCGCACTCCAATCCGTCCGCCTGGAGCTGCTCGGCCGCGGCGAGCGCGGGATAGACGGTGGTCCCCACCGCGAGGATCGCGACGTCACGGCCGGGGCGCAGCCGCTCCCAGGTGCCGTAGGGCACCGCCGGCACCTCCGCCGCGGGCTTGGGCTCCTTCGGCGCCTTGTCGCGCGGATAGCGGGTGCAGAACGGGCCCGCCCGGTGCGCAAGCGCGCTCTTGAGCAGCCCGATCAGCTCATCGCCGTCCTTGGGCGCGGTGACCGTCATGCCGGGCACGGCGAGCATGTAGGCGATATCGTACAGCCCCATATGGGTCTGCCCGTCCTCGCCCACCAGCCCCGCGCGGTCCAGGCAGAAGACGACGGGCAGGTGCTGCACGGCGACGTCGTGAATGACGTTGTCGTAGGCACGCTGGAGGAAGGTGCTGTAGATCGCCACGATCGGCCGGAACCCCTCCGCGGCGAGTCCGCCCGCGAAGGTGACGCCGTGGCCCTCGGCGATCCCGACGTCGAAGAACCGGTCAGGCCAGCGTTTCTGAAAGACGCTCGTTCCGGTGCCGGAGGGCATCGCGGCAGTGATCGTGACCACCTCGGGGTGATCGGCCGCAAGCGCCGTGATCGCGTCACCGAAGACCTGGGTCCAGGTCGGCGGTCCGCCCGCCTTCTTGCGGGCCTCGCCCGTGACCGGATCGTAGGCCGCGAGCCCGTGCCACTTCTCGCGATTGGATTCGGCGAACGCGAATCCCTTGCCCTTTTCGGTGATCACGTGCACCAGGCGCGGCCCGGTCAGGCCGCGGACGAAGGCGAGGGTGTCGCACAGCTTACCGACGTCGTGACCGTCGATCGGGCCGAAGTACCGCAGCCCCAGCTCCTCGAAGAGCATCCCCCGGGAGAACAGGTTCTTGGCGCTCTCCTCGAGGTTCTTCGCGAACTCGACCACGCCGTCGCCGAACACGCCACCCAGCGCGAGGGTCACGTGCTTCACGTGCTCGCGGAGCGCATTCGTGCGTGGATTCGCGACGATGCTGCCGAGCATTTTCGACACGGCGCCCACGTTGGGCGAGATCGACATCCCGTTGTCATTCAGAACGATGATGATGTCGCGCGCCGAATGGCCGGCGTTGTTGAGCCCCTCGTACGAGAGACCGCAGGTGAGCGCGCCGTCGCCGACGACGGCGACGACCTTGTTCCCGCCGTCGCGCAGGTCGCGGCCGGTGGCCATGCCGAGCGCCGCCGACACCGCGGTGCCGGCGTGGCCCGCGCCGAACTGGTCGTGCGGGCTCTCCGATCGCTTGAGGAAGCCCGAGATGCCGCCGGTCTGACGCAGCGTGGGGAAATCGGGGTTCCGGCCGGTCAGCAGCTTCCACGCGTACGCCTGATGGCCGACATCCCACACGATGCGATCGGCCGGTGAATCGAACTCGTACAGGAGCGCGATGGACAGCTCGACCACGCCGAGGCTCGCGCCGATGTGGCCGCCGGTCACGGAGCAGCAGTCGATGAGGCGTCCGCGGATCTCCTCCGCGAGCCGCGGAAGCTGGTCGCGCCGCAGGCGCTTGAGGTCGGCGGGGCCGTGGATGGAATCGAGTAGGTGCATTGCTCTTCGCTGTCCGCTATCCGCTATCCGCTATCCGCGATCCGCGATCCGCGATCCGCGATCCGCTCGCTCGGCTGCCGCTCGACACGTCGCGCGAAGTCCCCCGAGCGACCGCAGACAGGCGGATAGCGGATAGCGGATAGCGGATAGCGGACAGCCTTAGTGACTTCTCGTAACAATATACCCGGCCAAAGCGGCGAGGGATCCGGACGGAATCCGCGCGGCGTCGAGGCGCGCGATGGCCCGCTGCGCGTGCCGTTGGGCATCCTGCCTGGCGCGCTCGATCCCCAGCACGCTGACGTAGGTGGACTTGGCGAGCTCGAGATCGCGTCCGGCGGGCTTGCCGAGCTGGTCGCTCGTGGCCGTGGCGTCGAGCACGTCATCGGCGATCTGGAAGGCCAGGCCGATCTCCTCGCCGAACGCGCGAAGCGCGGCGACGACCGCCGGCCCGGCGCCGGCCCCGATGCCACCGAGCACGCAGGACGCCCGGATGAGCGCGCCCGTCTTCCCCCGATGGATCCGGGTGAGCTCCTCGAGCGACAGCCGGCGCCCCTCGGCCTCCAGGTCCAGCCACTGACCCCCGACCATGCCCTCGATTCCACCGGCCGTGAAGAGCTCGGCCGCCATCTGCCCGAGGATGTCCGGGGCGAGCTCCAGCTCCCGGGCCGCCTCGGCCAGCACCTGCGCCGCCACCGCGACGAGCAGGTAGCCGGCGCGCGTCGCGGTGGACACCCCGAACTCACGGTGGGTCGTCCGGCGCCCGCGGCGGAGATCGTCGTCATCCATGCAGGGAAGGTCGTCGTGCACGAGCGAGTACGTATGCACGGTCTCCACGGCCGCGGCGACGCCGGCGATCCCCGGCGCGGTGCCGCCCGCCGCGCGGTACGCTGCGAGCACCAGGGCCGGGCGCACCCGCTTGCCGGGGCTCCGCAGCGCATAGCCGAGCGCGCGACCGTTCTCCCCGGCATAGCGGGTCTCGAGCCGCAGGGCCCAGCGCTCGAGCCGCGCATCGGTCGCCTCGCGGGCTTCGGCCAGCAGCTCGCTGACCGGGGTCGTGACCGTTTCAGCCATCGAGCTCGGCGTCGCGCAGGCCGCCGTCGGCATCCTCGAGCACGGCCCGCACCCGGAGTTGCGCCGTGGCGAGCCGCTCGCGCGCGCTTCTGAGGCGGGCGACGCCCTCTTCGAAGAGCGCGAGCGCGGCGTCGAGGTCGAGATCGTCGGCCTCAAGCGCCCGGACGATCTGCTCGAGGCGATTCAACTCGTCGGCGATCGAAGGCGGCCTGGCGGGCGGGCGGGCGGGCGGGGGGGTCATCCCTCGTTCACCCGTGAAGGCACGACGCCGTCCGCTACCCGCAGCTCGAAGTCCGCCCCAGGCGAGAACTCGGCACGACGGCGCAGCACTCGGCCCGTCCGGTCGAGCGGCACCGCGTAGCCGCGCTCGAGCACGCGGAGCGGACTCAGCGCCTCGAGCGCGGCGCCGAGTCGATCGCTGCGATGCCGCACGGCGGCGAGCCGCTGATCGACCGCCGCCTCGAGGCGATCGCCCGCGCGCGCGAGCCGTTCGTCGAGCAGCTCCGCCCGGCGGCCGAGGCTCCGGGCCAGACGCCCGCCGAGGTGCTGCACCTCACGGCGCACGTCGGCGGCGTCGGGGAACGCGAGCTCGGCGGCCGCGGACGGGGTGGCCGCGCGGACGTCGGCCACGAGATCGGTGAAGGAGACGTCGGTTTCATGGCCGACTGCCGAAACGGTCGGCACCCGCACTGCCGCGAGCGCGCGGCACACGGATTCGTCGTTGAAAGCCGCGAGATCGAGCTGGCCGCCGCCGCCGCGGCCCACGATGCAGAGCTCGACGTCGAGGCGGTTCACGAGCCGCAGCGCGGCGACGAGCTCGCGCGCGGCCCCGTCACCCTGCACCCGCGCCGCGACGACCAGGAGCGTGGCGCAGGGCCAGCGCTTGCGGGTGACCGTGACGATGTCGCGGAGCGCGGCGCCGTCCGTGCTGGTGACCAGGGCCACGCGGTCGGGACAGCGCGGCAGCGGACGCTTGCGCGCCATGTCGAAGAGGCCATCGGCGGCCAGCGCCGCTCGGACCAGCTCGAGCCGGCGCTGCCGGTCGCCGATGGCGGCCGTCGGCAGCAGCCGCTGAACCACGAACTGGAACTCGCCCTTGCCCTCGTACAGCGTCGGGCGACCGTAGGCGTAGACGGCCGTGCCGTCGGCCGGCGGGCGGCCCGCCCGCTGGGAATACGTGCGCCACATGCAGCAACGGAGCTGCGCGCCGGCGTCCCGGAGGGTGAAGTACCAGTGGCCGCTGGACCAGGCCTTGAAGCCGGCGACCTCGCCCCGGATCCAGAGCGGCTGGATGGTGCCCTCGAGCAGCCCCTTGATCGCGCCGGCGAGCTGGGAGACGGAGAGGACTTCGGACGACAGACCGAGCGTCATCTGAAGGCGGGAGCCGGCGGGAGCGGGCGGGAGAGGGCGGGAGCGGCAATGTAAGCCCCAGCGATGGGATTCCCCGAGCTGCGCAGCAGCCGAGCGCGACCGAGACCGCTTGCACGCCGGCCGGCTCCCGCCCGCTCCCGGGCACTCCCGCCCGCTCCCGCCCTCATTTTGCCTGCTCAAACGCCTGCAGGGTGTTCTTCAGCAGCATCGCGATCGTCATCTTCCCCACCCCGCCGGGCACCGGCGTGATCGCGGACGCCACCTCAGCCACCGGCGCGTACGCGACGTCGCCCACGATGCGGTAGCCCCTGGGCTGCGAGGGATCGTCCACCCGATTGATGCCCACGTCGATGACGACCGCGCCGGGCCGCACCATGTCGGCCGTGACGAACTCGGCCTTGCCCATCGCCACGATGAGCAGATCGGCGGACCGGCAGATGCCGGGCAGGTCGCGCGACTTCGAGTGGCAGACGGTCACCGTCGCATCGCCGCCGCGCCCGGGCTGAATGAGCAGGCTCGCCATCGGCTTCCCGACGATGTTGGATCGGCCCACGATCACGGCGTTGGCGCCTCTGGTCTCGATCCCCGAGCGGAGCAGCATTTCCTGCACGCCATACGGCGTCGCCGGGCGCAGGCCGGTCGGGTCGCCGATCGACACCTTGCCGACGTTCACCGGGTGAAAGCCGTCCACGTCCTTCAGCGGATTGATGGCGGTCAGCACCCGCTCGGCGTTGATGTGCTTCGGCAGCGGCAGCTGGACCAGAAAGCCGTTGATGCGCGGATCGGTGTTGAGCCGCTCGACCGTCGCGAGGAGCTCGGCCTCGGTGCTCCGCCCGTCGAGACGGATCGTCTCCGAGTGCATGCCGGCTTCCTCGCACGCCTTGCCCTTGGCGCGCACGTAGACCTGGCTCGCGGGGTTCTCCCCCACGATGACGACGGCGAGGCCGGGCTTCCGCCCCGAGTCGCGGTGGCGGACCACGGCCTGGGCCACCTCGGCGCGGATCTCGTCGGCGAGTCGGGTGCCGTCCAGCACGCGGGCGCTCATCGGGCAATCCCCACGGCGCGGGTCTCGCGGATCACCACGACCCGGATCTGACCCGGGTACTGGAGCTCGTTCTCGATCCGGCGCGCGATGGTCTCGCTGAGCTGGACGGCGGCCGCGTCGTCGATGCGCTCGGGGGTCACCACGACGCGGATCTCGCGTCCGGCCTGGATCACGTTGGCTTTCTCCACGCCGGGAAAACCGTTGGCGATCTCCTCCAGCCTGGTGAGGCGCTTCACGTAGCTCTCGAACGCCTCCCGCCGAGCCCCGGGGCGGGAGCCGCTGATCGCGTCGGCCGCCTGCACCAGCACCGATTCCGTGGAATCGTGCGCAACGTCGTCGTGATGCGCGTGGATGCAGTTGATGACCGCCGCGCTCTCGCCGTACTTTCGCGCCACCTCGACCCCCAGCTCCACGTGGGTGCCTTCGGTGTCGTGGGTCAGCACCTTGCCGATATCGTGCAGCAGTCCGCCGCGCTTGGCGAGCGCAACGTCGAGGTGGAGCTCCGCGGCCATCATCCCGGCGAGCCACGCCACCTCCTGCGAATGATCCAGCACGTTCTGGCCGTACGACGTCCGATACCGCATCCGGCCGATGAGCTTGATGAGCTCGGGGTGCAGGCCGTGGATGCCGGTGTCGTACGCGGCCCGCTCGCCGAGCTCGACGAGCTGTGCGTCGAGCTCACGCTGGCTCTTGGCGACGATTTCCTCGATGCGGCCGGGATGGATCCGGCCGTCGGCGATCAGCGCCTCGAGCGACCGGCGCGCGACCTCGCGCCGGATCGGGTCGAAGCAGGAAACGACCACGGTGTCGGGGGTGTCGTCGATGATGACGTCCACACCGGTCGCGGTCTCGAACGCCCGGATATTGCGCCCCTCGCGGCCGATGATGCGGCCCTTCATCTCATCGCCCGGGAGGGCGACCGCCGCCACCGTGGACTCCGCGGTGTGCTCGGCCGCAAGCCGCTGCGCGGCCATCGCGATGATGCGCCGCGCGTCGCGCTCAGCTCCGCGACGGGCCTGCTCCTTGATGTCGCGGACGAGCGCCGCGGCCTGGGTGCGGGCTTCGTCCTCCACCCGCTGCAGGATCTCCCGGCGGGCGTCGTCCGCCGTGAGGCCGGCCACGCGCTCGAGGCGGAGCCGCTGCTCCTGCACCAGGCGCTCGCTCTCGCCCTCCCGCACGCGGAGGTCCAGCTCGCGCTGCGCGAACGACTGCTCCTGCACCCGGAGCTGCCGCTCCTGCGCGGCGACTTCCTCCAGCTTGCGCTCGAGGGTGCGGCCGCGATCCTCCACCCGCCGTTCGGCGCGGTCGCACTCTTCGCGCCGCCGCTGCACTTCGCGGTCCAGCTCCTCGCGAAGCTTGAGCGTGTCCACCCGGCCCTGGAGCTCGGCCGCCGCGCGGGCGCTCTCGGCATCACGCTGGGCCTCCGCCCGAAGCCGGGCGGCGGCGGTCTCCGCCGCGGCGAGGACGCCGCCGGCCTGCCGGCGCTGCGACCGGCTGTAGAACCAGATGATGAGAATGGCCACCAGTGCGCCGGCGGCGACAGCCTCGGCGACGATCAGCAGCGGATTCATTCGGCGGCGGCGACGGGAACCGAGGCGCGGCTGCCCCGCTTGGCGGGAGGAAGGAGGCGGGCGAGCTCGTCGGCGAGGGCGGCGAGCCGATCGGCATGCTCCCGGTCGCCGCGGCGCGCCTGGAACAGCTCGTCAGTGATCGCGAGCGCGGCCAGGATGGCGGCCTTGTGCAACTCGAGCGCGGGGGCGGCGTCACGCACCCGCTTGAGCGACGCATCGAGATACGCGGCGACCTCGCGGGTGTACTCCGGCGGCAGCTCGGAGCGGACGGCGTATTCCTCGCCGCCGATCGTGACCCGGACCGCGTTGCGCGCCGCGCTCACGTGCCCGGTGTCCCGCGCTCGAGAAACGCGAGCCGCGCGTTCAGCGTGCGCACCCGTTCGCGGGCGGCGTCGATCCGCTCCCGCAATTGCTGATTCTCCACCTCGAGGTCCACCACCCGCTGCCGCACGCCGGTGAGCTCGGGCCCCTCGTACCCGCCCTTGGATCGCACCTGGGCGAGCTCCGCCTCCGCCTTCAGCGACCGGCGGCGCCATTGCGCCACCTCGGCGCCGAGGTGACGGAAGAGCTGCTCCAGCTCGGCGAGCGCCTTGCCGTCGGGACGTTCGTATGCAGTCGCCACGCTCAGCCTCCCCCGGCGGCCCGAGCCGCCCCGTCACGCCGCTTGACGCCCAACTCGGCCTCGAGCGCCTGAAGCAGCCGGCCCTCGGCTTCGTCTACCTCCCGGTCGCGGAGCGTGCGGTCGGGCGCGCGGAACGTGAGGCGGAACATCACGCTTCGCCGCCCGTCGCCGATGCCGGCGCCGCGGTACTCGTCCAGCACCACGACCCGCTCCAGAAGCGTCCCGCCCGCCTGCTCGAGCACCGCGGCCACCCGCGCCACGGTCACGCCGTCGGCCACGATCAGGGCGAGGTCGCGCTCGGAGCCCGGCGTGGTCGGCAGCGCCTGGAACCGCACCGGCGCGCGGGGCGAAAAATCAAGCGCGAGCTCGAGCCCGAAAAGCGGCGCGGCCCAGGGAGGAGCATCGGCGACCAAGGCGGCTGCCCGGCCGACCGAGCGGCCGTCGGGCGCGGTGGCAACCCACGAATTGCCTTCAACTTGTATGAGGGCACCCGGATATGCCAGAGCGGCCGAGGTCTCGAACAGTCCCTTGAGGTCCCACCGGTCGTAATCCGGCGCGCCGGTGTCCGACCAGTGGCGTGGCGCGCGCGCGCCGGTGATCACCGCCGCCACCCGGCGGACCTCCTCGGGACGCTGGCCCGGGCGCGCCAGGAAGACGGTCCCGACCTCGAAGAGCCGGACGTCGCGGATGTGATTGCGGAAGTTGTGCTCCACCTGGCGCACGAGCCCGGGAAGCAGATCGCGCCGCAGATACGGCTCCTCGGCCGACGTGGGGTTCAGCAGCCGGACCGCATCGGGGGCCGCATCGGGCGACGTCGGCAGCGTTCCGACTTCGAACAACCCCTCCGCGGCCAGGCCGCGGCGCACCTCGGACGCGAGGCGCTCGACCGGGGCGTCGGGCAGCGACCCCACGCGGTAAGGCCGCAGCTCGACGGGGAAGGCGTCGTAGCCTTGCATCCGCGCGATCTCCTCGACGAGGTCGATCTCGGCGGTGAGGTCGGGGCGCCACCCGGGCACGTCCACAGCCACGCGGTGGTCGTCCGGCTTCGCGAGCACCGCGGCACCCACCGCGAGCAGATGGCGCTCGATGACGGGCACGGGCAGCTCGACGCCCAGCACCTGGGCCACCCGCGCGGGACGCAGGAAGATCCGGGGGGGGTGCGACGGCTCCGGCCAGAGGTCGAGCGGCGCCTCGACCAGCCGGCCGCCCGCCGTCGCCAGCACAAGCTCGATGCACCGGCGCATCGCGTCGCCCGCCGCCCAGAGATCGATGCCCCGCTCGAACCGGTAGCTCGCCTCGGTGCTCATGCCGAGCCGGCGGCGGGTCCGGCGGAGCGCGGCCGGAGTCCACCAGGCGGCCTCGAGCAGCACCTCGGTCGTGCCGTCGGCCACCTCGGTGCTGCCGCCGCCCATGATGCCGGCGAGCCCGATCGCACCGCCGGCGTCCGCGATGACCGTGGTCGCATCGTCGAGCGAACGGGTCGCGCCGTCGAGCGTGACCAGGGGTTCGCCCGCGCGCGCGCCGCGCACCACCAGCGCGGGCCCGCGAAGCGTGGCGGCGTCGTACGCGTGCATGGGCTGGTTCAGCTCGAGCATCACGTAGTTGGTCGCGTCCACCACGTTGCTGATCGGCCGCACCCCCACCGCCTGCAGCCGCCGCCGGAGCCACACCGGCGACGGGCCGACCCGCGCTCCGCGGATGACCGCCGCGTGGAAGCGCCGGCAGCCGTCGAGGTCCTCCAGTGCGAAGCGGATCCCGGCCAGCTCTCCCGAGGCGCCCACGCGCCGGGCCGGCGGGATGTCCGCCGTGCCCGCGCCCGGAATCACCGGCAGGCGGAACGGTACGCCGAATGAGGCAGCCAGCTCGCGGGCGATTCCCTTGTGCCCGAGGAGATCAGGCCGGTTTGGCGTGACGTCCACCACGAGGCGATCGTCGTCGAGCTGTGCCGCTTGTAGAAAGGGCGTGCCCGGCGCCGCGTCGGTGTCGAGCTCGAGAATGCCTTCGTGCTCCTCGCCCAGCCCGAGCTCGCGGGCGGAGCACAGCATCCCGTCGGATACCTCGCCACGGATCTTCGCCCGCTCGAGCTTCATCGGCGCGCCGCCCTTGCCGTGCGGAATCGTGGCGCCGACGGGTGCGAACGGATACCTGCGGCCGGCCGCCACGTTCGGGGCACCGCAGACCACCGGCTTCGGCGTTCCGCTTCCATCGTTGACGGTGCACACCTTGAGCCGGTCGGCATCGGGATGCCGCTCCACGCTCTCGACGAGCGCCACGCGGATCTCCGAGAGGTCGGTGTGCAGCGGTTCTACGGCGTCCACCGGCGCCCCGAGCATGGCGAGACGCTGGGCCACGTCCCGCGCCTCGAGCGGGCGCCGGAGAAACTCTTCGAGCCAACGCCGAGAGACGTTCACTGCTCTTCTGCTCCTCGGCTCTGCTCTTCCGGCAGGAACTGCCGCAGGAACCGCATATCACCTTCGTAAAGCAGCCGGATGTCCGGCACGCTGTGCCGCTGCATCGTGACGCGATGCGGGCCCATGCCGAACGCAAAACCGGTGTACCGCTCGGCATCCAGGCCACCCGCCCGCAGCACGTTCGGGTGCACCATGCCGCAGCCGAGAATCTCGACCCACCCCGTCCCCTTGCAGGCCGGGCAGCCGGCGCCGTGGCAGATCCGGCACTCCACGTCCACTTCCGCGGAGGGCTCGGTGAACGGAAAGTACGAGGGGCGGAACCGCACCCGCGTGTCGGCGGCGAAGAACCGGCGGGCGAAGTGGACCAGCGTGGCCTTGAGGTCGACGAACGTGACGCCCTCGTCCACCGCCAGCCCCTCGATCTGGGAGAACGCGGGCGCGTGGGACGGATCGAACGGATCGTTGCGGTAGACCCAGCCCGGCATCACCGCCCGGATCGGCGGCTGCGAGGTGAGCAGGGTCCGGATCTGCACCGGCGAGGTGTGCGTGCGCAGCAGCAGACGGCCCGATCCCGGCGTCTCCTCGATTGGCGGCGCGTCGAGGTAGAGCGTGTCGTGCATGTCCATCGCCGGATGATCCGCCGGGAAGTTGAGGGCGGCGAAGTTGTACCAGTCGGTCTCGACTTCGGGACCGACCACCACGACAAAGCCGAGCTCGCGAAAGATGCCGAGGATCTCCTCGGTGACCCGGGTGACGGGGTGCTCCGCGCCCGTCCAGCGCCGCCGGCCGGGCATCGTGAGGTCCAGGGCCCCGGCATGGGCGCGCCGGGCGGCATCGAGCTCCTCCTTGCGGGCCTCCAGGAGCGCGGTGGCGCTGGTCTTCAGCGCGTTGACGCTCGCGCCGAATGTCTTCCGTTCGTCGGCCGGCAGCGCCGGCAGCCGTTTGAGCAGCCCGGTGATCGCGCCGCTCTTCCGGCCGAGGAGCGCGATCTGCTCGGCCTCGAGCGCCGCGGCGTCCAGCCCGGGAATCCGCTCGATGCGTTGGCGCAGCGCTGCAAGCTCGGCGTGTTCAGTCATAGGGATGACGTGACCTTGGATGCGCTCGTGGGGCCACCCGCGCCCGGCGGACGGCCCCACGTGGCGGAGATCGCTGCGATCCGGCGCCGCCCCGACGGGCGGCGCTAGGACTGCGACTTGGCGACCTCCGCGATCCGGGCAAACGCGTCCGCGTCGCGGACCGCGAGATCGGCCAGGATCTTCCGGTTGATGTCGACACCGGCCTTGCGGAGCCCTGCCATGAGGCGGCTGTAGCTCAGGCCGTGCAGGCGCGCGGCGGCGTTGATCCGCGTGATCCAGAGCGCGCGAAAATCCGACTTCCGCTTGCGCCGGTCGCGATACGCGTACCGCATGCCGCGCTCGACGGTCTCCTTGGCCGCCTTGTACAGCTTGCTCCGCCCGCCGCGAGCGCCCTTGGCGGCTTCCATGTACTTCTTCTTCCGGGCGTGGTGCGCGACGCCGCTCTTGACGCGAGGCATGACTCGTCCTCAGGCCTGAAGGAGACGGTTGACCCGCCGGAAGTCGGCCGGGCTCACGAGGTCCGCCTTCTTGAGCCGGTTCTTCCGCTTCCGCGTCTTCTTGGTCAGGATGTGCGTGTGATTCGCGTGATAGCGCTTCAGCTTGCCGGATCCGGTCCGGAGAAAGCGCTTCGTGGCGGCACGCTTCGTCTTCTGCTTGGGCATCGTGCTTCCCTCGTGGTCCCGCCCGTTACTTCGGCGCGATGACCATCGTCATGTTGCGACCTTCGAGCTTGGCGTCCATCTCGATCTTCCCGACGTCCGCCAGCGTGGCGGCCACCCGATCCAGCACGGCCTTGCCCAGCTCGACGTGCGACATCTGCCGGCCGCGGAACATCATCGTGACCTTGACCTTGTTGCCGTCGCCCAGGAACTCGCGGGCATGCCGGGTCTTGAACTCGAAGTCGTGGTCGTCGATGCCCGGCCGGAACTTCACTTCCTTCAACTGGATGACGTGCTGCTTCTTTTTTGCCGCCCGGGCCGCTTTCGCTTCCTCGAACTTGAACTTCCCGTAGTCCATGATCTTGACGACGGGGGGCCGGGCCATCGGCGCCACTTCCACGAGATCCAAGCCGCGCTCCTGAGCCGCGGTAAGCGCCTCATCGACCGGCAGGACTCCCAACTGCTCGCCTCCGGGTCCGATCACCCGCACGGGGCTGATCCGGATCATCCGGTTGACGCGGACTCGTCTTTCGCGTTCGTTCGTGGACAGCGGCACAACCTCCCGAGCAAAGAAAAAACGGACCCCCCTGAACGCGAGGGCCCGGATGACGAAGGCGGACACGCGCCAGTGCCCGCGGCGCGATGGTGCCTCATATCAGGACCCGGTCACACCGCGCGCTTCCGCGGGCTCAGGGTGAGGGACTTTGCGGTCCCCACTTGCGAAGCGGCAAATCTCGCGACCCCATGCCGGTATGTCAACTGCAGCCGCGAATCAAGACGAGCTAATACGAGTGCAATCGTCGATTTGCGTTCATTCCCGTAGATTCGCGGCTTGCTGTTCGGATGAGGGAGCACGAACGGCGTCCTGGAGCTCGAGCCCCTTGTTGGTCCGCTCCAGCCGGGCTGTCGCCACGGTGGGGTCATGCTCGAAAATGAGGGTCCAGCCGCGGGCCAGGGCCTCCTCGATCACTCCCCGCTTGCTCTCCAGCGTGCGGAGCGGTTCGAGGTCGTATCCCATGATCCACGGCAGCGGCAGGTGGGCGGTGGTGGGGATCAGGTCCGCCAGGAAGATGGCCGTCTCGCCGCCATCGCGAACCACGATACAGTGGTGGTGCGGCACGTGGCCGGGGGTCAGCCGGAGCGAAATCCCCGGCACCACGTCGCCGTCGCCGTTGAACAGGCGCCAGCGGTTCGCCACCGACACCGGCTCGAAGTTCTTCGGCAGGTAGCTCGCGCGGGTGCGTTCGTTGGTCCGCCGTGCGAACTCCAGCTCGCCCCGCTGAACCACATAGGTGGCGTTGGGAAACGCCAGCTCGGCGCCGAACTCGGCCGAATCGAGGATCGGCGCGTCCAGGTTGGCCAGCCGGGTGTTGCCGCCCGCGTGGTCGAAGTGCAGGTGCGAGTTGATTACCACGCGAATGTCGGCCGGTGCGAAGCCCACCTCGGCGAGCGCGTCGTCCAGACGCGTGGGCCCGGGGCTGCCTGCATTCTCGATACCGTAGATGTCGTGAAACTTGGGATCCTCCTTGTCCCCTACCCCGGTGTCCACCAGCACGGGACCCTCCGGATGCTCGACGAGCAGGCAGCGAAGCGCGAGCGGGATCCGGTGGCGTGCATCGGGCGGTGCGCGCTTTTCCCAGAGCGGCCGGGGGACGACGCCGAACATCGCACCGCCGTCGAGTCGCTGGAGGCCGCCTTCGAGCGTGTGGCAGCGGAGCCGCCCGACGGTGAACGTGTGGACCAGTGTCACACCTCGCCCTCCGGGCACCAGTCGTCGCGCGGCTCGGTGGGTCGCGCGGTTCGCCCGCGCCGGCGCCGGCGCGCCTTGCGAGGCCGGGTTTCGATAGCGTTCAGATCCTGCATCGTGCGCGCGCCGGTCTCGCGGGCCAGGCCGAGCAGCCGCGCCAGCAGCTCGGCCGTCACCAGGGCATCGCCGGCCGCACGGTGGCGCGCGCCGTTCTCGAACCCGAAGTGCCGGGTGAGATTGTCGAGCCCGCAGGACCGCACGCCCCGGACCAGCCGCCGGGCGAGCCTCACGGTGCAGAGCCGCGGTCCGTCGAGGACCAGGTCGCGGGCCCGCCGGAGCTCGGCGCCCACGAACGCCCAGTCGAACCGCGCATTGTGCGCCACGAACACCCGCCCGCCCAGCGCTGCCAGCACGGTGTCGGCCAGCTCCGTGAAGCGCGGCGCAGCACGTACCATCGCGTCCGTGATGCCGGTCAGGCCCGCGACCATCGGCGGAATCGGCCGGTCGGGGTTCACCAGAGACTGGAAGATCATTTCCCGCCGGGCGCCGTGCACGACCACGATCGCGATCTCGGTGATGCGGTCGCCGCCCCAGGCGCGCATGCCCGTCGTCTCGACGTCGACCACGGCAAACGCGCACTCCTCGATCAGCGGCGACCCGCACGCCTCCGCGATGAGCGACCAGCGACCGTCGACGAGCTGCCGCACCCGCGGGTCGGCGGCCAGCAGGGCGACGGCGAGCCGCTCCGCCACCACTGCCGGGGCGCCCGCCACCCCCAGCACCCCGGAGCAAAGCGCGTCGGCGCTCTTGGGTCCCTCGGCGCCGAGCAGCAGCACGACCCGCTCGGCGAGGGTCGTGGCGGGATGGGCCTCGAGGCCGATCACAGATCCGCCCGCCGAAGCGGAAGCGTCATGCAGCGCGGCCCGCCCCCGCCGCGCGCGAGCTCGGTGCCCTCGACGGTGACGACGATGCGCTGACGGGCCTCGGTCCAGTCGTCGAACGCGAGGAAGTCGGTGGACGGCACCGAGCGGAACCCGGCCCGCCGCAGCGCGTCGAGGGTCTCGTAGTTGCGGCGATAGCTCACGACGGTCCCCGGACGCAAGGCGACGAAGTTGCACGCCGAGCTCCACTGCTCGCGCTCCTGGGCGGTGCGGTGCTCGCCGCCCGCGAACACCGGGTCGAGCGGCAGGCCGACCTCGCGGAGAGCCTCGAAGAAGTTCGGCATCTCGCGCACGCCCGCGTCGCCCTTCCGCTGGTGCAGCACCGGCAGCCGCTCGGGCCCGATGAAGAACGGCGGATACACCACGCAGAGATCCCGGTCGACCTGGGTGAAAGCCATGTCGAGGTGGATGGCGGTCGGCAGCTTCGGCATTACCACCACGATCACGTCGGTCACGGACGTGCGGGAGAAGACCAGCTCGCAGAGCTGATCCAGCGCCGCCGGCGAGCTCCGCTCGCTGAAGCCGAGGATCAGCAGGTCGGGCCGCAGCTGGTGGACGTCGCCGCCCTCGAGCGTGTAGTTCGCGCGACGCTCCTCCGAGCCATCATAGATCACGCCGGCATTGGCGAGCTCCGGGTGGAAGCTGAAGAGCGCCTTGACCAGGAGCTCTTCGGTCCAGCGCACGTCATAGCGCATCGAGCCCACGACGGTGTGCTCGCCGATGACGATGCCAATGTCGCGCGGGAAGAACAGATTCGGCAGCGGCGGGAGCGCGAAGCCGACTTCGTTCAGCGCCCGCGCAATGGGACCGCTTCGTTCCTCGGTGCCCTCCACGAGCATCCGGACGATCTGATCAGGGGGAAGCGCCACGAGCCGCCGGGCGAGGTCGTCCGAGGGCACCACGTCCATCGTCTTCGTGATGAGGAAGTCGCGCGCCTCGGGCCGCTCCAGCACCTCGGCCACCAGCTTCCGCACCTGGTACACCCGCGCGAACCGGGACAGCACGGCGACGAACTGGCGGTGCTCGCGCTGCGCCGTCTCCACATCGATGATATCGTCGTAGAGAAAGTCTTCCCGGTTGCCCGGGGTCACCGCCTCGAGCTCGTGGCCCGGCGTGTGGACCAGCACCGCCTGCAGCGCGCCGATCTCGGAGGTGATGCGAAGACAGGACATGGGGCGCAAGGTAACGCGGATTATCGGCTATCGGCTATCGGCTATCCGCTATCCGCTATCCGCTATCCGCGCCCACCACCGCCGCTCGGTCGCCGCGACCGCGTTGGGATGATCGCGGCCAGAGCGGATAGCGGATAGCGGATAGCGGAAAGCGGAAAGCCTCACCGGTTGGTCAACGCATAGCTCAGCGTCTCCAGCTCGAGCGCGAGGTTCACGGTCTTGACCTCCACGTCGTCGGGAACGGTCAGCTGTACCGGCGCGAAGTTGAGGATCGCCCTCACCCCGAGCCGCACCAGCCGTTCCGTGACGGCCTGCGCGGCCTCCGCTGGCGTCACCAGCACAGCCATGTCCACCGGGCGCCGCGCCAGCTCCGCGTCGAGCGTGTCGATGTGCTGCACCGTCAGGCCGTTCCACTGCCGACCGACCTTGGCGGGATCCACGTCGTAGATCGCCACGATGTCGAAGCCGCGCTGGCGGAAGCCGCGATACTGCACCAGGGCGCTGCCGATCTTCCCCGCGCCGATCATCGCCACCCGGTAGCGGCGCTCGAGACCGAGAATCTCCCGCAGCCGGCCGACGAGCTCCGGCACGGCGTAGCCGAGGCCCCGCTTCCCGAACGATCCGAAGAACGACAGATCCTTGCGCACCTGCGCGGAGGTCGTGCCTCCCCGCGCGGCCAGGGCCTCGGAGCTGATGGTGCCGATCCCCTGATCCTCGAATTCTTCCAGGTAGCGAAGGTAGAGCGAGAGGCGTCGGACCGTGCTGTCCGCGACTTTGCGCATGGCGGGCGCTTATGTGAAATGTTTCACAAAGCTAGTCCCCGAGCCACCCCGCGTCAACGAGCGCGCCGCACAGGGCCGCGAACGCGAGCGGGGCGAGGGTCTCCGGCCGGGCCGCAGGATCGAGCCCGGCCCGCGCGAGCATCGCCGCGCACCGTTCGGCCGGCCAGCCCGTCAGCTCGCGGAGACCCCGCAGCAGCTGTTTCCGGCGAAAGCCGAAGAGTCCCGTCACCAGGCGCCGAAACGGGCCGAGGGCGTGATCCGCCACCAGTGGCGTGCCGTGGGGCCGGAGCCGCAGCAGCGCCGAGTCGACCTGCGGGGGCGGCGTGAACGCCCCGGCGCCGACGCGGAACACGCTCTCGACGGAGGCCGCGGCCTGCACGCCCACCGAGAGCGCCCCGTATGCCGTCGTCCCGGGCCGCGCGGCGACGCGCTCGGCGACCTCGCGCTGCACCAGGAACGCGATGACGGCCGGGCGCGGGGGCGCGAGCGCCTTGTCGAGCAGCGGCGACGTGATGTTGTACGGGATGTTGCCGGCGACGCGATAACCTGACACCGGTCCCGCCGCGGCGCGCCAGTCGACCGTCAGCGCGTCGCCCTCGACCACCGTCACGTTCGGCCAGCGGCCTGCCAGCGCCGCGGCGAGATCGCGGTCCTTCTCAATGGCGATCACCCGCCCCGCCCGCCGCGCGAGCTCCGCGGTGAGTCCACCGGGTCCGGGCCCGATCTCGATCACGGTGTCGAACGGCGTGGCCTCCACCGCGTCGGCGATCCGGCCGAGGATGCGCGGGTCGGTAAGGAAGTGCTGGCCGAGTCGTTTGTTGGTTCGGGGCATTCGGCGTCCCAGCTGAGCGATTCACACGGGGGCGCGGAAGGAGCGGAGAAAGAAGCAGTTCTCCGCGTTCTCCGCGCCTCCGTGTGAGCTGCTGTTCAGCCCTGCACCAGGCGCATGACGAGCAGCGTGCGATCGTCCGCGGCCTCGGGCGCGAAGGCGTCCAGCTCGGCGAACGCCGCCTCGAGGATCGCATCCTCCGGCTCGGCGCGGTGTGCGGCAAGCAGGTCGAGGAGCCGCCGCTCGCCGAAGCGCTCGCCGGCGGCGGTCCGGGCGTCCACCATGCCGTCGGTCCAGAGGCAGAGGAGATCGCCCTCGACCGACCACGGCACCTGCCGGCGTCCGATGCGTCCGCCGCTGTCGAGGCCGATCGGCGGCGCGGTGGCTTCGAGCCGCTCGGGCTCGCCGAAGCGCGGCACCCGGAACGCATACGGATGCCCCGCGTTCGCGTACGAGAGCCGTCCGGCCAGCGGATCGAGCACCCCGTAGAACGCGCTGAAGTACATCTCGGTGCTGCGGAGCTCGGAGGAGAGACTGTCCAGCAGGGAGGCGAGGGTCTCGTCGGGCGTGCCCGCGCCCGCCGCGTGAATTCCCGCGGCGGCCATCACCAGCGCCATCACGAGCGCCGCGGGAAAGCCGTGGGACGCGACGTCCCCCATCATCACGCCGACGCGGCCGCGGCCCAGGCGGCTGAAGGTGTAGAAGTCTCCGCCCACCGAGTCGGCCGGCACGCAGCGAACCGACACCCTCGCGTCGCCGTGCAGCACGGATACCGGTGGGAGAAGCTTGAGCTGGAGATGGTGCGCCAATTCGAGCTCGTGACGGAGCCGCTGCTGGCCCAGGTCACGGAGCACGAGCCGCGCGTTCTCCACCGCTGCTCCGATCTGGTTCGCCACCGCCGAGACCAGCTTCCGGTCGCCCGGGGTGAACCGGTCACCGCCGATGCGATCGGTCAGATTGATGACCCCGACGCAGCGCGGCGGGGCGCCCGGCGCGGCATAGACGATCGGCACGCTGAGAAACGCGCGGCCCTGGTAGCCCCGGCCGTCGCCGTCGGCCTGGGGCACCGCCGAACCGTCGCCTGGGTCGTCGGCCGGATCCTCCGAGGCGATGCGCCGCTCCCGGAACACGCGCGCGGCCACCGAGCGGCCGTCGGCGGCCGGCACCGGCGCCGCGCCCTCCGGGCTGAAGCCACGCGCGGCGACCGTGCGGAGCAGATCGGCCCGCTCGTCGTGCACCATGATCGAGGCACGCCGCGCCCCGACGACGCCGCTCACCTCGCGCAGAATGGTCTGCGCGGCATCCTCCAGCCGGGTCGTGCGGCCGAGCAGCTCGCTGATGAGGTAGAGAAGATCGATCTCCTGATAGCGCGTGGTCAGCTCCTCGGCGAGGAACGCGCGCTGGCGTTCGCCGGCGAGGAGGGCCGACACGATCGGCCGCAGCCGAGCCGCGGCGTCCGCGGGGGCGGGGCCGTCGCCCACCGACGTCTCTACCCAGAAGCCTTCGATGTCGAGGGGGTCCAGCCGGGTGGCACCGGATGGGGTGGGAACCTCACCGCAGTTCCGCGGCCGCGTCGGCGCCCAGCCCGGGTCGGGGCCGCCGGCGATCCTGAGCCCGCGGCCATCGAAATGCCACAGCCGCACCCGTGCTCCGACGAGCGCGCCCAGCGATGCCAGAGTGTCGTCGAGCCGCGCTACCGCCGGCTGAGCGTCAGGCAGATGGAGGTTCCTCGCTCGTTGAACCGGACGTCGTCCACGAGCTTGCGGATGAGGAAGAGGCCGCGGCCCTGCGTGCCGTTCACGGACTCCGGCTGGAGCGGCTCGGGCACGTCGCCGGGATGGAACCCGTCGCCCTCGTCGGTGACGTGGACGCGAATGTGGTCGGGAAGGAGCTCGGCCTCGACGCTGACCTGCTTGGAAGGATCCTCGCGATTGCCCCGCACCACGGCGTTGGCCAGTGCCTCGGCGACGGCGACCTGGAGCCGGAACCGGAGCCGCGCGCCGGCGGGAACGCCGGCAAGACAGTGACGGGCAACGAGGCTTACCGCGTGCTCGATGCAGTCCACGTTGCTCGGCATCGTGAAGAACACCCGTGCCCCGCCATGAGCGTAGGGGGGCGCGGGAGTGCGGCGGACGACCAGCTGCAGGGCGGCGGTGGTCATCGCGAATGGCCTAAAAGTTGGCGAGCGCCTGCTCGGGTGTATCCGCGATCGCGAACAGCGTGTCGAGCTTGGTCAGCTCGAACAGCGAGCGGAGGTCTTCGTTCAACCCGGAGAGCCGCAGCTCGCCGCCGGCGTCCCGCACTCTCCGGGAGAGCGCCACCAGCGCCCCGAGCCCCGACGAATCGATGTACCCGGCGCTGGCGAAATCGATCAGGAACTTGCGCTCGCCGGCGTCCAGCGCATTGCCGATCAAGTCCTTGAGTTCCTGACGGTTAGCTACGATCAGCTGACCTTCCACTCGAACGACGGTAACGCCGTTGGCGTCCTGCGTCGTCTGAAAGCCCATTCGTGAGCTCCCTCAGGTGGTCGCCCGGTCGGTTTGCAACGCCACCATCGCCGTCACCTCGACAATATCATCGGCTGTCGCGCCGCGGGAAAGGTCGGACACGGGGCGCCGGAGTCCCTGGAGGATCGGACCGAGCGCCACGGCCCCGGCCAACCGCTGGACCAGCTTGTAGCCGATGTTGCCGGCGTCGAGATCGGGAAACACGAGCACGTTGGCTCGGCCCCCCACCGGCGAACCGGGCGCCTTCCGTTCGCAGACCTCGGCGGCCAGGGCGGCGTCCACCTGCATCTCTCCATCGGAGGGGATTCCCGGCGCGAGCTGCCGGAACCGCGCGGCGGCCAGCCGGACGCGCTCGACCGCGGGACCGCCGGCGCTGCCGCGGGTGCTGAATGAGAGAAACGCCACTCGGGGGGAATCGCCCACGAGCCGAGAGCGCGCCCGCGCAGCGACGAGCCCGATTTCGGCAAGCTGCTCCGGACTCGGGTCCGGCACCACCGCGCAGTCGGTGAACGTGAGCACGCCGCCGTCGGGGAGCACCATGTAGAACGCGGAGCTGGCGAGGTTGACGCCCGGTGCGGTGCCGACTGCCCAGAGGGCGGCCCGGATGACGTCGGCCGTGCTGGACACCGCCCCGCCCACGCAGCCGTCCGCCTCGCCGAGGGCGACGAGGCTCGCGGCGAAGTTGAGCGGCTCTTCGGCCAGCTCGAGGGCGTGCACGCCGTCGCGGACCCGGTCCGGGCGGCGCGCCCGCAGGTGGTTCGCCACGCGCTGGAGCCGGGGGTCGCGGGCGATCTGGATCCCCTCGGGTCCGCCTACGACGATAGGCTCCGCGATGCCCTCGGCGCGGAGCCGCCCGGCGGCCGCCTGCACCCTGGGATCCTCGCCTTCGGCCAGGACGATGCGCGCCCGGCGCTCGGCGGCCCGCCGCCCGAGGTCGGCCCGGAAGTTCACGTGGCAAACCGGCGCCGGAGCGCCTCCGCGACCACGGGATGCACGTGCGCCCGCACGTCGCCGCCGAACCGCGCGACTTCACGGATCATGCTCGAGCTCAGATACGTGAGGTCCAGGGCGGGCACGAGAAAGACCGTCTCCAGCGAGGGATGGAGCTGCCGGTTCATGAGGGCCATCTGGAACTCGTACTCGAAGTCGCTCACCGCCCGCAGGCCGCGCAGCACCATCGTGGCGCCCACCCGCCGCGCGTGCTCCGCCAGGAGCCCGTCGAACGATTCGACCGTGATGCGCGGCTCGCCATCGCACATGGCGCGCAGCATCGAGAGCCGCTCCTCGACCGAGAACAGCGGCTGCTTGGCGACGTTGGTGGCCACCGCGACGATCAGGCGGTCGGCGAGTCCCAGGCTCCGCCGGATCAGGTCCTCGTGCCCGCGCGTGGGCGGGTCGAACGAACCGGGATAGATCGCGATGCGGGTCATGGGGCCCGGAAGAAGGTGAGAGCGGTGTCGCCGTAGCGGCGGGTGTCGTCCCCGGGCAGGGCGAGATCGGCGCGGTGCTCGATGGAAAGAATGCGCGCGAAGGGAGTCCGGCGGAAGAGTGCGGCGATCCGCCGGGCGGCGCCGGCGGCGTAGGGAGGGTCCGCGAAGACGAGATCGTAGGCCAGCGGGTCGAGCCGCTCGGCGAACCGCACCGCATCGCCCCGGTGGACTCGCGCCACCTCGCCCAGCCCGAGCGCCGCGATGTTGGCGCGCAGCGCCTCGAGCGAGCCTGGCGCCAGCTCCACGAAGTCCGCGGCCAATGCCCCCCGGGAGAGCGCCTCGAGGCCCAGGGCGCCGCTGCCGGCGAAGAGATCGGCGACGCGCGCGCCGGCCAACTCGGGCGCGACGATGCTCATCCACGACTCTCGCACCCGGTCGGAGGTGGGCCGCACCCGCGCGTCGCGCGGCACGATCAGCCGCCGGCCGCCGAGCCTGCCGGCGACGATGCGCACCTTACGAGGCGGGCAGGCGCGGCGGCAGGCAGGCGCGCGACGAAGGCGCGACCGCGCAAAGGCGGGCCTGCAGCGTGGAGACGCCCTGCCATTCGTTGGTCTCCAGCCGGAACGCCGCGTCCACGAGCCCGTCACCCAGACCGGCGGCGCGGTCGGCCCACTGGAATCCGATCGCCGAGAGCCGCGCCTCGCCCTCCTCGAGCACGCCCTTGAGGTGCCCTGCCCCGACGAGGCTGCGACGCGCGAGCCGCACGCCGCGCGCCCCGAGCACCGGCGATGGATTCCCCGCCCCGCAGGGCTCGAGGTACCGCGCGAGCCGCTCCAGCTCGGGCGTGGCGTCGCGAAGCACGATCTCGAGATCCACCCGCTGTTCCGGCCCGAGATCCTCGGGCGCGAGGGTGCGCCGGACCACGCCGGCGAAGCGCTCGCGGAAGGCCTCCAGCCGCTCCCGCCGGATGGTGAGTCCGGCCGCCATGGGGTGGCCGCCGTAACGCTCGAGCAGATCGTGGCACTCGCCGAGCGCCGCGTGCAGATCGAAGCGGGAGATGCTGCGACCGGACCCGCGCCCGATCTCGCCGTCGAAGGCGATCAGGAACGTGGGCCGCCCGAACCGCTCCACCACCCGGCTCGCCACGATGCCCACCACGCCCGGATGCCAACCGTCGCCGTCGATGACGAGGCCGGGCTCGAGGTCGCCCGCGCGCTCGACGCGATCGAGCGCCTCCTCGAGCATCCGCTGATCCAGCTGCTGCCGCTCTCCATTGAGCTGCTCGAGCCGCGCCGCGAGTGCCGACGCCTCGGCCGGATCGTCGGTCAGCAGGAGCCGCAGGCCGTCCGCGGCATCGCCGACGCGCCCGGCCGCATTGAGCCGCGGGCCGAGAATGAAGCCGCAGTGCGCCGCGCGCACCGGCCGGCCGTCGAGCCCGCAGGCCTCGACCAGCGCCCGCAGACCGGGCCATCGGCTCTCGCGCAGGAGCTTGAGCCCGTGCTTCACCAGGATGCGATTCTCTCCCGTGAGCGGCACCACGTCCGCGACGGTCGCGAGCGCCACGAGGTCGAGCAGATGCAGCGGCAGATTGGGCGGGAGACCGAGCGCGGGCACCAGCGCCTGCACCAGCTTGAACGCCAGGCCGGTGCCGCAGAGCTGGGTGAGGCCCGAGACGTCGTCGGGGCGCTGCGGATCGACGACCGCATCGGCGGGCGGGAGCTCGGCACCGGGGAGGTGGTGATCCGTTACCACGACCTGCATGCCCGCGTCCCGGGCGCGACGCACCGGCTCGAGGGCCGTGATGCCGCAGTCGCAGGTGATGATGAGTCCCGCGCCGATCTCGCGCGCCTTGGCGAGCCCGGCGTCGCCGAAGTCGTAGCCGTCGCGGAGCCGGTGCGGGACGAAGGCGGTCGCATCGGCGCCGGCGGTGGCGAGCGCGCGGGCGAGGAGCGCGGAGGCGCACTGCCCGTCCACGTCGTAATCACCGTGGATCAGGATGCGCCGGCGGGAGCGCACGGCGTCCGCGATGACCTCGACGGCGCGTACCATGCCCGCGAGCGAGCGCGGGTCGGCAAGGTCGGCGAGCGGCGGGCGAAGGAAGCGACGCGCCGCATCGGCATCGGCGTGGCCGCGCTGGACGAGGATGGCCGCGAGCGGCTCCGGCAGGGACAGATCGGCCGCGAGCCGGCGGACCACCGCGGCGTCCGCCGGCGGGCACACCACCCAGCGCAGGGGCAGCGCCGTCGCGACCGTCATCGGTCGGCCGAGTAGAGGATGACCCCGCAGGCCTCGCAACCCTCGAGCAGCACGCCCGCCCGGATCTGGCTGCGCCGGTTCCTCGGCACGGCGGTGAAGCAGGCGCCGCACGCGTCGCCGCTGAGCGGTACCACGACCGAGGAGGCTCGCGCCCGGCGCAGCCGGTCATACCGCATCCGCAAGGTACGCTCGAGCTGATTGGCCTTCTCCTCCCGCTCCCCCAGGCGGGCGGCGCGGGCGGCGGCAAGCTCCAGCAGGCTCGCCGCGATCGCCTCGCGGCGGGGGGACTGGACCGCCTCGATCTCCGCGAACCGGCGCTCCTCCTCGGCGACCCTGACTTCCAGCGGGCCCAACCCGTCCGCGGCTCGAAGCCACTCCGCCTCTTCCTTCGCGAGCACCTGCCGGGCGAGGTCGATGTCGGCCATGAGCGTGGCGCCATCCTTGGGAGTGCGCACGAACTCGACCATCTGCTTCCGCCGCTCCTGCGCCTGCCGCAAGGTCTCGATCTTCTGCTCCTGTTCGTCGCGGCGGCGCGCGGCCTCCTCGGCAGCGCGCCGTGCTGCGTCCCGGACCTCGCGGGCGCGGCGGAGGTCGGCGTCGAGCGCCGTCACGTC
>JBOHSY010000423.1:0-3487 GCA_050733355.1 Gemmatimonadales bacterium | reverse complement strand
GCGATGGAGCCCGCCGAGCGCGCGCTCGCACTGGACCCCACCTCCGACCGCGCGGTGCGCGCCGCGATGCGTGCGCGCGCGCTTTCCGGTGACCGGAGCGTTGCGCTCGCCCGCTACGCCGCGTTTGTCGAGCAGCTCCGGAACGCGACCGGCTCGCCGCCGGAGGTGGAGACGGAGCGCTGCGCCGAACGAATCAGGCGGGAGCGAGGCCGGCCAGCCGCGCGGTCCGCGACGGAGACGGGCACGGCCCGGCGCGCACCGCTGGTGGGTCGGGAAACCGAGCTCGCAAAGCTGCTGGATCTGCTGCAGGCCTCGGCGGGCGGCTCGCGCGCGCTGCTCGCGATCGTGGAGGGCGAAGCCGGGACCGGGAAGTCCCGCCTGATGGACGAGGTCGCGTCGCGGTCGCGCCTCGACGGCGCGCTCGTGGCCGGCGTCCGAGCGGTCGTGGCGGACCTGGCGGAGCCGCATGGCGGGCTGACCGCGCTGGCCCGCGCCGGCATCCTCGACGCACGGGGCATCGCCGCGGCCCCCGCGTCCGCCCTCGCCACCTTCGCGCGGGACATCGCTGAGTGGGCCGACCGGTTTCCGGCGGCGCGCGACGCCGAGCCGGCTCCGCCGGTGGCCGCGTTCACCGCGATCCTGCGAGCCTGCGCCGAGGAGCAGCCGGTGGTGCTCTCGGTGGACGACGCGCACCACCTGGACGACGCCTCGATGCTGGCGCTCGGCCGTGCGCTCCGGGACCTCGCGAGCGTTCCGCTGGTCGCGCTGCTCTCGGTGCCACCCCGGTCCTCGTCGGCGCCGCTCGAGGAGCTTCGCGCGCG
The DNA here is from genome assembly GCA_050733355.1 of Gemmatimonadales bacterium. Taxonomy (GTDB): domain Bacteria; phylum Gemmatimonadota; class Gemmatimonadetes; order Gemmatimonadales; family GWC2-71-9; genus DASQPE01. Next base: position 2,666 of record JBOHSY010000423.1, on the reverse strand, counting down.
GCTGGGTCGGGACGTCGACGGAGGCGTGGTGCACCTCGGGCCGCTGAGTGGCGAAGCGCTCGCGTCACTGGTCCGCTGGGCGCTGCCCTCGTACGACGCCGCGGCGGCGGAGCGACTGACCCGGCGGCTCGCGAGCGACTCCGCGGGGCTGCCCCTGCTCGCGGTCGAGCTGGTATACGCCATCGCGCAGGGGCTCGATCTCGGCACCGTCGAAGGCGCCTGGCCCAACCCCCTCCGCACGCTCAGCGAAACCCTGCCCGGCGATCTGCCCGATGCCGTCCGGGCGGCGGTGCGCGTGGGGTACCGGCGGCTGTCGCCCGAGGCGCAGCGAGTGCTCGCCGCGCTGGCGGTGCTGGAGGACCGGGTCGGGCCCGCGCGCCTTGCCCGGGCGACCGAGCTCCCGCTCGCCAGCGTGCACGAGGCGGTGGACGAGCTCGAGTGGGCGCGCTGGGTCAACGCCGATCCGCGGGGCTACGCGTTCGTGGCGCGGATCGTTCGGGAAGTGGTGGCGGCGGACATGACCACGCCGGGACAGCGGCAGCGGATCCGCGACCGCGTGGGACCGCTCGGCGGCTAGAGCACCGAGCTCGGATCGCGGTCGATGATCACGCGCACCTCGCCGCCGCGGGGTAGGCGCCGCGCGGCGTAGCGCAGCAGCCGGCCGAGCGCCCGCGCCTCGCCCCGGAGCATCAGGTGCCACCGCCAGCGGTCCTTGATCCGGGCGAGCGCGCACGGCGCGGGCCCGAGCACCTCCAGCGCGAGCGCATGGCGCGCGAGGAGCGCCTGGCACCAGTCGGCCAGCTCGGCCGCGCGCCGCGCCACCGCCTGCTCGTCGACGCCCGACGCGACCACGTTCGCCAGCGCCACTGTCGGCGGATACGCCGGCCGCTGCCGCGCGCGCAGTTCGTCGGCGAGGAAGCCCTCGGTGTCGTGCCGTGCCGCGTGCAGCAGCGCCGGATGCCGGGGATTCCTGGTCTGCACCAGCACCCGCCCGCCCCGGGGCCCGCGCCCCGCCCGTCCCGCCACCTGCGCCAGGAGCTGAAACGTCCGCTCGGCGGAGCGAAAATCCGGCAGGTAGAGGCCGGTGTCGGCATCGATTACGCCGACCAGCGTGACGTTCGGAAAGTCGAGCCCCTTCGCGATCATCTGGGTGCCGACCAGCAGGTCCACCTCGCCGCGCTCCACGGCGCCGAGGATCCGCTGGTGCGACCACTTCGTGCTGGTCGAGTCGAGATCCATCCGCGCGACTCGCGCGCGAGGGTATCGCTCGGCGAGCACCCGCTCCACCTGCTGCGTTCCCACGCCGCGCGTCAGCTGCAGCGGATTCCCGCACGCGGTGCACGTGAGCGGGACCGGTTCCGAGTGTCCGCAGTAGTGACACCGGAGCGCCGCCGGGCCCTGGTGCACGGTGAGCGAGACCGAGCAGCGCGGACACCGGTGCACCTCGCCGCAGGCGCCGCACTGGAGGAAGGACGCCCAGCCTCGGCGGTTGAGGAGCAGGATGGCCTGCTCGCCGCGCTCGAGCGCGGCCGCGATCCCCTCGTCGAGCCGTTCGGACCAGGGAACCGGCGCCGTTTCCGGCACCTTCGGCGCCACCCGCAGGTCCACCAACTCAACCGGCGGCAGCGGCCGCATGCCCACCCGGGCCGGCAGGCGCACGAGGTCGAAGCGCGTCCCGGCGAGCACCATGGCCTCGAGCGACGGGGTGGCGCTCCCGAGCACGAGCCGCGCGCCCTCCAGCCTGGCGCGCACCGCGGCGACGTCGCGGGCATGGTAGCGCGGCGCCTCGTTGTTCTTGTAACTGGCCTCGTGCTCCTCGTCCACCACGACGATGCCGAGATCGGCGACCGGGGCGAACACCGCGGAGCGCGCTCCTACCGCGACCCGGCGCACGCCGCGCCGGAGCAGCCGCCAGGCGTCGGCACGCTCGCCGTCGGAGAGACCGCTGTGCAGCACGGCCACTTCGTCGCCGAACGCGCCGCGGAGCCGGCTCACGGTCTGCGGGGTGAGGCCGATCTCCGGCACCAGCACGATCGCGCCGCGCCCGGCGGCGAGCGCCCGGCGCACCGCCTCGAGATAGACGAAGGTCTTGCCGCTGCCGGTCACGCCGAAGAGCAGCGCGCCCCGGCCGGCGGGAAGCGATTCGATCGCGGCGAGCGCCGCCTGCTGGTCGGGGGTCGGATCCCTAGGCGGTGCGGCAGCCGGCGTGCCGGCGAAGGGATCCCGGAACCGCTCGGCGAGCTCCACGCGGGCGAGCCCGCTCCGCACCAGCGCGCGCACCAGCCCGGCACCGAACCCCAAGTGCTCCACCACGTGGCGCACGGGCGCGCGCCCGCCGAGTGATTCGATCGCCTCGTACAGCTCGCGCTGCCGCCGGCGACGCTGGAAGAGTCGCTCGCGCTCGAGCAGCGAGGGCGCTTCCGCCGCGAGCGCCAGGATCCGCTCGGTCGCCCGCTCGGCATCGATGCGCGCCGCGCCCCACATGACCGAGGGAAGCACGGCGCGCAGCGCCAGCCCGATCGGTGTGGCGTAGTAGTCGGCCACCCAGCGCGCCGTGCGGAGCACCGGCGCAGTGACCGCCGGTTCATCGTCCGGCGCCGCGAGCACGTCGCGCGGCGTGGCGGCGGGCGCCGCGGCGCCGACCGCCAGCACGATCCCGACGACGC
>JBOHSY010000422.1:0-3809 GCA_050733355.1 Gemmatimonadales bacterium | reverse complement strand
GGCCGCGCCGAGTGTCGCGGTGCCCATGGCGATCTCCTGAAGACCTGCCGAAAGATAGCCCCGGCTCACCCCTCCGGCACCGGCGCGAGGGCGGCGTGCAACCGGGTGGCGCTCGCGCATCTCCCGGCGACCCAGAATCCGGGAGACCCCCATGCAGCGCCTTGCACGCCTTTTCTCTTTCTTTACCGCCCTTACCGCCCTTACCGCCCTTACCGCCCTTACCGCCCCTACCGCCCTTTCGGCGCAGGGCTGGATCGAGGTCGAGCGTCCGCGCGAGCGCACGGTCCCATCCGGACCAGTCACGCGAACCGCGTCCAGCGTGCAGATCCGGCTTACCGACCGCGTGGCTCGCGTGGAGGTCGAAGAGCGCTTCCGCAACGACGGCTCGCTGGTCGCGGAGGGATCGTACCTGTACCCGCTCGCGGGCGAGGCGGTGTTCCAGAACTTCTCGCTCTGGATGGGCGAGGAGGAGCTCCGCGGCGAGATGCTCGATGCCGGCAAGGCACGCGGGGTCTACGATGACATCGTCCGCCGCCGAAAGGACCCGGCGCTCCTCACGCTGGCCGGGCACGGGTTGGTGCGGGCACAGGTGTTCCCGATCCAGCCGGGCGAGACCCGCAAGGTGGCGCTCCGCTACACGCAGCTCGTCTCGCGCGCGGGCGACGCCCTGCGGTTCCGCTATGCGCTGGGCGAGCGGGGACCGGGCGCATTCGGCTTCACACTGACGCTGGACGACGCCGATCGCTTCGGCACCCCCTACTCCCCGACGCACCGGCTCGACAGCCGCCGCCAGGGCGGCCGCCTCGAGGTCACTCTGACCGACGGCGATGGCGACGTCGAGATCCTGGTCCCGCTCCGGCGGGGGCTGGTCAGCGGCAGCCTGCTCACCCACGCCCCCGGCGGCGAGGACGGGTACTTCATGCTGCTGCTCGCGCCCGGCCCCGGCGACGCCGGGTCCGCGCTGCCGCGGGATCTCACGCTGGTGGTGGACGTGTCCGGCTCGATGTCCGGGTCGAAGATGGAGCAGGCCCGGACCGCGCTTCGCCAGACGCTGGGAACACTCCATCCCCAGGACCGCTTCCGCCTCATCGCGTTCTCCTCGAACGTTCGCGAGTTTCGGCCGGGGTTCACCCGCGCCGGAGCCGCCGACATCGCCGAGGCGCGGCGGTTCGTAGATGGCATGGTTCCGGAGGGCGGGACGAACATCGCGGGGGCGCTGGATGCCGCGCTCGGATGGCCCGGCGGGCGGGCGGACGGGCGGACGGATGACGATGCCGGCCGGCTCGCGCTCGTCCTCTTCATCACCGATGGGCTGCCCTCGGTCGGCGAGCAGATGCCCGACCGGATCGCGGCGAACGCCGCGGCCCGCCGCGGGGACCGCCGCATCTTCACGGTCGGCCTCGGCCACGACGTCAACACCTACCTGCTCGACCGGCTCGCCGCGGAGGGACGTGGCAGCGCGGAATACGTCGCCCCCGGCGCGAGCGTCGAGGCGGCGCTGGGCACGCTCGCAGCCAAGATCCGCCATCCGGCGCTCCTCGATCTGCGGATCGACCGCGCGCCGGTGGATCTCGTCGACCTGGCCCCCGGCCGCCTGCCCGATCTCTTCCACGGGGAGGAGATGGTGATCCTGGGCCGCTATCGCGGCCGCGGTGCCGGCGCGGTCGCCATTTCCGGCGAGCGCAACGGCCGGCGCGAGCGGTTCTCGGTAGGCGGCGAGTTCGTCGCGCACGCCCCGGACAACGATTTCATTCCCCGTCTGTGGGCGTCCCGCCGGATCGGCGATCTTACCCGACAGATCCGGCTCGAGGGCGGCTCGGCCGCGCTGGTCGTGCAGGTCCGCGACCTCGGGCTCCGCTACGGCATCCTCACGGAGTACACGTCCTACCTCGTGCTGGAACCCGAAGCGATCGCCGGCGGAGCGGTGCCGCTCGGCGCGGACAGGCGGCGCAACGGGGGCCAGCCAGCGGCGGCGCCCCAGACCGGGCGCGTCGCGTTCGAACGGGCGCAGGCCAGCGCCAAGATGCGGGAGGCGAAGAGCCTCGCCGACGCGGACGTGGTTTCCCGCCGGGCGGAGGCAAGCATCGACCGAGGTGGCCCGACTTCTGCGGCGCGAACCGTCGCCGGTCGGGTGTTCGTGCAGAAGGGTGGTGTATGGACGGATGCGACGCACCACGATAGCGTCCAAGTGACGGTGGTCGCCCCATTCTCCGACGCCTACTTCGCGTTGGTGCGGGCTCTGCCGGAGCTTGCGGCATGGCTCCGGGCCGGTGACGAGGTGCTGGTCGCCGGGCGTCGCGCCAGCATCCGGATCGCCCCGGCCGGTGTAAAGGCATGGCGGCGCGGTGAGCTGGAGCGCCTCGCCCTCGCTTTTCGGGGGGTATGATGTGACGGGAGCCACTGCATGAACGGCGATGTGGGCCGGTTGTTCGAGCAGTACCACGAGTCCCTGGTCCGCATGCTGTATCGTCGTACCGGCGACCGGGATCGGGCAGAGGACCTCGCGCAGGAGACGTTCGCCCGCGCGGTGGTCGCTCCGCCCCGCAGCCCGCGGCCGTGGCTGTTCGCGGTGGCGCTCAACCTCGTCCGCGAGGACGGGCGCCGCGCGGTCCGGCAGGGACGCCGGCTCCAGCTGCTCAAGAGCGAGCTGGACACCCAGGGCCCCGCGCCCGACGAAGTGGTCGAGCGGAACGAGCAGCAGGCGCGGGTGCGGGTCGCGCTCGCGCAGATCGGCGAGCGCGACCGGGAGGCCCTCCTCCTCAAGGCGGAGGGATTCAACTACGACGAGATCGCCGAGACGCTCGGCCTCGCGAAAGGCGCCGTGGGCACGACCCTGGCGCGGGCGCGGCGCCGGCTGGTCGAGGCGTATCACGATATGGAAGGCCAGGCGAAGCATGCCGCACGTTGACGAAGGGACGCTCCACGCGCTGCTCGATGGCGAGCTCGCGCCCGAGGCGATGGCCGAAGTGCGGCTGCACTTCGCCACCTGCCCCACGTGCGCGGCCCGGCTCGACGAGGCGCGGCAGCTGCTCGCCGAGACCGAGCGGCTGGTGAGCGCGCTGCAGCTTCCGGGCGCCGCAGCGCCGCGCGCCGCCCCCCAGGCTGCGCCTCAGGCCGCCCCCGCGGCCGCCGCCTCTGCCTCGGCAGTGGCGGATTCGGTACTGATGCCGCCGTCCCCGGGCTCGCCGCTGCCACCGCTCGACCCGGTGGTGCTGATTCCCGAGAACCCCACCGTGCGCGAGGTGCGCCGGAGCCGTATGCGCGCGATGGCGTGGGCCGCGGGATTCCTGGTCGTGGTCGGTGCCGGGTATCTCGGCGTCACGAATCTCCAGTTTGCCCCTTCCCCGAGCGACGGGGAGCTCAGGCTCTCGCCCGACGAATTCACCTCCGCCCCGGTCCCTACGGAGCGCGAGGGCGCCGATTCGACGCCGACCCTCGGATTGACGGACGCCACCGGGCCGGCGCCGGCGCGCACCGAATCGGCCGCATCCGCGCCCGCCCCGGCGCCAGCTGTGCCCCCAGCCCCGGAGCCCAAGCCCGAGCTGGCGCGTGCCGCTGTTCCACCTCCTCCTGCGAGCCCGGCACCCGCACCCGCCCGGGCCGATGCGAAGCGCGCGGAACCGGAGCCACAGCTGACCAAGGCGGCCGAAGCGGCGCAGCGCGACAACGCCGCGCCGCAGTCCGAGCCGGGGGCAGTGGACCGCGGCCCCGCCGCGCGGGCCACGTTCGAGCTGGACCGACGTCGCATGCGCGAGCGCGCGGCGGAGGCCACGGCTGCACTCGACCGGGATCGGGAGCTGGCCGAGCGC
>JBOHSY010000421.1:0-1934 GCA_050733355.1 Gemmatimonadales bacterium | reverse complement strand
CGAGCGGGCCGCTCTGCTGGGTAGCATCATTCGTGCTGGAGCCGGCCCAACCTTCCGAGACCGCGAAAGCGACTTCCTCGGAGCCGTGGAGCAGCTCTTCGGTGAGCTCCGCTCCGAAGCGGTGACGCCGGATGCGTACGCCGCGGCCGTGGCCTCCTTGGGGGAGCGCGAGAAGTTCGAGAGGGATCGGGACGCCGACCTGGTACGCCTGTATGGGGCCTACGCCGGCGAGCTGGAGCGCCTCGGATTGCGAGACGGGCGAGATGCGCTGGCCGATACCGCGACAGCGGTCCGCGCCTCACCCGCCGGCTTGGCCGAACGGCTGGGCGGGCGACGCGAGATCAGGATTCTGGGACTGGCCGACCTGCGCGGCGGCTGGCGACCACTCCTCTCCGCACTGAACGAGTCCCCGGCGCTGGATCGCATCGTTCTCTACCTGGCCGGCGACCTGCCGGTCTCGCCGGAGCTGGTTTCTTCGATCGAGCGGATCCCCGGCACCGGGACTGCCACCGAGCCGTTCGCGCCGGCCTCAGCACCGTCCGGGAGGTTAGGGCTGGTCAGCGAGCCCGACGTGGATCGCGAGCTGGAGGCTGTCAGCTCGAAGGTCCGGGCGCTGATCGACGCCGGCACGTCACCCCACCGTATCGCCGTCGTCTCCCGGGATGCGCGGCCCTATGGAGACTTTGCGATTCGGGCTCTGGCAGCCGCGGGCGTGCCGGCCACGGCCCGCCGCCGGATCGCCTATCGTGAAGTCCCCGCCGTCCGCGCGGTGCTCGCCTTGCTCGAAGCAGGAGCGGAAGGTTGGACCCGTCACGGGCTGGCCGAGCTGGGCTCACAGCCGTACTTCGCCGGTGACGTTGATGGCCGGGTCGTCAACTTCATCGGGTACCGCGAGCGGGTCGCGGGGCTGGACGGCTGGACCGCGGCGCTCGATCGGCTGCTGGCGGAGGCGCGTGCGGCCGAAGCGGCGCCGGCGGACGAAACCGAGCGGCGCGCCAGGACGCTCCCCACCCAGTGGGTCGAGCGGGCTGCCGAGCGTTTTCAGGTATTCACCGCCATGGCGGCCGCGATCGAGGGCGAGCGTCCGGTCATCGGCTGGCTCGAGTGGCTCGCCGACTGGCTCGAGCGGGATCCCTGGCGCCTGGAAGAGCGAATCATGCGGGTGCCGGCCGATCGGTGGGATATCGCGCGCCTCGATCTGCTCGGCTGGCGCGGCCTTCGCGCCGTCGTAGCAGACTGGCTCGCTGCCGAGCGGCAATGGCCCAGCGCAGACGGGGTGCTGAAGGCCGGCGAGTTTCTGCTCCGGTTCCGGGCGATGCTCGCGGGCGACGTGGCCGTGTGGACGGAGACGGCCCGAGGCGTCCAGGTCGTCGAAGCCCTGGCGGCGTCGCATCGCGCATTCGATCACGTGTTCCTGGTCGGCATGAACGCCGGGCGTTTCCCCAGGCGAGCGCCGTCGTCGCTCCTCCTCGGCGAGCGCGACCGCGAGGCACTGCACGCTGCCGGCCTGCCGCTGGATACCACTTCCGACTGGGATGCGCGCGAGCGCGGTCTGTTCCGCGGGCTGGTCGCGGGAGCCACCGGATCATTGACGCTCAGCTACGTGAGCCTCGACGAAGCGGGTGCCGACGCCATCCCGTCGTCGTTCGTAGACGCGCTGCGGGATGCCGGCCGAGCTGAACCCGCCAGGTGGCGCCCGCTGCCGCTGTACCGATCGCCGGCGATGGCCGCGCATGCCTTCCGGGCGGCGTCGATCGAGCGCGAGCGCGCCACCGGCCGGCTTTCCCCGTGGAACGGCTCGATCGAGGACGCCGGGCTTCGCGCCTGGCTCGCCGAGGCCTTCGGCGATTCCCGCCTCTGGAGTCCGACGCAGATCGAGTCGTACGCCAAGTGTCCCTGGTCGTACTTCTCCGAGCGTCTGCTGCGCCTGGAGC
>JBOHSY010000420.1:0-9683 GCA_050733355.1 Gemmatimonadales bacterium | reverse complement strand
CGCCCGGAACGCCGCCGGCCAGGTCGCCGTAGCTCACCCCGGGCACCGCGAGGTGGATATCGATGCGATCCAACAGCGGGCCGGAGATCCGCGCGAGGTAGCGTTCCACCGACGGATCCTCGCAGCGACACTCGTGCACCGGGTCTCCCCGGTAGCCGCAGGGACATCCCCGCGTTGCCTTTTTGCCGTGCCCACCTGAGGGGCCCGCGGCCCTTGCCGCGTTCCTACCCGCAAGTCCTTGCCACCATAGGAGATCACCTTCGCAAGCGTTGGCTCGATCTTGGCCTCCGTCAGCGCGAGGTCGCCGAGCAACTCGGCGTCGATCCTTGCACAGCCACGAACTGGGAGCTGAACCGGACCAGCCCGGCGCTGCGGTACCTGCCCCGCATCCTCGGCCTGCTGGGCTTCTACCCCTCGCCGCCCGTCAGATAGCTCGGCGAGCGTCCCCGATGGCCGGGCGTTCGGCATGCTGGTGGTGTGGTCCTCAGGCGCTGGTGATGGTATACCACTACCCGGGCGCTTGTGGGTTGGTTCTCTAGTTGGAAGTCTGCCGAGCTGAGCACCCTTGCCCGGCGGAGTAGCGAATACTAGCGTAGAACCCAGGCCGCGGGAGTGACACTGGCCCTCGGTAGCCGCTCGCCCACTGGCCACTCCTCCCCGAAGAGCTACCCCGACCGCGAGGCCGGCGCGCAAAGCCGCGGAGCACTCAGGTATCCGAGACGGCCCGGCGCCGACGAAGGCCCTACCAGCGCGTCTGCTCCGGCTTGTCTAAGGAGGGTCCGATGCGCCTCTCCCGCGTTCCTTCGCGCGCCGGTCTCATCCTCACCGCAGCGCTGTTCGGCGGCGCCTGCGCCGCTACAGAACTCCCGTTGGCCACCACGGAGGACGAAGCCTCTCTCCTCCAGGCCCACGCGCCCTCACACCGCCCCGCTCCCGCTGCTGCCTTGCCGGCTCAGATCCCCGATCCTGGCATCTCCTACACGGGCTTGGACGCTTCCGCCGCCGACGGGACAAACGGTTCGCTTCACCTGCAGGTGGATGCGAGCGGGGAGATCCCGCGCTTCGCGGATCAGTTCATCAGCTCCGTCGCCGTTTTCGGCTACGCCTGGGCCGATCTGGATACGGGCAACGGAATCGTCGCCGTCATCCACCCGACCATCGGCCGAGACTCCCGCCAGAACCCCGACGGCTGGCACACGCACCCGGTGCAGCTCGGGGCGGGCACCAAGCCCTCGGGGAGCTCCGACTTCTGCATCGTCGCCATCAGAAGGTCGCAGGGCGGGATCAGCATCCACGAGGATGTGCTGCGGCTGAACATGGCGGAGCGCTGGGCCGGGCTCCCCGCCGGCAGCCTGGACGTGGCGGCCTCCTTCATCGTCCAGGCGGATGCGGGCTGCGCCTCGGGGCTGGGCGTTGCTGTGATCGACACTGCCGCCTTGTAGCTCAGCTCCCACGTCTATGTGGGGCAGCTCCCCCCGCTATAGGCAGACCTGGCGACCGTGCCCACACCACTGTCTTCCGACCGGTGGCGAAGCTACCTGGCAGCCCGCTCGGCGCGCCTCACCAATGCTTACGCCGACGGACTGCCAGGACTTGACCGTACCCGAGATGACTTGCCGTGCAGTGGCAGCGTCACGCTGGCAGCGGTCGCATTATGCTCAGTTTGATAGGTTCGGGATTCTTGCCGGAAGTCGGGAGTAGGCTGTTTCTATCTCGCAAAGGAGAATGTCTATGACTACCCACACCAAGGCTCAACGCCAAGCTCGCGCAGACCCGGTTGCAGTCGATCCCAAGCACTACAAAGTGGAGATCGAAAACGATCAAGTCCGTGCACTACGGATCACCTACGGCCCCCACGAGAAGTCGGTGATGCATGGGCACCCCGCTGCCGTGCTGGTTTGCTTGACCGACTTCCATGCCAAATTCACTTCGCCAGATGGAAAGACCGAGGAGCGCCGCGGCAAGGCCGGGCAAACGATCTGGACTCCTGCTGAAGAGCACTTGCCGGAAAATTTGGACGCCAAGCGCTTGGAACTCATCCTGGTAGAGCTCAAACGATAGCAGCAAGACATTCTGAGCGGGCCGGGACGCGACCGGCATGCAGAAGCGGAGGCAAGGCAGGACTTCCTTGAACGGTTCGCTCCCGGCCGTTTGACCTTACCAAGGAGCCGCCGCACCCTAACTCTCCGCCAGAGCGCCGGCAGCGGCTCCCCGGCTTCGTCGAATCCCGCCTGACGCCGAGGCCGCGACGCTTGAGGGCTGCGAGCGGAGAGCTGCGGAGAGCTATGGTGTGCTGTAATGTTGGCCCACTGATCGCGAGGCTCGGGTCTGGCTCCATGTCCAGGGCGGCCGGCAGAGTGCCCGCGCGCTCCAATGTCGTGCGGGCCCGGGCGAGCGCCTCGTTCGCCTCACGAACCTCCCGGGCCACATCCGCGGCGATGGCCTGCGGCCGCTTGGACCGCTTGGCTGGGAGATCTGCGCGCGACCGCTCAGCCGCCTGGCCATCGGAGCGGACCCGGTGGCTGGCGTGGTCGGCGAGCCCATTCTCGGCCGGACGACGCCAAGCTCGCGAGACAACCGGACTCTACGGCGCGATGCAGCCCCGATCCTTTCTGTTCGGCTCGAGGCCCTGCTCGCGGCAGCGATTGTCCTGCGCGGTGGCGCCCCCTCCTCGATAATCACGAGCTGACGGTTGGGGCTCCTCGGGTGGGTCGCCGAAGGGAACCGGGGGGTCGAGCGGCGGAGGCGGGCGAGGCGTACCGCAGCCCACAGCACTCGCCGAGAGCAAAAGCAGCACCAGGATTCGCATAAGGGACCTCCGACAAAACTGCCACCGGGGCACGTGCCCGTTGGTCCAGACGCGCGACAGCCCCGAGTTCGCACAGGCCGGTCCTTACGCCGTCATTGACAGACTGCCCCTCTGGTTGATCGCGGTCACGAGCTGGTCGCCGCCTCAGCCTCGCTGGTTGCTGCGTCAGGCAGGTTGTACGCGGCGCAGATTCAGCCGCCCCCACCTGGCAGGAGGCTCCGAACGATCCGGAGCAATTGATCCGGACTGAACGGCTTCCCAATCCATCGCCGCCGTGTTCCGGCTCGCGAGGTCAGGTCGGCGTCGCCGGCGGGATAACCTGACATCAACACGATCGGCAACCCGGGGCGGCTCTCTTCGAGCTCGTCCGCGAGCTTGAGACCCCCCAGTCTCGGCATTAGGACATCGGCAAGAACCAAATCAACTGACGCAAACGATTGAGAGAGCACGGCAAGAGCATCGCGGCCGTCGTCGGCCTCGAGGACCACGAAGCCCGCCTCGCGGAGTGCGCGCGTAGTGATGGTGCGGACCGCGGGTTCGTTCTCTACGACGAGCACTGTGTGGCGCGGGTCCAAGGGTACCTGCGCGTCGGAAGGGGGCCCACGTTACGGCAACATCCACCTGGGCGCCAGCCCCGAAGGTACGGCGAAGTGCGAAGCCGAGATTGAGCAGCTCAAATCGGAGAATGCTGCGCTCCGCGACGCGCTCGAGGACGCAAACGAGCAGATTCGCTGAGCCCAGGAGCAGCTAAAGAATATGCAATCGGCGGGCACGTGCGCGACACTGTATCGACAGCGCAGGCTTGACGGTGGTGTTGCCGCGTTGCACCGTGTGAGCCCTTCCCACCGAGGCTCACATGTCTGGGACGGCCGTCGTGGCGGCCGGTTCTCCGACGTCGCTCGCACGCGCTGTATCGGAGATCACCGCTCAAGTCGCACCGCTCGCTCGGACGGCACCCGACCGTTTTCAAAGCCTCGTCCAGGTGTTGGCCGTGGCTCGCGTCAACCCCCATGTGCTCCGCCCTCGGTTTGAACGATTGCGCGAGGTCTTGGGCGATGACTGACACGCGTCGTGCCACGGTGGAGCGCGAAGCAACGGCCGGTGGGGTGCAACGACGGGAGGAGCAAAGAAGCCGATGAAATTGAGCACTGCTGGATTGAGCACTGCGGGAGGGTGCCGAAGGTTCCCATCGACGCCCCGCCGACTACACACCTCCCATCCCTGTATGGCTCTCGATCCGGCCAATGGCGGACTCTTGCTCGCCGTCGATGAAGATGAGCGCCCGATTCCCTCGCACGAGCGTCGCCAGTGCCTCGAGCGCCTCGGGACTCAGCACCTTGCCCGCCATATCCTGCATGTGCTTCAGGGCCTCTTGCGGGGAGGTCGTCTCTCGGTACGGCCTCGCCGTGGTTAGCGCATCGTAGATCTCGGCCGCACCGATGAGTCTCGCACCCCACGGGACTCGCTCGCCCACGAGCCCGTCCGGATACCCGCCGCCGTCACACCGCTCGTGATGCCCGCGAACGAAGCCAGTTACCGTCTCCAGGTTCGGTAGGCGTGAGAGAATCTCGGACCCGATGACCACGTGCTGCTTGACCCGCTCAAACTCTTCCGGTGTCAGTGATCCCTGCTTGGAAAGAATGCCCTCCCCGATGCACAGCATGCCGATGTCATGCAAACGGCCCGCGAGGCGCACGCTCTCGATTTCTTCCTCGCTCTTTCCCATCTCGGCGGCCATCGCGGCCGCCATCTGAGCGACCCGGAGGGAGTGCCCGGCGAGAAAGCGATCTTGGGTCTCCATCATATACACCAGCGACCCGAGCGCGGCGACGCTCAGGCGCTCCGCGCGGGCCTGCTCCTGCCGCAGCTCAACCGTGAGCCGCGAGACCTCCTCGTTGAGAAGCCGTTGGGCCTCGGCTTGCGCGATGAGTCCACTGCGGCGCTCCAACGCTCGTTGAATAGCGCCGGCGAGCAGCGGGGCCGCCACCGGCTTGAGCAGGTAGTCAACCGCCCCCTGTTGACTGCACAGCACGGCGTACTCGGCGTCGTTCTCAGCTGTCAGCACTAGAACGGCGATGGTCGGGTCGACCTCCAGCGCGCGACGAATAAGATCGCGGCCGCTGAGTGCTGGGGACGGCACGTCCGCGACTATACACGAAATCGTTTGGCGCTCGATGATCCCGAGGGCCTCGTCAGCGGACGCGGCTCCGAGCACGTCGTACCCGAGTAACTGTAGCGCGCCGTGCAGCACGTTTCGCGTTGACTCATCGGCGTCGACGAGCAAAACCCGCCCAGTCCAGTTGCTCACCCCTCAAGTCCTCAGGGCTCGGGAAGCCGAACGAGTGTTGCCGACTTTCCATCCTTGCTCAGCCGCACTTCAGATCGCGAATAACTGACGCGGTCTGAAGCCCGGTCGTGCGTTTCGCGGAGCCGCAAGACGTACTCTGCAGGAGCGTCCTCGTACGCCTCGAGGTGGCACGAGCCAGCGCTCAAGGCGCCGGGGAAATCTCGAGCCAGCTCGCAAGCAAGTGCGACGGCGCGCGCGCTGTCGCGCGGGCCGTCCCGCCAGGCGGCGTCGGCCGCTGCCGCTCCGGCGCTGTCGCCCGCAGCGCCCGGCACACAGGCAGCAATCGACGCTACCAGCGCGGAAGTGAGGACGGCCGCCCTGGCTCGTGCCCCCCTTTGGGTCGTGGAACGTCCGAGCAAGGGCGTCGGCCGGCGGACGTGAGCGACAGCCATGCGGTCACGATATGCCAGATGCGGCGGCTGTCTCAGGCCCCGAATGCGCCAGGCAGGTACCCATTTGCGACAGGATGTTGCAATTCGAAACTGCGAGGGGCAAAAAGCTAGGAGGCGACCCGTTGAAGCTGCCGGAAGTAGCGGTGAGAAACCCTTGCGACCGCCTCGTCGGCGGACATGGTAACACGGAGCTCACCGGCGGTTTGCCCGAACACCGACCGGAGATGCACCTGCAGCGTGTTGGTCTTTCCATAGCCGAGGCGAAGCGCCACGTCGTCCACCGTGTACCCCGGGTCCTGGAGCAAGCGGTGAGCGTACAGCAACCGGAGGAGGGTCAGCACGACTCTCGGAGATGGCAGCTGGAGCTTCACGAACCATCGCTCGCAGGTCCTTCGCGTGAGGTGGGCCCGCTTGGCCAGCTCGGTGACGGTTGCTCCGGTTCCGCAATCGTGCAGCATGGCCGTTAGCGCCTCGCGCATCGGATGCGACAGCTCCCGCAGTCTCGCGTCAAGCGCCTGCATCACCTCCTGCAAGGCGCTCTGCTCCAGCTCGGTCCGGATCGCCTCGCGAAGCGAATCCGGCGCGTCATCAAAGCGCTGGAATATTGCCTGCCGTATGCCCGCGCGGCCCAGGCGCAGCAGGATCCCCGCCGTAGACCGCGTCAGTTCAGTGTAGGCCAGTAGCGGCAACGAGGGAAAGAGGAGTCGCAGGCGCTCGATCTCGTGGGCCCGGGGTTGTCCCCCGAGAAGGGGATCGACCACCGCCATCTCCACCGGGCGCCTGCGAATCGCGACGACGGCCTCGTCCCAGCTCTGCGCCCAGATCCAGTGATACCGCTGCACATCGAGGGCTTGAAGCCGAGCTAGCCTTGCTGCAGGCACAGCCGCGAGGAGATGTCGCAGGTGAGGATGTCCGTGTCGCAAATGGGTTCTTAAACCGTCGGGTGTGGGCCTTCAGATTGGCGGCGGTCATCAAGCGCACCGCCACCCTCAGGAGGCTCCAATGTCTCGCTCCACGACTCGTCGCCTCGTGCTCGCGGTCCTCGCCGCCGGCACGGCGCTCTCGGCCGCGTGCACTCGCACCGATGCCACCGGACCGTCGGAAGAACCGCAGGCCAGTTTCTCGGAGACTCAAGGCGCGGACAACTAGGCGGAAGCCGAAGCCAGCGCAGCGTACGCGCGGAGGCTGGTTGCCACCTGCTCGACGACCGGCGCTCCGCGGAGCGTCGATCCGCCGGTGGATTCGAGATCGCTCGTGGCGCAGCCGCTGAGATTCGCTAGTACCCGTTCGAGTCGGAAAGTCCACGCGTTGAGCCGATTCCCCTCCGCGAGCCCGAGGCCAGCGGTCAGCGCGTCCCGGGCGCGGTCGAACTCTCCAAAGCGGGCGAATCCCACGCCGGCTTTACAGTGGAAGTCGACTGCCATGCTCGGCGGCATGCGGCTGTGCGCGGATTTGGCGGTGGCGTGGAACCTCTCGAACCCGGCTCGGTTCCCGGCCTGTGATTCGAGGTCCATGAGCTCAAGCACGGCATTGAGACGGACCCCGAACTTCGCACTCGACGCCACCACGATGCCGAATGCGTTTCTCGCAGCGTCGTGCGCTCCGATCTCGGCCAAGCCGATGCCGACGTCACCGAGCGCTCGCATGCGCCGGCCCGGATCGCGGGTCAGCTCGAACGCACGATAGTTGGCGGCAAGGGCTTCGAGACGGCGACCCTGCTGCCAAAACGCCGACCCCAGATCGGCGTAGGCCATCGCCTCCGCCTCTGCGAGGCCCGACCGCGCCGCGTCCCGCTGCACCTCTTCGGCGATCGTCTGGGCCGCCCGCAGGTTTCCCCTGCCCCGCAGCACGGCCCCCTGACCGAGTCGGCCGCGGAGGCCGAGGACAGCGTCGCCGGCCTCGCGGCCCGCTTGCTCAGCCGCGGCGTAGCACGCGCTCGCGGCGTCCCAGCGCGCGAGGAGTCGGTTGAGCCTGCCGGTGACGAGAGCGCACGCGGCGAGTTCGGCTGGGCGAATCGTGTCGCCGTAGCTCCGGGCCGCGAGCTCGGAGATGTCGAGCGCTTCGGCGAGGCGCCCTTGATGCTCGAGAAACGATGCGTAGGCGATGAGAGCCGTCCGCAATGACGGGATGCCCGCCCTGCCGCGGGCCGCGATATCGACCAGCCGGCGTAGGCGCGCGACCTCGGAGTTGCTCGCCCGCAACTGTCCGACGTGACGTCGCGCCGCCTCCACCTGGTGGTCCAGCGCCCGCTGCTTGTCGGCGTCGGCGCCGAGCAGGCGGTCGATCAGTCGCGCAACGACGTAGACCGCAAGCGCGATGTCGCCGGAGGGGCCGCAGTTGCCTTCAGCGGTTTCGAGGAAGACTGAGTGGCGGCGCAGGTCGCAGGGTGATCCAGCCTGGCCCACGATCGCCTGGGGCGTATGCACCGGCACACCTTTCCGCGAGGCTAGGGTTCGAAACGAATCTGGTGGTTTGGCCCTAGTATCGCCGGCCCCCCGCATCGAGGCAAGTCGGGTGGGCCCGGCAGGGGCCAGGAATAGAACAGTCAACGCGGATCCCCCATCCCGTACGGGTAGCGCCCCCGTTTCGCGTATTCGGGCTGCGGACTATGTCGGCCCACACCCCCGCACTTCCATGTGACGGCGGCGGACGAGTCAGCCACCTTTCGCCTGGATGATGGTGGCCTTCTTACAGGCAAGGTGCATCCGGCCGGGAACAGGATGTCGTAGGTCCTTCATCGCGTGGCCACGGGCCCCTGTTTCAGTACCCCAAGCTGTTGTGGCACAAGCCACCTATTTTCTGCAAGCAGAATCGGAGTCGCGACGCAGAGCGCCTGCAACAAACGTGGTTTTCTCGACGGCGCCCGGAGGGCGAACGCGTGGCTGCGACGCGGCCCATTCACGGAGTGAGCATGCAGCACGCAGTCACCAATCTCCTCGACATCGCGTACGAAACTCACGGCCCGGCTGATGCGCCCGTCGTCCTCCTTCTCCACGGCTGGCCGGACGACGTCCGGGGTGGCGGGGTGTCGCCCCACGGCTGCATGCGGCTGGGTTCCGCACGGTCGCGCCGTACCTGCGTGGCTTCGGCCCGACGCGATTTCGGTTGCCCGAGACGCCGCGCGACGGGCGCGGTGTCGCTCTCGCGCACGACGCGCTCGCACTGATGGAGGTGCTTGGCATCACCCGGTTCGCCGTCGTCGGCCACGACCGGGGCGCGCGCACCGCCTACACGCTCGCCGCGCTGTTCCCCGACCGCGTGGTCGCCGCCGCGGCGCTCTGGCTCGCGTACCAGCCGGGCGGGAGCGTTCACCACGCCGTCGTTCGCGCAGTCCCGCCTCTTCTGGTACCAGTGGTTCCTGTGCGTCGGCGCGGGTGCGGCGGCGGTTCGCGGAGACCCGCAGGGCGTCGCCCGCCTGCTGTGGGACACCTGGAGTCCGGCGGGCTGGTTCGACGACGCCGAGTTCGACGCGACGGCGCGCAGCTTCGAGAATCCCGATTGGGTCGACGTCACGCTCCACGCCTACCGCGCACGCTGGCGGCCGGAGCCATCCGACCCGCGCTACGGCGCCTCGAGAAGCGACTGCGCACGGCCGGGACGATCACCGTCCCGACGCTGATGATCCAGGGCGGAGACGACCGATGCGACGCTCGCTCCACGTCCGAGGGCCAGGCGCGGTGGTTCAGCGGTCCGTACCACCGCGTGGTGCTCGACGCCGTCGGCCACTTTCCCGCTCGCGAGGCGCCGGACGCCGTGGCGGCGGCGCTCACGTCCCACCGACCGCGGCAAACGGGTGACGCGCGGCGGTTGATCCGAAACCAGGAAGGCGACGACGTCGGCGATCTCGTCAGGCCCGCCCGAGCGTCCCAACGGCGAGCCGGCGGCGATGCGATCGAGTTCGCTCTGCGGCGCGTCCTTGATCAACTCGGTGCGGGTCGCGCCCGGCATGACGGAGTTGACCGTGATCCGCTTGGGGCCGAGGTCGGCCGCCAGCACCTCCACGAGGCTGCCGTCAGGCCGGCGCGGCCGCGTGCCGGCGGTCGAGGCTCCGGTACTGGATGGCTTCGGCGACCTGGTCGGCGCCGACCTCATCGGCACCGGCGAGGTCGGCAATCGTCCGGGCGATCTTGAGCAC
>JBOHSY010000419.1:0-11444 GCA_050733355.1 Gemmatimonadales bacterium | reverse complement strand
ACATGTGATGCTCCGTGGAAAGCGGCGGAGCGTCATCTCCTCCGCGCACCTCGACGAAATGGCCCGACATCGCCTCGTCCGCCGACAGCTCGATCCCGATTCGTTCGGCTCGGCTGCGATAGGCATCGCGTTCATTGGCCGAGAGTGCCTCCCACGAGCCGCGGCTCACGACTATGGCCGAGGCGCCCGCCAGTGCTCCGGCTTCGAGCTCATCAAGTGCCTGCGCAAGCGTATTACGACGGGCGATCATATGGCGCCGCACCCCCGGTTCGATTCGGCAGCCGCTCGGTATCGCCAGCGCGAGATGGCGCCAGCGAGTGCGCAGCCTGGCCGCCCTTCCCTAGTCTGGGGCTCTCCGCAGTCTGGGGCTCTCCGCACTATGGCGCCACCGCCTGCGTTGCCTAACAGCTGGATGCAACCCAGTTAGCTGAGAGCGGCCTGACGCAGCGGGTACCTGGGTTGCCATTCGGACAGTCCCAGTGCTCGAGCCGGGTTGGCCACTTCGTGAAGACGCGAGTGTCCCCGCAAAACCCGGCCGCCGCGCGAGTCGAGAGCGGTAGCTGAACGAACATCACCATCCGTTTCCTCGACAGCTGTCACGAGAGCTGGTCGGTTAGGCTGATGCGCTCGAGCTCTAAGATCTGAAGTACGGACTGGTGCCCGTGGCGTGGTCCGTGATGTCCTTGATGCCTTTCAGCGAGGGAATCGCGCGCCTAAGCGAGGCCTCGATCCCCTGCCTCAGCGTGACGCTCGCCATCCCGCACCCGTGGCATCCCCCCGTCATGCGCAGCACGACCGTTGCCTCCTGCACATCGATCAACTCGACCTTGCCGCCGTGCTGGGCGACCCACGGGTTGATCTGCGTTCGGAAGATGTCGCTAGCTACGTCGAACATGGCGCCGTCATCCTCGGGCCTGCTGCCCGCTCCCGCTGGCGGCGCCTCGGCCTGCTCCAGGGCGGTGCGCACAGCGTAGCGCAACTGCGCTGCGAGCGCGCTCCACGGGGGGCTTCCATCTCTCTTGCTGACCGTCAACTGGTCCCCCGCGACGATGACCTCGCAGACCCACGGCACCCCCAGGACGGCCTGCGCGACGGGAGAATCCGCCGCCTCGTCCATAGCCGAGTATCCGCGGACGCCCGACTGTCGTACCGGCTGACTCAAGACAAGGGTGCAGTGGGTCTCGTCAACCGGCTTGGCGATCACCTTCACCGGCACGGTCATGGATCGAAGTCCTGGTGACCCCGTGGTAGCTCAAGCACTGCCGCGCTCTCTCGAAGTGCGGTCGTCGTAGCCGAATAATGCGGTAGTGGTAGCCGAATAATAAAGAGAAGGAGCGCAGCAACCCCGGGGGTCTGGTCGGGAGGGGAGCTCCCGCCCCAAGTAAGCCCGGGCCAAGCCGTCGAGGGACCTTTGGCCTCTCCCAGCCTGGCCACTCTGCTCACTCGGGGTGCGAAAGTGGAGCCGGTCTCTGAGGTTCTGTAACTCCCGGTAATAGTACAGGGGAGTCGGCCGCCTGTCCTTGAGTTGCGCCGCTTCACAAACTCGACTTCCGCCTCGGTCGCCGTGCCGCTCAGGGTAGGATCCTGAAGGAATCCCGTGAGCCCCGGCTCTTCAACGAAGAGCTGGTGGCTTTCCGTTCGACAAACGCAAATCTCCTCAGATGTCCAGCGACGACTCTGGGGTTTGAAGCAATGTCCGGACCGACGTCGCGAGGTCGATATCGCGCTTCAGCCCGGCAGCTACCAGCGCGGGTTGGGCATCAGTCTCAGGAGAAGTCATCGACTGAGCAATTCCGCACTCGCCCAATCGATGATGCGCCGTGATGGCGAAGCCCTTGTACGAGACAGGATTCAACGGCAGGCCCGGGCAGAGAAGTCTTGGAGTATACTGAATTCTACCGGGGCGGACGCCCAGTTGGGCCGGTGGCGCGCCTGAGCGCGCTGGCCGGGGCAATGCTCCGCTCCACGACAGGGAGAGCGGCGGCGTGCTGCCTGAGGTGATCTGGATGGGCCAGGCGTCCGCGGAGGCGTATGAACCTGGGGAGCGCGAGGTGTGCATTTCAATCCGCGACCTCGCTGCCCCTCTGCCGGACGTCAGCTCGAAGTTCCTCGCCGTGCTCTCCCTGGAGTTCGATGACGACCCAGAACCGGGTTGGGAGGAGCGCGGCCGCAGCATCACGGAGACGCAGGCGGACCAGGTCATCGAGTTCGTCGAGCGTCACTCGGCGGCGCGTCGCATCGTCGTGCACTGCCTGGTCGGCGTCTCACGCTCGCCGAGCCTTGCCGCGGGGCTGATGGTCGCCTACGAGCGGTGGGCCGAGCCCGACCGGATCGTCAATCCAGGGGTGTATCAGCGCATCTTGGGCGCTTGCGCTCGTCGGCTCGGGGCGCGGCGCCGTTCGTGAGCCCCAAGGAGACGGCGGCTATCGGACTTGAAACGCCGGGAGCGCGGACGAGCCTCGACCTTTTATCTGCGGCAGCGGAGACGTCGCCGCGCCCGCCGCTCTCGCGGCGGCACCCCTCGCGGCAGCGACGCACCAAACCGCGCCATCACCCGGCGAAACGCCGTTGTGGTATACTTGAGAATCAGGTCCGCGGTCACTTCGCCGCGTCCTTTCGATTGTCGAGGCACCCCGCCATGACTCGCCCTGTCACTTCCCCGGACCTCCGAGGCCAGATCACGGCCGCCAATCAGCGCTTCGTGGCCGCTTTCGCGGGGGGCGATGCCGCTGCCGTCGCCGCCGCCTACACCACCGATGCCTGGCTGCTCCCACCCGGAGGCGACTTCGTCAGCGACCAGCCTGCGATCGAGGCCTTCTGGCGCAGGGCCATCGGGCTGGGAATTCGGGCGGCCCGCCTCGAGACGATCCAGCTCGAGCGCCAGGGTGAGGTCGCCATTGAGGTCGGTCGCTACACCCTGGAGGGGGACGGCGGCCGGATCCTCGATTGCGGCAAGTACCTCGTCATCTGGCGGCCGGAAGGCGGCCAGTGGAAGCTGTACCGCGATACCTGGAACAGCAGTGTGCCGCCCACCCAAGGCTGAGCGGCGACCTGCTCCGGAGGCCCAGCTACATGACATACGTGATTGCCGAACCCTGTATTGGCGTCAAGGACCGGTCTTGTGTGGACGTGTGCCCGGTGGACTGCATCTACGAGGGGGAGGACCAGCTCTACATCCACCCCGACGAGTGCATCGACTGCGGTGCCTGCGTGCCCGAGTGCCCAGTGACGGCGATCTTCACCGAGGAGGAGGTCCCGCCCGACTGGGCGTCGTACACCGCGAAGAACCGCGACGTGTTCAAGAGCGAACATCCGCCGGGTGGGCCGAAGAGGTAGCGGCGCCGCTCGTGCCACCCAGCATCTGGCCACGATCGTGGTAACCTTTCGGGTCCGCGCCGCTCAACGAGCCGACCGGCGAAGAGTGTAGCTCGAGCGACATGAGCCCCGGCGGCCCGTCCGGTTGCTGGGCGGAGCTGCTGTCCTCCCCTCAGACCTCGAGGGCCTTGAGCTCACGGCGACGTCGGGGGGAGGGGGCTCGGGGGGGTCGCCTCTCAGGTTCTACCCCTCCACTTCAGGCCTCGCCCCGCGCATCTGGCGTCCCTAAGCGGCGGCACTCACTTGAGCAGCCGCTTTGCGCGGTCCGGGTCGGACACCGAGAGCACGACGAGCTGCTGCAATGATCTGGATTCCGCGCCAAGGTAAGCGTAGTCGATGTTGACGCCAGCGTCGCCGAGCCGCTTCGCGATGGTTGCGAGCGTCCCCGGTCGATTAGGCAGCTTCGTGGCGAGCACTTGCTCCTCGGTGTAGGCGTACCCGATTGCCTGCAAGGCCTTCTTCGCAACCGCTACGTTATCGACGATCATCCGGATGAGACTCCGTCCCTCATGTTCGATCGACATGAGAGCGAGGATGTTGACGTTCTTCGCGGCGAGGGCGTCGCCCATGATCGCCAGCGTCCCTGGCGCGTTGCCCATTGTCACTGAGAGCTGCTGTCGGGTGACCATGATCCTTCACCTCCGTCCTCATGCGCCCTCGCATTAGAGTGTGGGCGAGAAACTCCTGTCGCGGAGTCCAGGACGTCAGCCGCTACTCGCGCGATCCGGGGCGCGGCCTCCGTCAGCCTATGCGCGGGCGCGTTAGACGGTCACCAGAGGCAGTAGCGCCTGGATGCGGGCTGCCCAGACTCCGCAGGAGCTGCAGCATGCGGGCTGTTGGGCCCAGACCCCCTGAGCGCAGGCCCGGCATGCCCGCCAGCGCGGATCATTCAGCCGAGCCAAGCGTTCTCCAATTATCAACTGGAGGAAGAAATGGTCAAGGTCGTATGCGTGCTCTATGATGATCCCGTCACGGGATACCCGCAGTCATATGCCCGGGACGAGATCCCCAAGCTGCAACACTATCCCGGTGGCCAAACATTGCCGACGCCCGAGCAGGTGGACTTTACGCCGGGGCAGCTCTTGGGGAGCGTTTCGGGAGAACTCGGTCTTCGGACGTTTCTCGAAGGGCGAGGCCACACGCTGGTCGTCACTGCCGACAAGGACGGGGCGAACCCGGTCTTTGAGCGCGAGCTGCCGGATGCCGAGATCGTGATCTCGCAGCCGTTCTGGCCGGCCTACCTCACCAAGGAACGCATTGCCAAAGCGCCGAGGCTGAAGCTCGCGATCACGGCGGGGATTGGGTCGGATCACGTCGATCTGCAGGCCGCCATCGAGCACGGGATTACGGTCGCCGAGGTCACGTATTGCAACAGCATCAGCGTGGCCGAGCACGTCGTGATGATGATCCTGGCACTGGTGCGCAATTACATCCCGTCGTATCAGTGGGTGGTCGACGGCGGCTGGAACATCGCGGACTGCGTGTCCCGGTCTTACGATCTGGAAGGGATGGGGGTCGGCACGGTAGGCGCCGGACGCATCGGCACGGCGGTGCTGCGCCGGCTCCAGCCCTTCGATGTCACGTTGCACTACACCGATCGGCATCGGCTCGCGGCCAGGGTCGAGCAAGAGCTCAACCTGACCTTCCACCCCAGCGCCGAGTCGCTGGTGCGGGTCTGTGATGTGGTCACGATCAATACCCCGCTGCATCCGGAGACCGAGCATCTGTTCAATGACGCGCTCATCGCCCAGATGAAGCGCGGCGCCTATCTGGTGAATACCGCGCGAGGCAAGATTTGCGACCGCGATGCGGTCGCGCGGGCGCTCGAGAGCGGGCGGCTCGCCGGGTACGCGGGCGACGTCTGGTTTCCGCAGCCGGCCCCGAAGGATCACCCCTGGCGGACCATGCCGCACCACGGGATGACACCGCACGTGTCCGGTACCAGTCTGTCGGCCCAGGCGCGCTACGCGGCCGGGGTGCGCGAGATTCTGGAATGCTGGTTCGAGGGGCGTCCCATTCGCGAGGAATACTTGATTGTCGCCAGCGGGCACCTCGCCGGGGCGGGGGCGCATTCCTACAGCGCCGGCGACGTCACCGGCGGCTCGGAGGAAGCGGCGCGGTTCAAGAGATAGAGGGGGAAGCCGCCGAGCACTCTGCCTTTGTCGGCGTACCGGGCGACTGCAGCCGGACTTGCACACGACAAACGCATCAGTTCCCCGCGGTCGATTCACCCGTTCGCTCAATCTACGCGCGCTCGTCGATCCTCCGAACAGCCACGGCTTGTGGTCGCTGAGGTCCGAAACGGCGCTGACGGACTCTTCTTGACGTCTTGCGGACCACCGCGTAACGTAGACTCACTAGCCTTGAGAAAGGCACACCCGGCGAAAGCCGGGGCCGCAAAGCTACGGGTCCTCGCCTCTCCCGCGCCACTGATCCGACGGTACGAGGGACTACAAGATCGCCGAGCTGCTCCGGCTAGCTCGGCGATTGCATTAGGGCGTTCAGGCATTGCAAGGGGTGAGGTAAGGTATGGAAACACGCGTCACTGCCCACTCCCAGGCCTATCGGCTCAGGGAGCGGATGGCACAGGCGGAGGTCCAGCATGGCCAGGAGATCAGGGCAGACCTGCCCGGCGTCGGAGTGATGGCCATGGCCCGCGACTGGTTCACGGCACGGCACAAAGGCAAGGGCGAGCTTTTCTTTTGCACGATGGGGCCGATCCGCGTGCGGAAGGTGACGATCCCAGGCGACGGGGGCCCGCTGCCGACCGACGTGATCGTCGAGGGCCTGGAAGTCGCTAGCGGGGGGACCTACGACCTCCTCAACGTGCTGGTCCAGTCAAACGGGGACCTTCGGCTCATCGTGGACGACGCGACGCGGGTTGTACCCGTGGTCAGAGGACGAGCGACGAGTGTGGTAGCGACCTGACATTCGTAGAGGGACCTGACATTCCTAGAGAGATAAGAGGCGCGGCTGCCCGCGCGGGCTCAGGGTGTCGTGCTAGGAACAGCCTCGCCAGGCTCCTGATGGCCGGAGTCGCGGCCGGTCGCCGCATTCGACCTCGCGTTTTACTGTTGCAAGTTACTGGATTTCAACAGGTTAACTTGGCGCTCTGGATCAGGAGACTCCTGGTTCGAGCCCAGGAGGGACAACTGATCAGGAAATGCGATTTCGTCGGTTTCGAGGGCCCGTCCTCGGGCGCAAGCTCAATCGAATCCAGCCCCGGAGGCGCCTATTTCCCCGTCATCAGCTCCCTGAACCGCGGATGGTTCCGAAGCGGCGTGAACGTGGGGTCGATCCGGAGCCAGGCGGGCGACACGTAGAAGGGGATCCGGAGCAAGGGCTCGAGCCGGGCGAGCGCCGCGTCCTGATCGCCCAGAATCACGTACGTGTGCACCAGGCTGAATTGAGCTAGTGGGCCGGTGATGCCGTTGGTCGCGATCGGTTCCAGCTTCAACGCCTGCTCGCCCTCGCGCACTGCGTCAGCGCGGCGCCCGGACATGGCGAGCGCCACACCGAGATTCGCGCGGACGAAGGCATCCCGCGGGTTGGCGACGACCTGGCGCTGGAGCGCGATCCGGGCGGAATCGGCGTAGACTCGTGCGGCGGCAGTGTCGCCCCGCAAGGCGTGGGTCCGCGCCAGGGTCAGCCCCCACGCACCCCGGTCGTCGTCGAACGCTCCAGGGGTGAGCCGCAGGAGGAGGCGCTGGTCTTCGTCCTCGAGCATCCAGAACAGATAGAAGAATCGCGCCAGGTGAGCGATGCGGCGGGTGGGCTCGGGCTCCGGCGCAGCGTCGCGAAGGGCCGCACGCGCCCCTGCCAGATCACCCTGGCCGAGAAACGTCATCAGCTTCATGTCCAGCACGTCGGGGGAGGCGCTGCTGAGGCGGAGCGCGTAGTCGCAGGCCTCTCGCGCCTCGGGGTACCGTCGGAGCCAGAGCAGTACCCGCCCCAGCCGCCGGGCGGTTGCCAGCGAACGCGGATCCAGCGACTGGGCCTCTCGAAAGTGCGCGACCGCCGCCTCCCAGCGGCCCAGCTGCTGCTCCGCCAGTCCCGCCATCGAGAGCAGCTCGGCGTCGCCCGGGGCGAGCCGCCGGCCGCGGGCCACCTCTTCGAGCGCGCGGGCGTGCTCCAAGCGGATTGCGCTGAGATAGAGCGCCTTGGCGAAGTACGCCTGGGGTACGCCCGGGCCGAGCGCGATCGCGCGTTCGGCCGCACTGCGGGCACGCTCCGCGTCCTCCAGCGGCCGGGCGCTGTTCACGTAGATCGTAGAGTGGGCCCGTGACAGCTGAGCCCACGCGAGCGCGAAGCTGGAATCGAGGGCGACCGCCTCCTCGTAGGCCGGGACCGCCTGCTGGAGCGCGCTCACGTCGGTCACGCCGACGCGATGGGAGAGCCGCTCGCCGCGGAGAAAAGCATCGTAGGCCGCGAGATTCCGCGTCGGCCGCTCGGTCATCTGCTCCTGCGCGCCCGCACCGAGGGCGAGGTCCAGCGCGTCGGCCACCCGGTTCGCGATGTCGACCTGTACCCGGAAGACGTCCTCGAGGGGCGCGTCGAAGGGCTGCTGCCACCGGGTCGTGGCGCTGGCGGTCTGGATCAGCTCGGGACTCACCTGCACCCGGTTTGCGCCGCCGCCCTTCTGCCAGCGCACCTTGCCGACCAGCAGATACTGCGCCCCCAGCTCCCGGCCGATCTCCTGCGGGCTCTTGGTGGTGTTCTTGTACTGGTCGGAGCTGCTGGAGGCGATGATCTGGACCCCCGGCAGCGCGGACAGCTTGCCGCGCACCGCGTCGGCGACGCCGTCGGCGAAGTACTCGTCCTCCGCGGCGCCCACGTTCTCGAACGGCAGCACCGCAAGGCGCCGGGGAGCCACCTCGTCGGCGGCCTTGCGGTGTGCCAGCCACCACCCCACCGCCGCGCCGAGCGCGACGAGCAGGCCCAACGCGACGGCCAGCCGCGCCGCGAGCACCGAACGCCCGCCCGCCGAGCTGGTTCGTGCCCCTGAAGTCCCGCCCGCCGGCAGAACCGTGGGTGGCGCCAGCCGGCCGCGCTCCAGCGCCTCCGCGAGCTCGCCGGCCGTGGCAAACCGGTCGTCCTGGGCCGGTGCGAGCGCCTTCCGAATCGCCGTCTCGATCCCCTCGGGCACCGCGGGGCGCGCCTCGCGCAGGCTGGGCACCTCACCCGAGAAGTGCTTCGCCATGACAGCCTGGGCCGTGGGGCCGGTGAAGGGCGGCGCGCCGGCGAGCATCTCGTAGAGGACGACGGCGAGAGAGTACAGGTCGGTGCGCGCGTCGAGGGCGGGTTCGCCGCTTGCCTGCTCCGGGCTCATGTAGGCCGGGGTGCCGATGATGAGGCCGGTCCGCGTCAGCTGGCCGGCGGCCGGCCCGTCGGTGGGGGCAGACTCAGCGCCCAGCGCCCGCGCGATTCCGAAGTCCGCGATGAGCGCGTGGCCACCCGAGAGCAGAATGTTCTCCGGCTTGATATCGCGGTGGATCACGCCCTGCCGGTGGGCGTACTCCAGGCCGTCGGCGACTTCGCGCGCGATGCGGATGGCCTCGTCCAGCGGCAGCGGGCCATCCCGGTGCAGTCGGTCGCGCAGCGATTCGCCGTCGACGAACGGCATGGTGAACCACAGGCGACCGGCGGCCTCTCCGGAGTCGAGCACGGTGACGATGTGGGGATGCTGGAGCCGCGCGGCGACTCGGATCTCGCGCTGGAATCGCTCCGCGGCCAGCACCGCCAGCAGCTCGGCGTTCAAAACCTTGAGGGCGACGGGGCGCTCGTGCCGGAGGTCGCGGGCGAGGAAGACGACGGCCATGCCCCCGCGGCCAAGCTCGCGCTCGAACGTGTATCGGTCTCGGAGAGCCTCGGCCAGTGCCGCGGGCGCGACAGCCACGGAGTACCCGCTGGTTGCGAAGGCCGAAACTTGGCAGCGCCGGGGGTCCGGCCGCTACCAAACGCGTCCGCCGAGGGGCGCTGGCGCGAGGTGGCTCGAGCAACCCCAACGTCGCGCGCTGGCTCGCTCAGGACCGCCGCTGGGCCGGCGTGGGCTCCGGATCGACCGGCTCCTCGTGACCCTTGAAGCCCACCGCTCTGAATTCCGCGTGCCGGGCGCGCACCGCCTCGATCGCGGGGTGGGACGCCTCGGCGCCAGCCAGATGCGCGATGGGGCGCGTGGTCGCCGGAAAGAAGGTCTTTTCGACTCCGAGGGAGGCGTCGGTCAGGGCGATCGAGCGCGTCCCGTCGCGTTCGAGGCCGGTCAAGGCGCGGATGCAGTCGATCGTCTCCGGGATGACGATCGCCTCGTTGTGCACTTGGAACGTCAGGTACACCTCGCGCCCGTCGGAGGCGAGCGCATCCTCCCACACGGCGACCTCCCACATGTCGCCGCGGGTACGGCCGAGGTCGCGCATCAGCTCGATGACCGAGTTGAGCGCGACCAGCCCGTCCGCGGCGCGCACGAAGGCGATCCGCGGCTCGTCCCAGAGCGCGTCGCGAAACTCGTCGAGGCTCACGGGCCGGGTGGTTTCCACCATGGCGAAGTGGAGGTGGCTCAGGTTGTAGGGGCCGGCGCCGGCGAGGGTGGTGATGTCGAGATCGGGGATCACGGTCTGCGCGTCGGGCCCTTGATGGCTGGGAACCGTGGTCTCAGGGATGGCCGTGTTGATCATCCCCGTGAGGTGCGACTCCCACGGATCGGTGCCCCGGCGGAGGAGCACGGCGCGAGCCCGCTTCACCCAGCCGTGGCGGTGCAGGGCGTGCATGGTACGGCACAGGGCCGTGGTGTTGCAGGAGACCACACGGGCGGCCTGGCGATCGACGGCGCCGGCATAGTTCACCTGGGCCACGAACGAATACCCGGCGATCTCGTGTTTTTCCCCGCCCTGCCAGATCGCTTTTACCCCCGCCGCCTCGTACCGCGGACGGTTCTGGGCGGCGATAAGCTTGGGCGTGCAGTCCGCCACCAGGTCCACCTGCCGGATGAGATCGTCCAGGGAGCCCGCGACCGGGATGCCGGCGGCCTCCATCTCGGCCTGCGCCTCGGGCCGCGAGGCAAAGACGCGGTACCCGCGTTCGACCGCCACCCGAATCCGGTAATCCGCCACGATATCGGCCACCCCTACGAGCTCCATGTCAGGTTGGAGGCTCACCGCGTCGGCGACGCGCTTGCCGATGACGCCGTAGCCGTTGACGGCGACGCGGACTCGGGGTCGTGTAGCTGCTGCCATTGACATGCTCCTCTCCACGGTTGCGAGCTCGATCGGGCCGAGGCCGCTCTGGTGTGCTCGGGCGCAGGGCCTTCGGTCCTCTGGCTCCGGGAGGCCAGCAAGGTCGTCACGCGACTCCGGGATCGCCGATAGTCTCGGGGGAAGGTCCGCGGCCGAGCGATGGCGCCATCGACCTCCTAGGTGCTGCCGCGAGTCCCCGGCGTGCTGGTGAGGGCGGCATCCTGGTCGCGAACAAGGTGCGGATGCCGCCGCCGCGCTCGCCCTCACGGGCGCCGGCGCTTACTCGCTGGACGCGCGCCTCGAGGGTCGTCGGAGCGCCGCCGCCGGGGAGGTCCACCCGGTGCGTCGCGCCGCCTGATCGCGCGGCGAGGCGATGCCGCGCGAGCTCGACCACGACTGAAGCGCGTGCTTACCGCTGGTTCGCGATTTTCGCCAGCAGCGCGGCCGCATCCGCCTTGTAGGCCGAGTCCAGCACGTCTCGCAGCGGCAGTGTCTCCACCTGCTCGAGCTCGGTGCGCGCCTCAGCGAAACGCTCCCGATCGATGTACACCTCGGCCAGGTCGAGGTGGTGGTAGATGCGGCTGGGATCGAGCTGCACCGCCCGCTCCAGATTCTCGATCGCGGCCTGCCAGGACGCGTACCTGAAGATCCCGGCACCGAGAAAGCTCCGGGCGAAGAACCGGCTGAAGCCCGATAGCCGCATGATCTCCGCGTTCCACCGTCCGAGCACGTGGAACGCGCCGTCGTGGCCTGGATCGAGCTCGATCGCCGCCAGCGCCTCGGTCCGGATCTCGATTGCGCGCCGGATCCGCTCCTCCTTGCTCTTCGAGAGCGAGCCGT
>JBOHSY010000418.1:0-5316 GCA_050733355.1 Gemmatimonadales bacterium | reverse complement strand
CCCTCGGGGCCACGCGGTGGGAAGCCGTGATCACCGCGGTCATTCCCTACGCGCGCTCCGGCATCGTCGGCGCGATCATCCTGGGCCTTGGCCGCGCGCTCGGCGAGACGATGGCCGTGACCATGCTGATCGGAAACCGGCATGAGATCGCCGCTTCCCTGTTCGCCCCCGGATACACGATGGCCGCGGCGATCGCGAACGAGTTCGCCGAGGCAGTGGCCGACATGCACCTGGCGGCGCTGGCCTACGTCGCGTTCCTGCTCTTCGCGGTGACCGTGGTCGTCAACGCGGGGGCGCGCCTGCTCATCTGGCGGGTGGCCCGCGGGTCGGGCGTGGGGAGCAAGGCGCTGTGAACCGGCGGACGTTTCGCCGTTTCGCGAGTGACGGCATGGTCGTGCTCATGCTGGTCGCGGTCGTGATCGCGATCCTGCCGCTGTTCTTCATCCTGCTGGACCTCATCGTGAAGGGCGCCGGGAGCCTCTCGCTCGATTTCTTCACCAGGATGCCGGCGCCGGCCGGCGAGCAGGGCGGCGGCGTGGCCCACGCGATCGTGGGGACCCTGATCATGGTCGGCACCGCGAGCCTGATCGGGCTGCCGGTGGGCGTGGGGGCGGGGATCTACTGCGCCGAGTACCCCGGCAGCCGCCTCACCTGGGTCACGCGCTTCGTCGCCGACGTGCTCAACGGCACGCCGTCGATCGTAGTGGGCGTCTTCGCGTGGGCCTGGATCGTGGCGCAGCAGAAGCACTTCTCCGCTCTGGCCGGCAGCGTCGCGCTGGCGATGCTGATGGTGCCCATGGTCATGCGCACCACCGAGGAGATGATCAAGCTGGTGCCCAATTCACTCCGGGAAGCGGCGCTGGCCCTGGGTTATCCGCGGTGGCGGACCAGCCTCGCGATCGTAGCACGGACCGCGCTCCCCGGCATCATGACGGGCTCGCTGCTCGCGATCGCGCGCATCGCTGGCGAGACGGCGCCGCTCCTGTTCACCGCGCTGGGGAGCCAGTACCTGGTGACGCGGATCGACGGACCGATGGCGGCGCTCCCGCTCATCGTCTTCACCTATGCGACCGGTCCGTTCGAGGAATGGCACCGGTTCGCCTGGGCCGCCGCCCTCGTCCTGATCCTCGTGGTGCTCGTCCTCAGCCTCGGCGCGCGGCTCGCCATCGGACGGGGACAGCCGAATGCCTGAGGGGCGGCCGCAGGTCGAGACCGATAAGCTCACCGCGGTGTACGGCAAGCTCACCGCGGTGAGGGGCGTGTCGCTCGCGTTCGCTCCCAACCAGGTGCACGCGCTGATCGGCCCGTCGGGCTGCGGCAAGTCGACGTTCCTGCGGACGCTCAACCGGATGCACGAGCTGGTCGAGGGCGGGTGGATCACCGGGCGGGTCCTGCTCGACGGCGAGGACATCTACGACCCCCGGGTCAACGTGATGCAGCTCCGCCGCCGGGTCGGCATGGTGTTCCAGCGGCCGACGCCGTTCCCCACGATGTCCGTCTTCGACAACGTGGCGGCCGGCCTCCGGGTCAACGGCCGACGCACCGGGCGCGAGCTGGACGAGATCGTGGAGCGCTCGCTCCGGCAGGCCGCGCTGTGGGACGAGGTGAAGGACCGGCTCCGCGCGGCGGCGACGGCACTGTCCGGCGGCCAGCAGCAGCGGCTCTGCATCGCGCGGACCATCGCGCCCTCGCCGGAGGTGATCCTCCTGGACGAGCCGACGGCGTCGCTGGATCCCCAGGGCACCCAGCGGATCGAGGAGCTGCTGTTCGAGCTCAAGCGGGACTATACGATCGTGATCGTGACCCACAACATGCAGCAGGCGGCCCGCGTCTCCGACACGACCGCCTTCTTCTATCTTGGAACCATGGTGGAGACCGGTCCGACGCGACAGATCTTCACCGCGCCGAGGAACGAGCAGACCGAGGCCTACATTACGGGACGGTTCGGATGAGCACGACGCTCCAGCCCAGGCCCACGCCACCGCCGGCCACGCGGCCGACCCTCGCCCCGCGGCAGCCGGCGCCGCCCGGCGCCCGGCCGACCACGCCGGTCGTGGAGGTGCGCAACTTCTCCTTCTGGTACGGCAAGCGCCAGGTTCTCCACTCGCTCGACTTCACGATCCCGCGCAACGCGGTGACCGCGATCATCGGACCGTCCGGCTGCGGCAAGTCCACGTTCCTGCGGTCGATCAACCGGCTGAACGACCTGATCACCGGGGCCCGGCAGGAGGGTGACATCCTGGTCGAGGGCGTCCCGGTGTACGCGCCCGCCACCGACCTGGTGGCGTTGCGCCAGCGCGTGGGCATGGTGTTCCAGCGTCCGAATCCGTTCCCCAGGTCGATCTACGACAACGTGGCGTACGGGCCGAAGCTCAACGCCCTCGTGCCGGGGCGCGATCTGCCCGACGTGGTCGAGCGGTGCCTCCGGCAGGCAGCATTGTGGGACGAAGTGAAAGACCGTCTCGACACCCCGGCCGCCGGACTCTCCGGCGGCCAGCAGCAGAGACTCTGCATCGCACGCGCGCTCGGCAACCAGCCCGAGCTCCTGCTGATGGACGAGCCCTGCTCGGCGCTCGATCCCATCGCGACCCAGCGGGTGGAGGAGCTCATCGTCGACCTCAAGAAGCACTACACCATCGTGATCGTGACCCACAACATGCAGCAGGCGGCGCGGGTCTCGGACCTGACCGGGTTCTTCGACCGCGGCGAGCTGGTGGAGTTCGGCGAGACCGAGCGGATCTTCACCCGCCCGACCAGCGAGCGGACCGAAGCGTACATCACCGGGAGGTTCGGATGAGCTTCGACGCGCATCGTCACTTCCACGACGAGCTCAGCCACGTCAAGGTCCGCCTGCTCACGATGTCGGGCGAGGCGGAGGCGGCGCTGGGTCTGTCGGTGGAAGCGCTGCTCGAGCGGGACCCGGAGCGGGCCCGCCGCGTGATCCAGGGCGACCGGATCATCGACACGATGGAGATGGAGGTCGAGGAGATGTGCGCCAGCCTCCTCGCGCTCCAGCAGCCGATGGCCCGCGACCTCCGCATGCTCCTCTCCGCGCTCAAGATCGCCAACGACCTCGAGCGGGTGGGTGACCACGCGGTCAACATCGCGCAGTCGGCCGAGCGGCTGGCCCAGGCCAGGCCGATCGCGCCCGAGCCCGAGATCGTCGAGATGGCGCGGCTCGCGCGCGAGATGCTGTCCGACGCGCTCGAGGCGTTCATCCGGGGCGACGCCGCGGCGGGCCGGGAAATCTGCATGCGCGACGACAAGGTTGACGCGCTGCACCGGTCGGTGTTCCGGATCCTCCTCACGCACATGATGGAGGACCCCCATACGATCGGCACCGGGATGGAGCTGTTTCTCGTGAGCCGGAACCTGGAGCGGGTGGCGGACCTCGCCACCAACATCGCGGAGGACGTCGTGTTCCTCGTCGAGGGCAAGTCGATCAAGCACCACGCCGAGGACCGGGGCGAGGCCCGGCCGAGCAGCAGCGCCGGGGCGCCCACCCCGCGATGACGGCCGGGCCGGCCGTCCAGCCCGCTGCCTCCGGGGCCGCCACTACCGAGCCCCGCGAGCGGCTCGCCGCGCTCGACGTGGGCTCGAACTCCATCCGGCTCCTGGTGGCGGAATACGACCCCGCCTCCGGCATCAGCGTGATCGACGAGGTGAAGGACCAACCTCGGCTCGCTGCCGGGCTGGCGCGCACCGGCCGGCTGGACGACGAGGCGATGGCGCGCGCGATGCTTACGCTGGGCCGCATGCGGGAGGTCTGCCGCCGCCGTGGCGTCAACCGGATCGCCGCCGTCGCCACGGCCGCCGTGCGCGAAGCCGACAACGGCGCGGAGTTCGTCCGCCGGGTGCAGGAGGAGCTGAACATCCCGCTCCGGATCATCGACCCGGAGACCGAGGCCGCGCTGAGCTACCGCTCGGTGGCCCACCACTTCCGCCTCGCCGGCGCCCGCACGCTGGTGGCGGACATCGGCGGCGGGAGCCTGGAGCTGATCGGGGCGATCGACGGGCTGGTCGAGCTGACGCTCTCGCTTCCGCTCGGCGCGGTTCGGCTCACCGAGCTTCACCTGCAGGGCCGGCGCGACGCCCGCCGTGAGATCGAGCAGCTCCGGACCCAGGTCCGGAAGCAGCTCAGGAAGGCGATCCGCCAGCGTGAGTGGACCGCCGCCGTGGTGATCGGCTCCGGCGGCACGTTCACCACGCTCGGCCGCATGGCGATCGGCCGGCGCGGGCTCCCGATCCCCGAGACCATCCATGGCGCGAGCGTAGCCACCGGCGAGGTCGAGACGCTGCTCGAGTGGTTGACCGACAAGACGCCCGAGCAGCGCCGCGTCGTGCCCGGGCTCAATCCCCAGCGCGCGGACATCATCGTCGCCGGCCTGGCCGTCACGGCCGAGCTGCTGTCGCTGGTGGATGCACGGACGCTCACTGTGAGCGCCTTCGGCCTGCGGGAGGGGCTGCTGCTCGACATGGTGGGGGAGCGGCAGGCCCCGGCGGCGGATCCGCTTCGGCTGATACGCGAGTTCGTGGAGCGCTGCCAGTCGGACCGGCGCCACGTGGAGCACGTCCGGCACCTCTCGCTCCAGCTCTTCGAGCAGCTCGCGTCGGCGCTCGGCGCCGATCCGGGCGAGCGCCCGCTGCTCGAGGCCGCGGCGCTGCTGCACGACGTCGGACAGCTCGTGAGCTACCGCAAGCACCACCGGCACAGCTACCAGCTCATCATGCACGCCGAGCGGCTGAACCTGTCCGCGCGCGACCGGCTGCTGGTCGCGCTGATCAGCCGCTATCACCGGAAGCAGGGACCCAGCCGGAAGCATGAGGAGTTCGCCGCGCTGCCGCCGGAGGATCAGGCGATCGTCCGGCGGATGAGTGCACTGCTCCGCGTGGCCGACGGCCTCGACCGCGGCCACACCGCCAGCGTCGAGCACATCAGCACCAGCCTCATGCCGGACCGGCTGCTGGTGCAGGTCACCCCCCGCATCAGCGGGGCCGACCTCGCGCTCGAATGCTGGGGCGCGGAGCGGAAGAGCGACGTGCTCGCGAAGGTGCTGGACCGCGAGGTGGTGATCAGGACGCCGGACGTATGATCCGGGCGGCGCTCAACCGCTCGCCCGCTCGTCCAGGAGACGCCCGAGCCGCCGCGCCACCGGGCCGGGTCGCCCGCCGCCGACGTCGCGTCCGTCGATCCTGATGACCGGCATGACGCCGGTCGTGGTCCCGGTGAGGAACACTTCGCTGGCCCGCGCCAGCTCGTCCGGACTCACCGCCTCCTCGCACAGATCCACGCCGTCCACGCCGGCCAGTGCGACC
>JBOHSY010000417.1:0-5823 GCA_050733355.1 Gemmatimonadales bacterium | reverse complement strand
CCACCGAGCCGGTTGACCCGCTCGCCCACGAGGGCGCGGCGCATCTCGTCGCCCGTCTGCCAGCGGTCGGCCGGCGCCTTCTCCAGCGCGCGCATCACGGCGGCGGCGAGCTGCCTGGGCACCTCCGGCCGCAAGTGATCGAGCGGCGCGGGGCGCTCGGTGAGATGGCGGGATACGACCACGCGGTTCGGGCCGACGAACGGCGGCTGTCCCGCCAGCATCTCGTACGCCAGCACGCCGAGGCCGTAGAGGTCGCTCCGCGCGTCGACCGGCTCGCCGCCGGCCTGCTCCGGGCTCATATACGTGGGCGTGCCCACCGCGATGCCCTGCCCCGTCGTCGCAACGGTCAGCTGCTCGTCCGACGCCCGGGCGATGCCGAAATCCGCCAGCAGCGCACGGCCCGTCTCGGCGTCGAGCAGGACGTTCTCCGGCTTCACGTCGCGATGCACGAACCCGGCGCGTCCCGCGGCATCGAGCGCGGATGCGAGATCCGCGGCGATCGCGCGCGCCCGCTCGATCGGCAGCGCGCCCTCTCGGTTGAGGAGCTGGCGCAGCGATTCTCCCGGCACCTCGTCCATCACGTAGTAGTGCAGGTTGTGGACCCGGCCCGCCTGGTGGATCGCGACGATGTTGGGATGCTGAATCCGGGCGAGCATGCGGGCTTCGGCGAGGAAGCGCTGCGCGATCGCAGCCGTCTCGGTGAGCTCGGGGTGCGCGACCTTGATGGCCACGCGGCGGTCGAGCGTGCGGTCAGTGGCCTGATACACGACGCCCATGCCGCCCCGGCCGAGCTCCCGCTCCAGCCGGTAGTGCGGCTCGAGCGCCGCCTGCGCGGCGGCGAACAGGTCCATCGCCCAATCGGTCACCGGGTCACGCTGAGTGCCCTGCAGCTTCGATGCGCTTTCAGGGCGCAGGGTTGCGTCGATCGAGGGTGCCGACTCCGTTGAGCGGGGGTTGAACGCCCTGGCTTAGCTTGCGCGGGTCCGAGTGTCCCGAGCTCCCGTTGATGACCTCCCTCGCGCAACTCTCTCCCACCGTGGCCGCGGTCCTGCTTCCCGGCGAGCGGCCGAGCGTGGACGCGGCCGGTAGCGGCTGCTTCGCCGTCGTGCACCGCGATTCCATCGCCGACGCAGTGCGGGTCGTGCGGGAGCGGCCGGTGGATGCGGTTCTCGTCTCGGTGCATCGGTGCGAGCCCGACCATGTCGCAGCCCTCGGCCACCTGGTGCGTGACTTCCCCGGTATCCCGACCGTCGCGCTGGTCTCCCGGCACGACGACGCTGCGTCCGAGACGCTGCTCCGGCTCGGCGCATCGGGCGTCCGCCAGGTCGTAGATGTCACGTCCCCAACCGGCTGGCACCGGCTGCGTCGCGTGGTGGGTCAGCCCGCATCCCGCGCGGTGGCCCGCATCCAGGGGCCGCTGCTCGACTCGCTCGGCGAGCTTCCACTGGACGCAAGGCTCTTTCTGGAGGCGTTGGTGCGGCTCGCGCCCGAGACCGCCACCGTGCGCCAGCTCGCCCAGCGTCTCGCGGTTCGCCCGAGCACCCTCATGTCGCGGTTCGGGCGCGCCGGGCTGCCCTCGCCCAAGAACTACCTTGCCGCGGTGCGATTGCTGCACGCCGCGTTCCTGTTCGAGACCGCTGGGCTCTCGGTAGCCGACGTTGCGTACCGGCTTGAGTACTCCTCACCGCAGAGCTTCGGTCGGCATCTGCGCGCGATGGTGGGCATCACCGCGTCCGAGTTCCGGCGGCGCTTCGCCTTCCCCGCCGCGATGGCGCATTTCGTCGACCGAATGGTCCGACCCTACGCGCCGGTCTGGCGCGAGTTCCATCCGCTTGCGGCCCCCGCCTGGGAACGCGAGAGCGCCCCGGCGTCGAGTCAGCCCTCCAGCCCGAGTCGGGACGCAGTTGTGATAGCAACTACTCCATAGCCGCGTTGGCGGATTCGCCGTTCCCCCCCCTGCTCCCGGTCAACCAGCGCCAGCACACCGAGCACCCGACCCCCTTCGCGCTCTATCGCATCGATCGCCTTGAGCGCGGACTCGCCCGTCGTGATGACGTCTTCGATCACCACCGCCCGGGCTCCCGGGTGGAAATTTCCCTCGATCAGCCGGCGTGTTCCGTGGGCCTTCGGCTCCTTCCGCACCGTGAAGGCATCGATGACCGGGCCGGCGCCAAAGCTCGCCGCCGCAATGGCGTATGCCACCGGATCTGCGCCCAGCGTCAGCCCGCCCACCACCGTGGCGTCCCAACCCGCGGCCCGGATGGCGGCCAGCCCGGCCGAACCGACGAGCGTGAGCCCCTCGGCCGACATCGTCGTAAGGCGGCAGTCTATGTAGTAGGACGAGCGCTTGCCGCTCGCGAGCACGAAGTCGCCGCGCCGGACCGAGCGGGCGAGTAACAGCTCCTCCAGCCGAGTCACCGGAGGTTCTTGAGGAGATTGCTGAAGAAGCCGCCCTTGGCCTTCTCGTCTCGCACGGCGGTGCAGAATCCCCGAGCGAATTCGTCCACCGACTTACTGCGCCGCGCGAGATCGCGCTCGAGTCCCCGCATCACAGCGGCTTCGATCTCCGGCGAGAACCGGAGTCCGCGCCTCGCCTGGTTGAGCGGTACCGGATCATGGGAAAGTAGTTGCTGAAACAACTCCCTCGGGTTCTTGCCCGTGAACGGAAGACTTTCGGTGAGTAGGTAGTAGGTGATGGTCGCGAGGCTGTACACGTCGGCCTGCTCGCCGACGAGTTCGCCCGACAGCGTCTCCGGCGCCACGTACTGGAGTGTGCCCACGAAGAAGCCAGCCCGCGTGAGCCGCTCCTCCGGGCTCACTTCCGCATCCCGCGCGATGCCGAAGTCGAGCAGCTTGGCGCGTTGTGTGGCGGGATCGTACATGATGTTGGCGGGCTTGAGATCCCGGTGGATGATTCCGGCGCGGTGCGCCACGGTGAGCGCGGCGCCGATCTGCTCGACGATGGTGGCCACGACGGGCGGCGCAAGATTGCCCGAACGCGCGACGAAGCTTGCCAGCGGCTCGCCTTCGGCCCACTCGAGGGCGAGGTACTGCAGTCCATCGGCCGCACCGTACGAGTAGGTGCGTACGATATTCGGGTGGTTGAGCCGCTCGCCGAATTCGGCCTCGCGCAGAAAGCGCTTGACCGCGATGGGATCGGTGCTGAGCCGTGGAATGAGGACCTTGAACGCCGCAAGCCCCTGTTCGGGATGCTCCGCGCGGTAGACGCTCGCAGTACCCCCCTCGCCGACATGCTGGACGAGGCGGTAGCCCGCCACGGTGCGGCCGACGAGATTGCCCGGAGCCATGATGCCCGCCAAGCTACTCCCGCGCAATCCGGGGAGCAAGCGACGAAAGGAGTTGGCCGTGCTGCCGCTGCTTGACGCTCGTCCCGTGCCGCCGCTAGACTCGGCCGCTGGTGCGCGCGTCGTCCGTCACCCTGGCGGGCCGCGCGACTTACGGGAGGAGGCTGGGATGCGCCGGCTCGCGCTGGTGGCGATCGCCGCGGCGGCGGCCGCGCTCGGATGCGGTGGTGGCGGGGGCCCGCGGGGCGGGGCGCCGGAGTCGCCGACGCCCGCGGCCGACGAAGCCCAGGGACCGGGAGCGACCGCCGCCGTGTTCCGCCGGATCGGCCGGCTCGCCTCGGGGGATCCGCTTCCGTTTGTCGGGACCATGGTCTTCGCCGACGGGCCCGGCGATACCACGATCGCCGTGCTTGCGCTGTCTCTCGAGAACCGCTGGCTCACCTTCGAGCGTGAGCCGTCGGCCTACGTCGCGCGCTACCGGGTGGACGTGAGCGTGAGGCTCGCCGGGGCGCCGGTGATCGACATGGGACGCGAGGAGATCGTGCGCGTCGCCACGCTCCAGGAAACGTCGCGCACCGACGAGAGCGTCCTGTTCCAGCAGAACTTCCGCCTGGTGCCGGGCAAGGTGCAGGTGGCCGTGGCGGTGCGGGACGCGGCGTCGGGACTGGAGGGCAGGGCCGAACGGGAGTACGTCGTACCGGCATTCGGACCCGGCACGACCACCGACCCGATCCTCACGTATCAGGCGCAGGGCAGGGGGCGCCCCGAGGATCCGCTCGAGCTCGTCCTCAATCCGCGCGGCACCGCCGGCTTCGGCGGCGACACGGTGCTCGCCTACGTCGAAGGCTACGCATTTCCGGGCCCCCGCACGATCCCGTTCGAGGTACGCAACGACCAGGACAGCGTGATCTTCCGCGATTCGCTGCGCTTCCGCGGCGGCCGGCCGGTCGAGAGTCAGGTCATTCGGCTTGCACCGGACAGCCTGGTCTTGGGCGAGATGAACGTGGTCGTCGGGGCGGGGGGGGAGGCGCGTCAGGCGACGGTGCTGGTCTCGTTCACGCCGGCGTGGCTGGTCACCAGCTACGAGCAGATGATCTCGCTGCTCCGGTACTACGGGCCCAATCCCTGGCTCGACTCGCTCCGCCGCGCGAGTCCGGTCGACCGGAATCGGCTCTGGCGCCAGTTCTGGCGCAGCACCGATCCCAACCCGAAGACGCCGCAGAACGAGCAGATCGACGAGTATTTCACCCGCGTCGCCACGGCCAACGCGCAGATCAAGGACGAAGGTGTTCCCGGCTGGCGCACCGAGCGGGGCGAAGTGTTCATCACGCTCGGCCCGCCGGATGAGATCACCGAGGCCAACCCCGGGCCGCAGGCCCGTATCATCCGTTGGACATACACCAATAACCGCCTGATCCTGTTCTTCATCGACGAATCGGGGTTCGGCCGCTATCGGCTCACCGCGCAGTCTCGGGCCGAATACGAGCGGCTCCTGGCGCGCCTCCGACGCGGCGAGAGTTAGGGGGCTCCTCCCGCCTATCTTGCAGTGATGCCCCACCACGATCCGCCCCGGCTGTTCCTCGTCGACGGATACGCGCTGCTCTATCGCGCCTTCTTCGCCATGATCGCCCGGCCCCTCCGGACCTCGCGGGGGGAAAACACCTCCGCGGCGTGGGGCGTCGCCAACTTCCTGCTCCGGCTGGAGGAGAAGTACCGTCCGGACTACATCGCCTGGGTCAACGACGCCGGCAGCTCGTTTCGCGAACAGCGCTACCCGGAGTACAAGTCGACCCGTGAGAAGCTGGACGACGAGCTCCAGGCCGATTTCGACCGGGCCGTGGAGCGCACCTGCCAGCTGCTCGAGGCATTTCGGGTGCCGATCATCGCGCTGCGCGGCTACGAGGCGGACGACGTCATCGGAACGCTGGCGACTCGCGCCGCGACCGCCGGCGTGCAGGCGGTGATCGTGTCGGGCGACAAGGATTTCTATCAGCTGATCGGTCCCCGAATCGCGCTGCTCAACCCGGGACGCGGCGGTCCCGCGGCAGTGGACGAGCACTGGGTGGACGAGCGCAATGCCTCGGAGCGGCTCGGTGTCCCGCCCGAGCGGGTGGTCGATTTCCTGGCGCTGGTGGGCGACACGTCGGACAACGTGCCCGGTGTGAAGGGGATCGGCGAGAAGGGCGCCCAGAAGCTGCTGGGCGAGTTCGGAGATCTCGACACGCTCCTGGCGCGGGCGGGCGCGGTCACCGCCAAGCGCGCCCGCGAGGCGCTGCAAGCGCAGGCCGACAGCGCGCGACTCTCCCGGGAACTGGTGACGATCCTCCGCGACGTC
This sequence comes from Gemmatimonadales bacterium, assembly GCA_050733355.1. GTDB lineage: Bacteria > Gemmatimonadota > Gemmatimonadetes > Gemmatimonadales > GWC2-71-9 > DASQPE01. Next base: position 183 of record JBOHSY010000417.1, on the reverse strand, counting down.
CCCGTGGAGCTCGATCTGCCGCGCTTCGCCGTGCAGCCGCCGGACCGCGGCCGGCTGGCCGAGGTCCTGAGCGAGCTCGAGTTCTTCTCGCTGGTCCGGCGGGTGGGCGCGCCGGCGGGCGGGCGGGCGGACGAGCCACTCGCTCCTCCGGCGGACGCGATCGAAGCATCGCAGGAGCTCGAC
>JBOHSY010000416.1:0-6398 GCA_050733355.1 Gemmatimonadales bacterium | reverse complement strand
CGGCCGGGCAGCCGGCCCGTCCTGGCACCCGCTCCGGCCGACGGGTGGCGCACCGTGACGTGGGACGTCACTCCGGTGCGCCCGAGTGACCGCGCCGTCGCGCCCGCTGTCGCGGCCACGGACTCCGCCCCGGCCCCGGCGGTGACGAACGCCAGTGTGGTCACCCGGCAGCTCGCCTCGGGTGAGGTGGTACGCTCGGTGGGCGGCGGGCCCTCCGACGTATCGGCGCTCCTGTCCGGGCGTCCCGCTCCAGAGCCCGAGGCGAGGCCGGCCACTCCCGCGATGCCGCCCGCTTATGGATCGGGAACGCTCGCGGCGCGGCAAGGTGGCGTGGCGCTCGGCCAGAGTGCGGTACCGAGCGATTCGCTGCGGGCGATGATGCGGAGGCTGAATCTCATGTTGAGGGTGCGATAGCGGCTAGCCGCTATCCGCTATCCGCAATATGCTATCCGCTTGCTCCGATGCTAGTCGGCCCTCCATTGTCCGGGGAAAATGGAGGGCCGCTGGTGTTCGGCGCAGAGCGGATAGCGGATAGCCGATAGCTTCCAAGCATGCGTCGACCGATCTGTGTGGCCGTCCTCGCCTGCGCCGTCGCATGCGGCAGCGCTTCGACGTCGAAGGCGCCGCCGGCACCCGCCCTGGACGGATCCCTGGTGCTCATCTCGATCGACGGCTTCCGCGCCGACTACATCGGTCGCCCGGAGGCGGCCAACCTCCGCGCGCTCGCGGGCCGCGGGGTCCGGGCCGAGTGGATGACGCCGGTATTTCCGAGCAAGACCTATCCCAACCACTACACCATCGTCACCGGCCTCTGGCCGGAGCACCACGGCGTCGTGGCGAACACGATGTGGGACTCGGTGATCGGCTACCGGTTCGAGTTCACCAGCCCGCGGGCGGTAGCCGACTCCCGGTGGTGGAGCGGCGAGCCGATCTGGGTGACCGCCGAGCGGCAGGGCCGTCGCGCCGCCGCGTTCTTCTGGCCCGGGACCGAGGCGGAGATCGGGGGCATCAGGCCCACCTGGTGGCGGCGCTACGATGCCTCGGTGCCGAACGCGGAGCGCGTGCGACAGGTGCTCGAGTGGCTGTCGCTTCCCCCCGACTCGGCGCCCGCGCTGGTGACGATGTACTTCAGGGACGTCGACTGGCGGAGCCACGAGTTCGGGCCCGACGCCCCCCAGACCGATTCCGCCATCGCGCGGGTGGATCGTGACCTGGGCGCGCTGGTCGAGGGCATTGAGGCACGCGGTCTCGCCGGGCGGGTGAATCTGGTGGTCGTGTCGGACCACGGCATGACGGCCGTGGCGCCTGAGCGCACGATCTATCTGGACGACTACCTCGACATGGCGGCGGTGGAGGTGATCGACTGGTCACCGGTCGCGGCGCTCGCGCCCGCCGGCACCGCCGATGCGGCGGAGCTCTATCGGCGGTTGAAGGGGCGGCACCCGCAGCTCACGGTGTACCGGCGGGAAGAGATTCCCGAGCGGCTCCACTACCGGGCGCACCCGCGCATCGCCCCGGTCATCGCGGTGGCGAACGAAGGATGGTCGATCAGCACCCGGGTCCGCGCCACCATCGGCCGCCGCGAGCGCGGAAGCCACGGCTACGACCCGACGCTGCCGTCCATGCGCGCGCTGTTCGTGGCCGACGGGCCCGCGTTCCGCGACGGCGCGGTGGTCGCGCCGTTCGGGAACGTGCACGTCTACGAGCTGATGTCTGCGGTGCTGGGGCTCAGGCCGGCCGCGAACGACGGATCGCTGGACTCGGTGAGAGCTCTACTGAGTACTAGCGTTAGTGCTAGTGCTAGTGCTAACCCCCAGCACTAGCACTAGCCACTATCCCCTGCCATGCCTCCGTTCCAGGTCCGCCTCGTGTACATAGTCCCGGTCGGCGTCCTCGTGGTCGAAGATCTCCACCTCGTGGTGGCCCACCTCGCGGTGCAGCGTGATCTCCGCCAGCCGGGGCGACACCATCGGGAAGGTGCGCCCGAAGAGCGCGTAGGCCAGCAGGTAGAGTCCGGTGAACAGGAGCGTCGGCCCCAGCTCCGGGAGCCCGAATGCGGGACCCTCCAGCAGCGTGACCGACGGCACTACGAGGATGTACCGCTCAAGCCAGAGAGCCACGAGGCTCACGCCGGCGAAGAATGCCAGGGTGACGCGGGTCTTCTTCGGGGCCACGCCGAGCAGGCCCATGAACGGCACCACGAACATGCCAAGGAACACGAGCCGGGCCACCGGCACCCACTCCCCCCAGAGCCGGCTGAACACGAAGCCGGTTTCCTCCGGCAGATTGCCGTACCAGATCACCTGAAACTGGGCCCACATGAGGTAGGTCCAGAACACGGTGAACCCGAAGCAGAGCTTCCCCAGGTCGTGCCGCTGCTTGGGTGAGATCAGGTCCGCGATGCCGATGTGCCTCCCGCCGTGGATCATCATGAGCGCCAGCAGCATGTGGCCGCCCAGGAATGATCCCATGAAATACCAGCCGCCGAACAGGTTGGAGAACCAGTGCGGTTGGAGGGCCATCATCCCGTCGAAGGCGACACAGGTGAAGACGAGCGCGTAGATCACGACGTAGGTGGGCGCGAGGCGGTGGATCTGCCGCTCGTTGGCCTCCAGCGCGCCTTCCGAGCCGTCGAACCGCGCCGTCATCCGCTCGTACAGCGGGCGGCGGCGCCCCGACGCGACCCCGCGCGCCGCGAGCATGTCGGGCAGCATGTCGGCGCGGATCAGCCGCCAGCCTACCCAGTAGAGCGCCGCGAGCCCGACGAGAAGCCGCCCGAACATCACGCCGCGCGACAGCCAGAGCCGCTTGCCCTCGCTCAGCGTGGGCAGCACCTCTTCCATGTGGCCGTAGATGTGGTGGTACCCGGCCGTGAAGATCAGCAGCAGCCCGACCAGCGAGATCGGGAAGAACGCGACCGACGCCTCGGCGAAGCGGAGCACGAGTCCCGACCAGCGCGCGTTGGCGACCTTGTAGACCGCGGCGACCGCGACGCTGCCCCCCGCGAGACCGGTGAAGTACACCCAGTTCACCTGGAAGAGATGCCAGGCGCGGTGGGCGGAGGCATCGTCCCCCAGCGCCCGGAGAAAGAAGATCAGACCCAGGATCGCCAGGCCGAGCCCGATACCGAGGAAGACGTCGTAGCGGCCGGAGATCGAGTTGCCCGCCAGCCGCGCGCGCAGCCTGGGCGCGTCCATCAGTTCGACCCTCCCGGAGCCGGTGCGCTCGGCGCGGCGGGCGCGGCGCCCTGCTGCAGCAGCCGCACGTGATTCACGATGGCCCAGCGGTCGTGGGGGGCCCAGACCTTGTCGCCATAGCGGGGCATGAGGCCGCGGCCGTAGCGCACGATGCTGTACAGATAGCCGTCGGTGTAGGCGCGGGCCCGGTCGGAGATGATCGGCGGTGCGCCGAGCTTCCGGCCCACCGGACCGTCGCCTTTCCCGGTCTCACCGTGGCAGGTGGCGCAGAAGGTCTGGTACAGCGTGTCGCCGCGAGCCGCGAGATCGCCGGGAATCTCCGCTACCTCGATGCCGGAGGGCGCCACGCTGTCGCCGCCGGTCGTGGGGTTCCTGAGCGCGTCCGCTGTCGTGGTCTTGCCACCGGCCCATTCCGCCGCCCAGTCGGGCTCGCCCGCACCGACCGGCACCGCGCCCTCGATGGTGTAGCGCGGCAGGTCGCCCCGGGCGTACGGGTTCACGTACCTGGCGTACACCATGTGGTCGAACCAGGGAACCGCGTGCATCACGTCGTCGGGGGACGGCAGCTTGTCGTAATACCAGTTGCACCCCGCCGCGAGCAGCGCGAGCACCGGAGCCCACGGCTTACGCGCGCGCATGCGTCACCTCCACCGCCCCGGCGGTGCGCACCAGCTCCTCCACCACCCCGGCCTGATCGGCGCCGGCGGGCACGAAGATGCCGATCCGGTCGTCGCTGAACCGCGGGTGGTAGGGCGCACCCCGGTGACGGAGCAGGATCGCCAGGACCGCCACGCCGAACACGCTGGTCAGCGCGCCGAGCAGCACGGTGAGCTCGAAGCCGAGCACGACGAACGCCGGGACGGCGGCAATCGCCTTGCCGCCGACGATCACCGGCCAGTCCAGGTTCATCCAGATCGCCATGGTGAACCCGGCGGTGCAACCGGCGAGGCCGCCGACGAGCGTGAACAGTCGCACGGGGCTGGTCTCGGTCCCGAGCGCTTCCTCCAGCTCGTGATTCGGGTGCGAGGAGTAGACCGTGAAGTCCCTGTGGCCGCGAGCGCGGAGCGCCTTGATGGCGTCGGTGGCCGCGTCGATGTGCTCGAACGCGGCGAGCACACCCGGCGCAGCCTTCGGCTTTCCGAGGAACGGCAGGCCCGGCATCAGTGGTGCGCTCCCCGCTTTCGCGGCATGGGGATCATCTCCTTGATCTCCTGAATGGCCACGATCGGGAACGTCCGCGCGAACATCAGGAACCACATCCCGAACCACCCGAACGAGCCCGCCAGAATCCCCCAGTCGGCCCAGGTCGGGTTGGCCTGGTCCCAGGCCCAGGGGAGGTAGTCGTTGGAGAGCGACGACACGATGATCACGAAGCGCTCGAACCACATCCCGATATTGATGAAGATCGAGATGACGAACAGCGTCGTGAGATTGGTGCGGATCTTCCGGAACCAGAGGAGCTGCGATACGAACGCGTTGCAGATGATCATGCTCCAGCCCGCCCACCACATCGGCCCGAAGGCGCGGCGCCAGAACGTGGTCTGCTCGTAGGTGTTACCGCTGTACCAGGCGATGAAGTACTCCATCCCGTAGGCGTAGAACAGGATGGAGCCGGTGAGCAGCGTCAGCTTGCCCAGGTTGTCGAAGTGGTAGTCGGTGATCATGTGCTCGAGCTTGAGCACCCGCCGGAGCGGGATGATCAAGGTCAGCACCATGCCGATCCCCGAATAGATGGCACCGGCCACGAAGTACGGGGCGAAGATGGTCCCGTGCCAGCCGGGCACGATCGAGCTGGCGAAGTCCCACGAGACCACCGAGTGCACCGACAGCACCAGCGGCGTGGCGAGCGCCGCCAGGTAGAGGTACGCCCGCGAGTAGTGCCGCCACTGGTTGTCGGTGCCCTGCCAGCCGACCGACGTGAGCTTGTACACCGCCTTGCGCCAGCCCGCCGCCATCCGGTCGCGCACGGCGGAGACGTCCGGGATCAGGCCGTACACCAGGAACGTGGTCGACACCGTGAGGTAGGTGGAGATAGCGAACACGTCCCAGATCAGGGGCGACTTGAAGTTGGGCCAGAGGTAGCGCGCGTTGGGATAGGGCAGCAGCCAGTAGAAGATCCACTGCCGCCCGATGTGGATGATCGGGAACAGGCCTGCGGTCATGACCGCGAACACCGTCATCGCCTCGGTGGACCGGTACACCGCGGTCCGCCAGGGGGAGCGGAACAGGAACAGGATCGCCGAGATCAGCGTCCCCGCGTGCCCGATGCCGATCCAGAAGACGAACGTCGTGATGTAGACGAGCCAGAACGCCGGAGGCTGATAGCCGGCGTGCCCGAGCCCGTCCCTGAGCAGGATGAGGAACGTCACGACCCCGACCAGGAACAACCCGATGGCTCCGAAAAGCATCAGGTAGTAACCGCGGCTCGGGGTGCCGAGGGTGGCGGCGATGTCCCGGGTGACGTCGGCGTGGGTCTGGGTGATGACGGGTTCCTGCGCGAGGACGGCCACGATCAGGCCTCCCCGCGCCGGACGACCTTGGCGAGATAGGTGATCGCCGGCCGCGTATTGACGTCCTCGAGCACGTGATACCCGCGGTGGTTCCGTTTCAGCTTGCTCACGCGGCTGTTCGGGTCGTTCGCGTCACCGAAGACGATGGCGTCCGCCGGGCACGCCTGAGCGCACGCGGTGGTGAACTCACCGTCGCGAAGCGGCCGCCCCTCGAGCCGCGCCTCGGTCTGGGCGCCGCGGATCCGCTGGATGCAGAAGGTGCACTTCTCCATCACGCCGCGCGCCCGCACGGTGACGTCGGGGTTGAGCTGGAGGTTGAGGGGCTCCGGCCACGACCGCTCGTTGTACTTGTACCAGTTGAAGTACCGCACCTTGTACGGGCAGTTGTTGGCGCAATAGCGGGTGCCCACGCAGCGGTTGTACACCTGCGCGTTCAGCCCGTCGGGCGTGCGGTACGCGGCATAGACCGGGCACACCGGCTCGCACGGCGCGTTGCCGCAGTGCTGGCAGAGCATGGGGACGAACCGCGCCTCGAGCGGAGCGCCGTCCGCGGTGCCATCGCCATGCCGGCCGCCGTGCGCCTCCACCTCGTCGCCGCCTTCCCAGTAGCGCTCGATCCGCAGCCACGTCATCTCGCGCCCACGGAGGACGTCCTGTTCTCCGACAATCGGGATGTTGTTCTCGGCGTAGC
>JBOHSY010000415.1:0-3978 GCA_050733355.1 Gemmatimonadales bacterium | reverse complement strand
CTGCGGTATCGTGCGCGACGGGCAGGTGGACAACGACGCGACGCTCGAGGTGCTCGGGCGAGTGGCCAAGAGCCACGCGGACGCGGGCGCGGATGTGCTCGCGCCGAGCGGCATGATGGACGGGATGGTGCGGGCGATCCGGGCCGCGCTCGACGGCAGTGGGTTCGCCGACCGCGCCATCCTCAGCTATGCGGTGAAGTACGCCAGCGCGTTCTACGGCCCGTTTCGTGACGCGGCGGACAGCGCGCCCGCGTTCGGCGATCGCCGCCAGTATCAGATGGACCCGGCGAACGTGCGCGAGGGACTGCTCGAGGCGGCGCTGGACGAGGCCGAAGGCGCCGACCTGCTGATGGTCAAGCCGGCGCTCGCGTACCTCGACGTGGTCCGCGCCGTCCGCGAGGGGACGACGCTGCCGCTCGTGGCCTACAACGTGAGCGGTGAATACGCGATGGTGAAGGCGGCGGCGCAGCAGGGCTGGCTCGACGAGCGCCGCGTCGTGCTCGAGGCGCTCACGGGCATGCGGCGGGCCGGGGCGGACGCCATCATCACGTATCACGCCAAGGACGTGGCCGCGTGGCTGTCCGAGTGACGACGCGCTCCGAGAGGCTCTTCGAGCGGGCCCAGGAGCTTATGCCGGGCGGGGTGAACAGCCCCGTTCGCGCGTTCGGCAGCGTGGGTGGGACGCCGCGCTTCATCGCGCGGGGCGAGCGGGCCTGGCTGGAGGACGCCGACGGCTACCGGTACGTCGACCTCGTGCTGTCGTGGGGTCCGCTGATTCTCGGCCACGCGCACCCGCGCGTGGTCGGCGCGGTCCGGGACGCCGCCGGGCGGGGGACGACCTACGGCGCACCCACCGAGCTCGAGGTGCGGCTCGCGGAGCGCGTGATCGACACCTTCCCAGCGGTCGAGATGGTGCGGTTCGTGAGCTCGGGCACCGAGGCGGCGATGAGCGCGGTCCGGCTCGCGCGGGCGGCCACGGGGCGCAGCGCGGTGATCAAGTTCGACGGGTGCTATCACGGCCACGCCGACGGGCTGCTGGCGGCGGCAGGCTCGGGCGTGGCCGCGCTCGGGCTCCCGGACTCGCCCGGCGTGACGGCCGCCACGGTCGCCGACACGCTGACCGCGCCCTACAACGATCTCGCCGCGGTCGATCGGATCTTCGCGGCCCGCACGGACGGCATCGCCGCCGTGCTGGTGGAGCCGGTGGCCGGGAACATGGGCGTGGTGCCGCCCGCGCCGGGATTTCTCGAGGGACTGCGCGCGATCACGGCGCGCCACGGTGCACTCCTCGTCTTCGACGAGGTCATGACGGGGTGGCGGGTGCATCGCCAGGGCGCGCAGGCCTTGTACGGCGTCACGCCCGACCTCACCTGCCTGGGCAAGGTCATGGGCGGAGGACTGCCCGCCGCCGGGTACGGCGGGCGCCGCGATCTCATGGAGCGTGTCGCGCCCGCGGGGCCGGTGTACCAGGCGGGCACGCTCTCCGGCAATCCGCTCGCCATGGCCGCGGGACTCGCCACGCTCGATGTCCTCGAGGAGCCCGGGCTGTGGGAGCGCGCGGAGCGCTGGGCCGCCGGCGCGGCTGAGGCGATCGAGGCCGCGGCCCGGCGCGCTGGGGTGCCGCTCACCGTGCAGCGGGTGGGGACGATGCTCACGCCGTTCTTCACCGGGCGGCCGGTTGGTGACTACGCCGCTGCCAAGGCCACGGACCGCGCGGCGTACGGCCGGTTCTTCCACCACATGCTCGAGCACGGCGTCTATTTGCCGCCGTCGCCGTTCGAGGCGGCGTTCACGTCGGCGGCGCACGGCGATCGGGAGATGGAGGTGCTGGAGGCGGCGCTCCAGACGGCATTCGCGCACTGATGGGTCGGAGAGTGCGGTCGGCCGGGGTCGTAGGCGCGGGGGTGGCCGGCCTCGCCGCGGCCTACCGCCTCATGGGCTTCGGGCACGATGTCACGGTGTACGAGGCCGCCGATCGCACGGGTGGTGCCGTGCGCACGGAGCGCCGAGACGGCTTCCTCGCCGAGCACGGCGCGAACTCCATGCAGGCGCCGAGCGGCGCGGCAGCCGAGCTGCTCGTCGAGCTCGGCCTCGATGGGCGGCGGGTCGAGGCAAACCCGCTCGCGCGGACCCGCTACGTCGTCCGCAGCGGCCGCTTGCGGCCGCTGCCGCTTTCACCTCCGGCGCTGCTCACGTCGTCCCTGTTCTCGTTCCGCGCCAAGCTTCGCCTCGTCGCCGAGCCGTTCGCCCCGTCCGCCCCGTCCGATGCCGACGAGTCCATCGCCGCGTTCGTGCGGCGCCGCCTGGGCCAGGAGTTCCTCGACTACGTCGCCGCACCGTTCGTGAGCGGCATCTGCGCCGGCGATCCCGAGGCGCTCTCGATGCGCCACGCGCTGCCGCGCATCCACGCGCTCGAACAGGAGCACCGGTCCGTGCTGCGGGGGGCTTTCCGGAAGAGCAGAAGAGCCGATGAGCGCGGATCCCCCACGCTGATCTCGTTCCGGGATGGGATGCAGGAGCTGACGGACCGGCTCACGGCGGTGCTGGGCCCGAGGATTCGGCCGGCGAGCCCGGTTCTCCGGGTCCGCCGCGAGGGCGACGCCTGGCTGCTGGAGACCGCGTCCGGCGGGACCCGTCACCGGGGGCTCGTGCTCGCGGCCCCGGCGCACGTGCTCGCCGAGCTCCGGCTCGATGCCCCGGCAGGCGACCGCCTCGCAGAGCTCACGGCGATTCCGCACCCCCCGGTCGCGACGCTCGTGCTCGGCTTTCGCCGGGGCGATGTTGGCCACCCGCTCGACGGGTTTGGGATGCTGGTGCCCGCGGTCGAAGGGCGGCGCATCCTCGGCGTCGTCTTCTCCTCGACGCTGTTCCCGGGCCGTGCGCCGGACGATCACGTTACGCTCTCGATCTTCCTGGGCGGCGCCCGCCAGCCCGATCTGGCGGGGCGGGACCCCGATGCGCTGCAGGAGCTGGCACTGCAAGACCTGCGCGAGTTGCTCGGTGTGCGCGGTGCACCGCTCTTCCGGGCCTCGGCGTACTGGCCCCGCGCCATCCCGCAGCCCGTCGTTGGTTACGACCGCTTCACCGCCGCCCTCGACGCGATCGAGGCCGAGAACCCCTGGCTCCGCTTCGCCGGCAGCTACCGGCACGGCGTCGCCCTGGGCGATGCGCTCCGCTCCGGGCTCGCCGCCGCCGCCGCCCTCCACGCACGCCTCTCGGATCGTCACTGACGCGCCCCCGCTGGAACCCCCCCGCCGATGCCGGCATTCACACGGCATCACTCGGCTGGGGAGCCATCCATGCGTTCGACACAGCGGTACCTGCTCGCCGCGCTCGCCGTCGTCCTGCCGGCGAACGCGAGCGCCCTCAAGGCGCAGGTCGCGGAGAAGAATGGACTGACACTCGACGGCGCTCGGCGCGTCATCGCGGCGGCGATCGGCGAAGCGAAGAAGCGGAACACCACCGGCGTCATCGCCGTCGTGGATGAGGGCGGCAACACCATCGCGCTCGAGCGGCTCGACAACACTTTCGCCGCCGGCGCGAACATCTCGATCGGGAAGGCGCGCACCGCGGTTCTCTTCAAGCGCCCGACCAAGGTCTTCGAGGACATCATCCGGAACGGGCGCACCCCGATGGTCGCGCTGAACGACTTCACCCCGCTCCAGGGCGGCGTGCCGATCGTCGTGGACGGCCAGGTGGTCGGCGGCGTCGGCGTGAGCGGCGCGGCGAGCGCGCAGGAAGATGAGGATCTCGCGATCGCGGGCGCGGGCGGGGTTACGAGTGCCAGTGCTGGTGCTAGTGCTAGTGCCGGTCGTGAGCCGGTCCGGTTCTTCTCGGGGCAGGAGGTAGCCTCGGCGTTCGCCAGGGGCGCGGTCCTGGTCGACGGCACCGGCCGCAACTACATGGTGCACGCGAGCCGCCGCGAAAAGGCGGGCCAGGCCGAGGTGCACGAGCTCGATACGGACGTCATCTATGTGC
>JBOHSY010000414.1:0-3826 GCA_050733355.1 Gemmatimonadales bacterium | reverse complement strand
GTGCCGGCGTGGTTGGCGAAGCCCTCGAAGACGACCTCCCACTGCTTGATCCCCACGATCCCCTCCACCACGCCGATGTCCAGCTTCTCCCGCTCCAGGGTGCCGCCCTGCTCGATGTGGAGCTCCACGTACGCGGCGACGTCGCCCCTCTCTAGCCGGGCGCCGTCCAGTCGGTCCGGGTCGCCGCCGATGACGCGGAGGCCGTCGCGGATCGTCTTCCCGCTCCCGCTCGCGTTGTCGAGCTCCCCCGGCTCGAGCCCGGTGGTGATGGCGCGGCTCCCGTAGAGCCCGCCCTCCTCGTTGGAGAAGATGGTGACCAGGAGCGGGTGGCGGGTGACGATCCGGTGCTCCGCCAGCGTGCGCGCCACCTCGATGGCGCCCAGCGAGCCGACCGGGCCGTCGTAGTTGCCACCCTTCGGCACCGAGTCGATGTGGGAGCCGAAGGCGAGCGCGGGGAGGCGCGGCTCCCGTCCGGCGCGCCGGCCCATGAGGTTCCCCGCGGCATCCACGGTCACCTCCAGCTCGGCCTCCCGCATGAGCCCGGTGACGTACTCCCGCCCCTGCCGGTCGGCCTCGCTGTAGCCGACGCGGCTCACCCCGCCCTCCGGGTTCCGGCCGAACTGCGCCAGCCGCTGGAGCAGCTGCTCCATGAGCCGCGCCGGGTTGATCTCCGGGTCGGCGGTCGGGAGCGGCGCCGCGCCAAGCGGCGGGATCGGGAGGATGGCGGCGCCGAGGGGGGCGAGAAGGGAGCGGTTAAAGTCGCGCCGGTTCACGGATGCGTCTCCGCGGTGGGCCGGGACGGCGCAAACATGGCCCGCGAAGGCGGGATTCCGCAACGCGCGGCTACTTCGCCTCGAAGAACGTCCCGCGTACCAGCCGAAACGGCGAACGTCTCGAAGGCCGCGCGCTCTTGACGCTGTCGGTAAAGCCTCCTACCCTAGCAATCCCACGCCCCGACACCGGCACGCCCGGCGAAGCTGCCAGAAGATTTGCTGATAAGTCCCGAAATCCATCAGCAAATTACCGGAGAACCATCATGGCCACACATACGAGTGCAACGAGAATCGTCCGGGGCGCTTGCCCCCAGGACTGCCCCGACACCTGCGCATTCCTGTACCACGTCGAGGATGGAAAATTGGTGGACGTGACCGGCGACCCCGATCACCCGATGACCCGCGGCGGGTTGTGCGTCAAGCTGAACAACTACGCGGAGCATCACTATAACCCCGACCGCCTGTTGCACCCCATGAGGCGGGTCGGACCGAAAGGCAGCGGGCAGTTCGAGCAGATCACCTATGACGAGGCGCTCGCCGAGATCAAGCAGCGCTGGACGGACATCATCGCCAGATACGGTTCTCAGGCGATCATGAATCACTGTTACCTCGGGAACCAGGGCACGCTGAACGGACTGACCAGCGGCGATGCCTTCTTCAACCGGCTCGGCGCGACCATAGGAGAGAAGTGCTACTGCGAGTCGGGCTCCTCCACCGCCTGGCTCATGACGGTAGGCCCGACCGGCGGGCTCGATGTGGAAAGTCTCGCCTATGCGAAGTACATCATCGTATGGGCGATGAACATGATCAGTACCAACCTGCACGGGTGGCCGTTCATCCTCGAGGCGAGAAAGAACGGCGCGAAGGTCGTGGTGATCGACCCGATACGCACGCGCACGGCCAAGCAAGCCGACTGGCACGTCCAGATCAGACCCGGCACGGATGGCGCGCTGGCGCTGGGCATGATCAACGTGATCATCGTGGAAGATCTGGTGGACCACGACTACGTGGCCCGGTACACGGTCGGCTTCGAGGAATTGAAGGCGCGCGCCGCCCAGTATCCCCCGGAAAAGGTCGCCAGGATTACCGGTATTCCGGCGGAAGACATCCGCAAGTTGTCGCGCGAATACGCGACGACCCAACCTTCGGCCATTCGCGAGGGCGTGGCCCTCGAGCGCGCGCCGGGCGGTGGTGACGCCGTTCGAGCCGTCACCGCTCTACCGGCGCTCGTCGGCGCCTGGCGCCATGTCGGGGGCGGCGCCGTCGAGATGCCGATCTGGGACTTCCCCTTCAACTTCGACTTCATCCAGCGGCCTGACTGGATCAAGCCGGGCACCCGTGTCGTCAACGAGCTCGACCTCGGACGGGCACTGACGGGTGAGCTGGGGCTCGATCCTCCGCTCATGTCCGTGTTCGTACACAACTCCAACCCAGTGTCGCAGCAGCAGAACGCAAACCGGCTGATCGAAGGTCTCAAGCGCGAGGACCTGTTCACGGTGGTGAGCGAGCTGTTCCTCACGGACACGGCGCGCTATGCCGATATCATCCTGCCGGCAAGCTTGCAGGGTGAGCAGTACGACCTCCAGGTGACGTGGGGCCACCTCTACATGATGCTCAACCAGCCGGCCATCGAACCGCCCGGGGAATGCGTGCCGAACGTCGAGATGTTCCGCCGGCTCGCCAGGACCATGGGCTTCGACGAGGACTACTGGAAGATGACCGATGACGAGCTGCTGCTGCGGATGTACGACTGGAATGCGCCGGCGTTGCAGGGCATCACTCTGGAGAAGCTGAAAGAGAAGGGATGGATGCGGCTCAACGTGGGCATGCCGGACAAGCGGGCGCCCCACGCCGAAGGCAACTTCAAGACGCCATCGGGAAAATGTGAGTTCAAGGCCAGTGCGGCCGCGAACGGGAACTTCATCGTACCCGTGTGGCGCAACGGCTACAATGAGATGCAGCCCGGTGATCCGGTCGATCCCGTGCCGGACTACATCCCGCCGGCCGAGGTCTCGGGCGCTGATGAGGAACGGGCGAAACGCTATCCGATTGGCCTGATTTCTCCCAAGCCGCACGCATTCCTCAACTCGCAGTATGCGAATGAGCCGTATCAGCAACGCCGCCAGGGCGATCAGCTTGTCCTTATTCACCCCAAGGACGCGGTACGTCGCAATATCAAGAGCGGTGACCACGTACGCGTTTTCAACGATCGTGGGGCATTTGAAGGGAAGGCCGAGATCAGCAACGACGTTCTGGAGGGATTGGCCGTAGCCAATCTGGGTTATTGGCCCAGCCTGAACCGCGGCGGCTCGGCGGTGAATTCAACAACCTCATCGCGGCACTGTAACCTGGGTGGAGCCGGTTGTCAGTCGGATAACCTGGTTGAGATCGCAAGAGTCTGAAGTGGCGCTGCCCGTCGTCGGATTCGTCGGTGCGAGCGGCAGCGGCAAGACCACGCTCATCACCGCGGTGCTTCCGGAGCTCTGCGCCGCAGGGCTCCGGGTGGCGGTGCTGAAGCACGCCCACCACGGATTCCAGATGGATCGCCCCGGCAAGGACAGCTTCCGGGTGCGCGAGGCGGGGGCGTCCCAGGTGCTGGTCGCGTCCCGCTCCCGGTGGGCCCTCCTGAGCGAGCTGGACGGCGACTTCGAGGAGCCGCCCTTCAGGGAACTGCTCGGGCGCTTCGACCGCGACCGGGTGGATGTCGTGCTCGCCGAAGGCTTCGCGCGCGAGTGCTACCCCAAGATCGAGGTCCACCGTCCGGCGCTCGGCAAGCCACCCAGGTGCTGGCCGGCCGATCCGATGGTCATCGCAGTCGCCACGGACGCGGCACTCGCGGTGGCATGGCCGGCACGGCGTCTCGACCTGAACGCCCCGCTGGAGGTCACGGCGTTTCTCCTGGACCACCTGGCCGCCACCGGCGCTATTCCCGCAACCATGCCGGCTGAAACTACCGAGGACGGAGAACCCGGGCGCGGTGCGGGCCGCTGTACCTTGCGCATTATCTGAGCTTCCCTACTGCACCCCGCCCCGGTCGAGGCGGAGGATCGTCC
>JBOHSY010000413.1:0-5522 GCA_050733355.1 Gemmatimonadales bacterium | reverse complement strand
GCCGCTCCACGCCGGCCCACGCTTCGGCTCGGCGGGCACGGCGGTCGGGGCCGCCCCATCCGGCCGGCTCGGCCCGGCGGTTGAGCGAGGCCGGAAGCTGCGAGAGCGAGCTCGGGGCGTCGACGTGGGCGCCGTCGTGCACGCCCACCCCGAGCCGCTCGACCAGCTCCCCGCCGAGCCAGCCGGTGACGAGCGCCAGGCCAAGGCCGACGATCGACGCCACTACCGCCTCGGTGGGCGGCGGGGCGGGGGCGTCGCGACGGATGAGCCAGCTCAGCGCGAACAGCCCGAGCACGGCCACGTTGCCGAGGCCGTGCACGAGCCCGATCCGCTTGGCCCGCGTGCGGGCCGGGATGGCCGCCCAGTCGATCCAGCCGAACAAGGCGGCCGCGAGGCCGCCGATCACGCCGGCCGCGATCAGGTAGTAGGAGATCGTGTACCAGCGGGGCTCGCCGGTGATGAGGCCGACGACATCAAAGACGACCGCCGTGCTGAGCAGCCCGAGCGGAAAGACGATCAGCATCGGGTGCAAGGCATGGCCGAACAGCCTGGCTCTGCTCTCCATGATGCGCGCCTCCGCGGGCGTCAGCTCCCGCCGCTCAGGTCCTGCTTCAACTGCTTGGCCGACGCGAGATGCCCTTCCATGGCCGCCGCCGTCTGCTCGAGGTACTCGCGCACCTCAGGCTGGTCGGAGGCCGGCAGGAGCTGGTTCCTGATCTTGTCGATGGTCTGCTCGTGCGCCTTGATCTGCGCATCGATGAAGGCCCGGTCGAAGTCCTTCCCCGTCTTCCCGGCCAGCTCGCCCATCGTGGCGCTCTGTGACTCGGTCGTGGCCTGCGCACCGCTGTCCCCGACTGTCACGCCGATCCTGGCGGCGACCTGCCGGAGCTGCTTCGTGTTGGCCTTGTGATCCTGCGCGATCCGGGTGGCAAACTCCTTGACCGTCGGGGTGGTCGCCTTCTTCGCGGCCGCCTCGCCCTGCCGAATCTCGGTCTGGTTCGCGAACGCGACCTGCGAGAGCACCCCCGACGCGTCCGCAGTGACGGCCGGCGTGGTGCCCCCGACGCTGCCCGTACCGGCCACACCGGTGTCAGTCGAGGCCATCCCCGTTTCGCTGCCGGCGGTCCCGCCGGCGGCGGTGTCGCCCCGATCGGACGCCGGGCTGCATCCCGCGAGCACGATCAAGACCGTGGCGGGTAAGAGCATCCACTTCATGCTGACCTCCTCATCACACACTGAGTTACGCGAACGTCCGGGCACGGCCGCCCGGGTACGAATCGGCCTCATTATGGACCTGGAGGGCGGGCGGGTATGTGACGCAAGGCACCACCGGTCAGACGGGACGCCGGTCCAGCACGGCGCGCACCCCCGCACTCAAGGTGTCGGGGGAGAATGGCTTCGGCAGGAAGGGCAGACCGGCGTCATGGATCGCGTCCAGAGCGGCGTCCGGCTCGAGATAGCCCGACATCACGAGCACCGCGGTGGCGGGGCGTTCGGCGGCGAGCGCCTCGATCAGCTCGATACCGCCGAGCTCGGGCATGACGACGTCGGTGAGGACGAGATCGATGGGTCCGGGGTACCGGCGGACCAGCGTGAGCGCCTCGCGCCCGTTGTCCGCCTCCAGGACGGCGTACCCCAGTCCGAGCAGCGTGCGGCCCGCGAGGGTGCGTACCGCCGGCTCGTCCTCCACCACGAGCACGCACTCGGTCCCTCCCCTCGGCACCGGCGCCGCGGCGGCGGACGATGCGGGGGGCACGGGCGCCACTTTCGGGAGACAGATGTGGAAGGTCGTTCCCTCGCCGAGCCGGCTGTCGACCTCGACGTGACCGCCTGCCTGTGTCACCAGGCGGTAGACGGTGGCGAGGCCGAGCCCGGCGTTGCGGCTGGACGTCTTGGTAGTGAAGAAGGGCTCGAAGAGCCGGGTCTTGGTCGCCTCGTCCATGCCCGCTCCGGTATCGCGCACGGTGAGCACGACGTAGGCACCCGGCGGCAGCCCGGAATCCGACGGCGTCTCGGCGCCGGCGTCCACGTACAGTTCGCGGGTCTCGATGGTGAGCTCGCCACCGGTGGGCATCGCGTCGCGCGCGTTGAGCGCGAGGTTCACGACCACCTGTTCCATCTGCCCGCGATCGGCCGCGACGGCGCCGAGGCCCGGGGCGAGGCGGAGTCGCACGCGGACGCTGGCGGGCACGAGCGGGCGGAGCAGCGGATCGAGATCCCGGATGATCGAGTTGATGTCGAGCAGCTGCCGCTGCGCGCTCGTCGGCTGGCCGATGGTGAGGAGCTGGCGCGCCAGGCCGGATGCGCGCTCGGCCGCCTTCCGGATCTCCACCGCATCGGAGCGGCGGGGATCGCCGGGATCCAGCTCCGCGCCCAGCAGTTCGGCGAATCCGATGATCACCATCAACAGGTTGTTGAAGTCGTGCGTGACGCCGCCGGCGAGCCGTCCCACGATATCGCTGCGCTGGGCCTGCCGCACCTGCTCCTCCGCGCGCTTGCGCTCGGTCAGATCCTGGACCGTGCCCGCGTAGCAGACCACCCGCCCTTCGGCGTCGGTGATCGCCGCGACGTCCACCAGCGCGGGGAAGACGCTGCCGTCCTTCCGCTGATGCTCCGTCTCCCAGATGTGATGCCCCCGTACCTCGGTGCGCCGGAGCTGCACCGGGAGCTCGGCGTGGCGGCGCGGCGGGATGAGGTCGCGCACCGCCCGGTCGCGGAGCTCGTCGGGAACGTACCCGTGCATGCGGGCGAACGCCGGATTGACCGCCTCGAGCCGCGCGCCGTCGGCGCTCGCGATCGCCACGCCCCACGCCGCGCGCTCGAAGATGTAGGCCCAGCGCATCGCTTCCGATTCGGCAACCGCGCGGCGGCGTATCTCGGCGTGGAGACGGGTCATGTCGCGTCCGACGCCGGCGATGCCGAGGATGCGTCCGTCGCCGCTCCGCAGGGGAGACAGCGAGGTCTGCATGTGCCGGGTGCCGTCGGGCCGTTCGAGGTCCCACTCGTACACCACCGTCTCGCCGGCGAGGGCGCGCAGGTTGGCGACCTCGTGCTCCGCCGCGCCGGCCGGCCCGACGATGTCCCGTGTGGTCCGCCCGAGGAACTGCCGGGCGGTGTACCCCTCCCGCTCGAGCCAGCGGCCGAAGATGTCGATGCAGCGCTGGTCGCGGTCGAGCCGGAAGACGACGTCCTCCACCGACTCGACCAGGAGCCGGAACCGCTCCTCGACCCGGCGCCGATCCCGCGCGTCGCGCTCGCGCGCGGCGACCGCCTCGGTCACGTCGCGGATGAGCACGGACGCGCCGCCTTCGGAAGGGAACACGCGGGTCTCGAGACAGCGGGCGTAGGCGACGTCGCGCTCCTCAAAGATCACGACCTCGAGCTCGTCGCGGGACCGCTGGATGGCCCGATCGAGAAGCGAACCGGCGAATCCGGGGAGGTGCTCGCGCAGCGATCGGCCGAGGAGGTTCTCGTGCACGGCGCCGTAGCGCTCGCGCGCGAGGCGCGCGGCCGCGGCATTGAGAAACACGCACCGGCCCTCGCCGTCCACGGCGAGAAGGGCGTCGCCGAGACAGTGGAGCACTTCGTCGAGCCGCCTGGAATGGACGGCTCCGGAAGCATGGGTCATGTCGCCTCGCGCCACGACGCGTCAGGCGGGTTGTGCGGGGAAACCGATCAACGGCTCGGGGCAAAGTACCCACCCGCGCCGCGAGATGCTACTGGGTGGCGGCGCCGTCCCAGTCGTACAGGGTCCGGTACAGCTCGCGATTGCGCTGGATGACACGGACGTAGTCGCGGGTTTCCACGAACGGGATGCGCTCGGCGAACATCTCGGGGTCGTCCACCCCCGCTTTCTCGTCCCAGAGGGTCACGCGGTGCATGCCCGCGTTGTAGGCCGCCAGGATCCGCACCGGGTGCGCGTAGCGCGCGACGAGCTCCGCGAGGTGCGTCGTGCCCATCAGGATGCTCACGTCCGGCTGCCAGAGCAGCACCGGATCCCAGGTCGGGAACCCGAGCGACCGGGCCAGCATGCTTCCCGTGGCGGGCATCAGCTGCATGAGCCCGCGCGCCCCCGCGCTCGACGTCGCGGCCGGATTGAACAGGGACTCCTGGCGGATGAGCGCCGCGACGAACGCCGGATCCAGGCCCTGCGCCGCCGCCTCGGCCCGGAGCGCATCGGCGTGGATGACCGGATACAAGAGCCGGTAGAGCCGCGCATCGGCCGGTGCGCCGCGCCCGAGCGCGCGCTGGGCGAGCCGGGTGGCCTGCGACGCGAAGCCGCGGGCACGGAGCGCGTCCGCGATGGCGAGCAGCCGCTCGGCCGAGGCATCGGCAAAGCGGATGATCCAGTCGCGCTCCGCGGCGGCTTCCTCCGCGAGCCCCAGCCGCTCGAGGGCCGCCGCGCGGGCCAATCCAGGCTCGACGTCGGGCACTGCCTCGAACGAATCGGCCGCCGCCGGTGGAGCCCATCGGGGCACGTCGAGCCGCTGTTCGCTGAGCCAGGCGTAATACGACGATGGCTCTCGCCTGAGCACCGCCTGCCACCGCTCGCGCGCGAGCGCCGTATCACCCGCCGAGGCCCACGCCCGCCCGCTCCAGTAGAGCGCCGCGACCGCCTCCGACGCCGCGGCGTGGTCGGCCGCCAGCGCATCGAGCTCCCGGCCGGCGCTGTCGGCGCTGCCGGTGAGAAGCGCGATGAGCGCCGCCCGAAGCCGGGCGGCCGGCGTGAAGCGGCTGGTGGGGAACCGTCGGGCGAGCTGAAGCTGCAGCCGTCGCGCTTCGCCGTCGCGGCGCTGGTCCGCTGCGAGGTCGGCGAGGAGCACGAGGGCGGGAGCCGCGGCGAGCGAGTCCTTCGGAAACCGCCTGAGCACCGCGCGGAGCGCCGTTACCGCCCGGGTGGTCTCGCCGGCCCGGAGCAGTGATCTCGCGCGCTGGTACGCGGCGGCGCCGCCGCGGGAATGCGTGGCCGGTACCCGCGCGAATGCCTTGGCGGCGTCGGGATAGCGTGCCAACCGGAACAGGGCGTTCGCGTACGAGAACCGGTCGCCCGCGTCGCCCAGGCCGGCCGCGAACGCTTGCTCGAACCCCGCCACCGCGCGGTCCATCAGCCCGACCTCCGCGGCCACGCGCGCCGCCGCGAGCGCCTCCACGGCGGGCAGCGGAGCGAACCCACTGTCGAGCAGCACGATCGCCCGGCGTCGCTCCTCCGCGCTCCCGGCTGCCGACAGCGCGAGGACGCGGGGACGCAGCGACTCGCGCCCGGCGCTGTCGAATGCCTCGAGCCGCAGGCTGAGCGCCGCGGCCCGCGCGCCGAGCGAGTCGAGCTTGGCCGCCGCGCCGACCAGATCCCCCAGACGCTCCCGGAGCAACGCCTCGGCGCGGCCCATGCGCGCGCGCGCCGCGGGACTCTCCAGGCTGCCGAACAGCTGCACCCGCACCGCGCTGTCCACGGTGAGCCCGGCCGCCCGGAGTCGAAGCCAGTCGGCGGCCTCGGGGAGGAGCTGCGCGGCCCGCACGTAGCT
>JBOHSY010000412.1:0-8348 GCA_050733355.1 Gemmatimonadales bacterium | reverse complement strand
GAGTCGGACGGTTCGACCGCCGCAGGCATGGCCCCCGGAGGGCACCGCGTCGCGACCGCGCGCTCGAGGCGCTCGGCCAGGCGCCGGACCGCGGCGCTCAGCGCGCGCAGCGACGAGTCCTGACCTGGGTGAACGTCGGGCACGGCAATCGCCGGCCCGGCGGGACATCGACCCGCCTCGAGCGAGTCGAGCCGGGCCGTCAGACCGCTGACCGCTCGCCGCAGCGAGTCGGCTGCCGGCATCTCGGGCACCTGGGCCCGGGCCGTAAGGGGAAGCAAGAGGAGCACGACCGGCAGCCATGCAGCCACCCGGATGCTGCTCACCATAGGAGTCTCCGAGCGCGAATCATCACCGGCGCCGGAGTGGCGCCGGGGTATTGCCACGGCACGCCTGCTCGCAGGGTGCTACGCGGAAAGGCTCGGTGGCGCGCGGGGTTGCGGGAGGAGGCCGAGGTCGGCGGAGCGCGGCGCGGTGGCGTGGAGCGCCGCGTCGGGGAACGAAACGGCGCCGACGGCGATGCCGAGGTGCAGGGCCGACAGGCGGGTGGAGAGGGGAAGGCTCGCGCCGAGGCTGCAGAAGTCCCGGTGCGATTCAGCGCCGCCCGCGGTCTCGAAATGGGGCGCGGCGGCGTAGCCGAGCCCCGCGGCGTGAGACAGGGCGTCGACGAGAGGCAGGCCGCCGCCGCCGCTCAGCGTCAGGGCGACGAGCACGAGCGCGTTGAGCCGTGACAGCAGCCGTGAGGTCACCCTTCAATATACGCCGGTGCGGGAGCGGCGGGTGCGGCGGGCTCGACAGCGGCGGTACGGCTTCCCATGTTGTACCGCCAGTCTCCTACCCAGGAGAGACGAGTAGAGAACCATCGAAGCCGGAGGACCATCATGTCAGCACCATCCACCCTCGTGCCGCCGCAGCAGCTCATCGCCGCCGCCAAGGCGGCCACGATCGCATACAACAACAAGGACTGGGCCGCGCTACGAGCCGCGGTGACCCCCGATTTCATCTACGACGAGGTCGGCACCCAGCGGAAGGTCCAGGGGGTCGAGCAGGCCATCACGCTCTTTCAAGGCTGGGCGGCGGCGTTTCCGGACTCGCGGGGCACGTTCGGTGCAGCCATCGCCAGCGGCAACACGGTGGCGCTCGAGGTGACGTGGGAGGGAACCCACCAGGGGACGCTGCAGACGCCGGACGGAACCGTTGCGCCGACGGGGAAGCGGTTCGAGATCCGTGCCTGCTTGGTGATGGAGCTGACCGGCGAGAAGGTCAGCCTGCAGCGGCAGTACTTCGACATGGCGACGCTGCTGCGCCAGCTCGGCGCCTAGACCACTCGCTCCGCCGGCGGGCGGACCGCGCCAAGAGCCGCGAGGGCCGCGTCCGCGGTTGGAAAACGGTCCTCCGGCTCCTTCTGCAGGAGCCGGCCGACGATCGCGCTCAGCTCGGCGGGCGTCTCCGGCCGCCGGGTGTTGAGCGGCGGGGGCTCGGTCATCTGGATCGCGGCCAGCAGCCCGCGGCTCGTCTCGCTCGCGAACGGCGGCACCCCCGCGAGCATCTCGTAGAGCACCACGCCCAGCGACCACAGGTCCGCCCGGTGATCCACCCGCTCGGCGCCGGCCTGCTCCGGGCTCATGTACGCGAACGTGCCCAGCACCATGCCGCTCCGCGTCAGCCGCGCGTCCGCCAGTTTCGCGATGCCGAAGTCGAGGAGCTTCACTCGGCCGTCCTCGGTCACCATCACGTTGGCGGGCTTGATGTCGCGATGCACGATGCCGGCCGCGTGCGCGTGCGCGAGCCCGGCGGCGATCTGCCCTCCGTAGTCGAGCGCATCGGCGAGCGGGAGTGGCCCGCGATCGATCTTGGCGCGCAGCGTCTCGCCCTCGTAGCACGGCATGATGATGACGAGCCGCCCGTCGGGGGTCTCGTCCACCCCGTACACCGTGCAGATGTTGGTGTGATCGAGTGACGCGGCGGCCTTCGCCTCGTGGATGAAGCGCTCGCGGACGAGCGGCTCCCCCGCGAGATAGTCGGGCAGCAGCTTGAGGGCGACCAGGCGCCGGAGCCGACGGTCGCGAGCCTTGTACACCACGCCCATGCCGCCGCTGCCGATCTGCTCGATGACCTCGTAGGCGGCGCCGACCTGCGCCGGAAGTCGTGCGGTTCCCGGGCCACCGCCGAAGATGTCCCAGACCGCCCCGGCGAGGCGCCCCGTCATGCCGGTTGCCTCCGCACTCGCGATCAGCTGCTCGACCCCGACGCGGAGTCCCGCGTCATCACCGCATGCCCCGGCGAGATAGTCGGCGCGCTCCGACTCGGGGAGATCAATGGCCGCGTCGAAGATCGCTTCGACCCGTTGCCGATCGGGCGTCGGTCCCGCCCGCGCCGGCACGCCGAGGAACTCGCGCACCGTGGCGACGAATCTGGCGAACGCGGGCTCGGTGCCAAGGAGCAGGTGGTTGCGACTCTCCAGCGGCACGAAGCGGGCGTCCGGAATGAGCGCCGCCATGTGCCGTGCTTCGGCCAGGGGCACCCGGAGGTCGCCGGTGGCATGGAGCACGAGCGTCGGCACGCGGAGCCGGGTGGCCGCATCCTGCGCGTCGAGCCCGTCGAAGGTGTTCAGCAGTCGCACCGCGTTCTCGGGCGTGCACGAGACCCGCTGCAGCTCATTCATCCAGCGGCTCTGCTCCGGCGTGCCCTCGGGAATGAACATCGTCGTGAACACCTGCCGGAACGCCGGGTGATCCTTGCCCCAGCCCACCCGGATCATCTCGATCATCAGCGCGCGCTCGGCCAGATCCTGAGGTGTGGGTGAGCGGTGCAAACGCCCGCGCGCGTACGCGCCATACAGAATGAGATGCGAGACGCGTTCGGGATGCCGGAGCGCGTAGGTGATCGCGATCGGTCCACCCTGCGAGATGCCGAGCAGCGGGAATCGCTCGATCCCGTGGGCGTCCACCACGGTCTCGAGATCGCGCACCCAGGCGTCGAGCGAGAAATCCGTGACGTCCCAGTCGGACAGGCCGCAGCCGCGCTCGTCGTACCGGACGAGCGTGTGGTCGCGGCTCAGCTCGATGAGCCACGGCCGCCACACCGGACTGTTCCAATCGAACTCGAGATGGCTGAGCCAGTTGGCGGCCTTCACCAGCGGCGGACCGTAACCGACGGCGGCATACGCGAGGCGCACGCCGTCGCTCGCCTTGCAGAAGCGGATCTGCTGGTCGCCGAGGGTCACGGCTCAGGACACCGGGGTCCGCCGCCGTCTGCCGGGCCGCCGTTGCATGGCCGACCCGGGCGTTCCCTTGATGCCGAGGTGGTGCCGAAGCGCGGGACTCACCGGCCGTCGCACAATCATGCGTGCGAGCTCGGCGGCGCGGCCGGCCTCGAGCGGCCGCAAGGGGCGCGCCTCTCCTCCAACGAGCGCCATCACCGGTGCACCGTCCTGATACAGGATGCGGTTCCGCGCGACCGCCGGAACGCGCTCGCCGGGGGTGATCAGCCCGGTCAGGTTGAGCGGATCGGCCGCGCTGACCGCGACGACCGTCCCCCCGCGGTCGATGCGGCGGATGGCGCGCAGCTCCGCGACGGCCTCCGGCAGCGCGAACTGCTCGCCGGCGAGTCCCGCCACAAACCGGCCGCCCCGGATCTCGCCCCGCGCCTCGAGCCGCCGATAGACCAGCAGGAGGTCGCGCCAGGGCGGTGCACCCGACTCGTGCTGGAGCAGGGCGCGGAAGACGACGCCGTAGCGCCGCAGAAGGGCGCTCGCCCAGAGGAGCAGACGAGCAGAAGAGCCGGGGAGCCGGTGCCGTTCGCGCGGCTCCTGCTGCTCTTCTGCTCCTCTGCTCTTCTGCTCATCACGAAGTAACGCCCACCGGCCCGCGCTCTCGATCCCGAACGGAACCGTGCTCTGCCGGCGTACCCCACCCGGGGGCGGTTTCCGCTTGCTCGACGGCGTGATGAGTGCCCGGAGCCCGGCAAAGCTGTCCGAAGTCACGACGCCGGCGCCGGCAAGCTCCGCGAGCGCGCGCTCCACCTGGGTGGCGAGGAGCCCCGACGCGGCGACCAGCTCGTGGAAGAACGATGCGCCCAGGCGCGTGAGCACCCCTCGCACCTGGCGTGCGTACTCGGACAGGGCGCTCTCATCCACCGTCGGAATCTCCGCCAGCCAGTCGGGCGCATGCTCTCGAAGGAACAGCGAGATCGGTGTGGTGCGAATCGGTCCCCCTGCCCGGCCGGCCGCCTGCGCGCCGATCCGTCCCCACGCCGCCCGTCCCGTGGCGCAGAGCGCGTCGAGCAGCGCGGGATCGTACTCCTCGCAGCGCGCGGCGAGCACATCGGCCTCCCACGCGGCCGCGGGCACCTCGAAGCGGTCGAGCTGCCGGATCACGCCCGACAATCCCTCGAGGCCCGCGACCCGGCGCTCGGGATCGACGTGCTGCCAGGCGAACAGGAATCGCATGAGATCGGCGGCGATCACCGGCTCGATCTCCGCCCGGAGCCGATTGAGCGTATAGCGGTGGATCCGGGCGAGGAGCCGCCGGTCGCACCACTCGAGCTCTGCGTCGTCGTCGCCCCCGCGGGGGGTGAACCGGCCGCGCAGCACGACGCCTTCGGCCTCGAGCGCGGCGAGAGCCGCCTCGGCTTCAACTACCGGGATGCCGAGCGGCTCGGCGAGCTCCGCCGCGGTGGCGGGGCCGACGATGCCGAGCCGCCCGCGGAGCATCTCCGTGACGTCGCCGAGCTCCGCCAGCCGCTCGGTCGCAACCCACAGGACCGAGGCGTTCTCTCCGGGATTGACGGCCTGCGCCCGCCGGCCCGCCGACAGCTCCACGAATAGCGGGATCCACGACACGCCGTCCCGTCCCGCCGTGCCTTCGGCTTCGGTGAGGAAGCCCGACGTGACCAGCGCATCGTGCAGCTCGTCGGCGTCCCGGACATCGGGCCAGGCTTCGTCGCGCACGCGCGCGATCGCCGCGACGTCGAGCGAGCCGAGGTCGGCGGCGGCGGACGGCTCGAACGCACGCCGGGTGTAGACCGCCTGCGCGCGACGCTCCTCCAGCGGCGCGTCATCGAGGAACGCGTATGGACGCGCGTTCAGGATCTCGGCGGCCAGCGGGGACGGCTCGGGCAGGTCGCGCGCGATAAACCGGATCGCCCCGGACCGGAGCCCCTCGAGCACGCTGGTCAGCCGATCGAGGTCCATCACCTCGTGCAGGCAGTCGTCCACCGTCTGGCGGACCAGCGGGTGGTCGGGGATCTCCCGGTCGCCCGGGATGTTCTCCAGACAGGCGGCGGCGGCGGGGAACGCGGCGGCGAGGAGATCGTCGGCCTGCATCCGCTGGATCTGGGGCGGCACCTTGCGGCCGCCTCGGCTCCGGGGAATGGCGAGCGAGATCGTCGAGTTCCAGCGCCAGTGGGTGCCGAACATCGGTGCGTCGAGCAGTGCCTGCACCAGGATGTCGGCCACCGTCTCCGGCTGGAGGAACCGGAAGACGTTCTCGAGGGGGAACGAGTGCTGCGGTCCGAGCGAGAGGAGAATCGCGTCCTCGGTGGCCGCGGCCTGGAGCTCGAAGTTGAACTGGCGGCAGAATCGCTTCCGGAGCGCGAGGCCCCACGCCCGGTTCACCCGGGTTCCGAACGGTGCGTGGATCACGAGCTGCATCCCGCCCGACTCGTCGAAAAACCGCTCCGCAACGATCACCCGCTCGGTCGGCAGGGTGCCGAGCATCCGCTCCGCCTCGCCGAGATACGCCACGACTTGGAGCGCGGCCGCGCCGGCGGTGGCCCCATCGGCCAGCTCGGACTCGATCCATCGACGCGCACGCTCGCCCTCGTCCAGGCGGCGTTCCACCTCCGAACGAAGCTCCGACACCGCGGCCGAGAGCTCGGCACTCCGGGCGGGCGCCTCGCCGAGCCAGAACGGGATGCTCGGCGGCTGTCCGCGCGCGTCCTCCACGCGCACCGTCCCCTGCTGGATGCGGAGGATGCGCCAGGAAAGGTTGCCGAGCTGGAAGATGTCGCCCGCCATGCTCTCGACCGCGAAGTCCTCGTTGACGGTCCCGAGGAACGTCCCCTCGGGCTCGAGGACCACCCGGTAGTCGGCGTTGTCGGGGATCGCGCCGCCGGAGGTGATGGCGAGCATCCGGGCGCCGCGGCGGCCCCGGAGGCGTCCGTTCACCGGATCGTGGTGGACCAGCGCGCCCCGACGGCCGCGTCGGGTGGTGAAGCCCTGCGCGAGCATCGCGACGACCTCGTCGCACTCCGAGCGCGCGAGCTCGCGATATGGGTACGCGCGGCGCAACAGCTCGAACAGGTCGTCGGCCGCCCAGTCCTCGCTCGCCGTCTCCGCGACAATCTGCTGGGCGAGAACGTCGAGCGGCTTGTCGCGGATCTGAAGCCGGTCCAGAACGCCCCGCCGCACCGCGCGGAGGAGCGCCACGCTCTCCACCAGCTCGTCGCGGCTGAGCGGGAAGAGCCGGCCCTTGGGCGTCCCCCGCACGGTGTGGCCCGACCGCCCCACCCGCTGGAGGAAGGTCGCGATCCGCCGGGGCGAGCCGAGCTGGACCGCCAGGTCCACGTGGCCGATGTCGATGCCGAGCTCGAGCGACGCGGTGGCGACGAGCGCCTTGAGCCGGCCGGCCTTGAGCCGCTCCTCCGCGTCGAGCCGCACTTCTTTCGCGAGGCTTCCGTGATGCGCCGTCACGACATCCTCGCCCAGACGCTCGGCCAGGTGCCGGGCCACCCGTTCCGCGAGCCGACGCGTGTTCACGAACACGAGCGTGGTGTGGTGCGCCCGGATGAGCTCCGCGAGACGGTCGTAGATCTCCGTCCACACCTCCCCGGGCATGACGGCCTCGAGCGGGGACGAGGGAAGCTCGAGCGCGAGGTCGAGTGCGCGGCGGTGGCCCTCGTTGACGATGAGCGGAGGAACAGAAGAGCCGAAGCGCAGGGTTGGTCCATCGGCATCGGCGCTTCCGCTCTTCTGCTCCTCGGTTCTTCCGACGAGCCACCGGGCGACGTCGTCGATCGGCTCCATCGT
The DNA here is from genome assembly GCA_050733355.1 of Gemmatimonadales bacterium. Taxonomy (GTDB): domain Bacteria; phylum Gemmatimonadota; class Gemmatimonadetes; order Gemmatimonadales; family GWC2-71-9; genus DASQPE01. The sequence goes on along the minus strand of JBOHSY010000412.1, from coordinate 1,321 downwards.
CGCCGAGAGCCCGATCCGCTGGAGCGGCCGCCCGGCCACGTGCTCCAGCCGTTCGAGGCTCAGGGCCAGATGTGCGCCACGGCGCGTCTCGAGCACCGCGTGGATCTCGTCCACGATCACCGTGCGCACGCTCCGCAGCATCTCACGGCTCCGCCGGGCGGTGAGCAGGAGGTAGAGCGACTCCGGCGTGGTGACGAGAATGTGCGGCGGGGACTTGAGCATCGCCGCGCGCTCGGCGGCCGGCGTGTCGCCCGACCGGACGGCTGCCGTGATCTTCGGAGCGCCGTACCCCATCTCTTCGGCGAGGCGCCGGATCTCCCGCCGGGGCTCGGCGAGGTTCCGGTGGATGTCGGCGCTCAGGGCCTTGAGGGGTGAGACGTAGACGACGCGGACCTCTTCCGGCAACGACCCCTCGAGGCTCTCACGAAGCAGCGCGTCGAGCTCTATAAGGAAAGCGGCGAGCGTCTTGCCCGATCCGGTGGGGGCGGCGATCAGGGTGTTCCGACCCTGGCGGATGGCTTCCCAGCCGCGGCGCTGCGCGGAGGTGGGCTCTCCCAGGCGCTCGGCAAACCAGCGGGCGATGACGGGGTGGAAGTCGCTGAGGGGCATGCCGGAATATACGGCCGCAACGGAGGGTGGCGTGGTTGCGACGGCAGGTCGGGACTGTAGGTTGAGCCCATGGTTACGACGCCCCGCCCCGGAGCCGGCGAATACGCTCCGGCGTTCGCCGACTATGTCGCCCGCATTGCCGACGACGAGGACATCGTCGCGGTTCTGGCCCGCCAGCTCGACCAGTTCCTCGCGAGTCTCCACGCCATCCCCGAGCTTCGGGGCGATTATCGCTACGCCCCAGACAAGTGGAGCCTCAAGGAGGTGATCGGACACCTGTCCGATACCGAGCGCGTCTTCGCGTATCGGGCACTGCGGATCGGTCGCGGTGATCCGACCCCGCTGTCCAGCTTCGACGACCAGGCGTACGTCGGAGAGATGCAGGCTGGCGAGCGCACCGTGGCCGATCTCGCCGCCGAATGGGGCCACGTCCGGCGGGCGACCCTCGCGCTATTCGAGCATCTGCCCGCTGCTGCCTGGTCCCGCCGGGGTACTGCCAGCGAACGCCCGATCAGCGTTCGGGCGCTGGCGTACATCATCGGCGGGCACGTCCGGCACCACGTGGAGGTCCTGGAGGCGCGCTACTTCCGGTGACCCGCCCGTACATGCCGTCGGCCGAGCTGGAACGCCTCGGCGCCGCGCTCGCGGGCCGCTACGCGGTGGAGCGCGAGCTCGGCCGAGGTGGGATGGCCACGGTCTACCTCGCCGACGA
>JBOHSY010000411.1:0-35559 GCA_050733355.1 Gemmatimonadales bacterium | reverse complement strand
GGGCCGCAGCACGCGACCGCGACGGTGGCCGCGGCGGCGGCGGCGGCGGCGGCGAAACGCGCTGACATCACCCGGCGCGCGGCGGATCGAGCGCGCGCTCGAAGAAGACCGTCCCCGCGATGGGCGTGGGGTAGTACGGCGGGATCTCGCGGAAGCCGAGCCGCCGGTAGAGCGCCTGGGCGGCGAGCATGGTCGGCAGGGTGTCGAGCCGCAGATGCCGGTAGCCGGCCGCCCGCGCCTCCTCCATGACGCTCCGCACGAGCCGCTCACCCAGGTGTCTCCCGCGGAACGGTGCCCGGACGTAGAGCCGCTTCATCTCGCAGGTTCGGCCCGCGACCGAACGGAGTCCGACGCATCCCGCGAGGGCGCCGTCCGCCCACGCCAGGAGCAAGCGTCCGGTCGGCGGCGCGTACGCCCCGGGCAGGCTCGTGACCTCCTGTGCAAAGCCCTGGAAGGCGAGGTCCACTCCGAGGTCAGCCGCATATTCCCGGAAGAGCTCGCGCGCCGCCTCGAGGTCCTCCGGGCCGGTCACTGGCCGCACGGTGCACATGTCGAAGAATGACAACCCTGCGCGCGCGGGCGCTATCTCAGCGGCACCCCCGCTCCCGGACCCGCTTCGATGCCGGTCGCGGAAGGCATTCACCATCCTGACGCCAGGCGATACCCCGTCTTGCGAACGGTGAGGATGTAGCGCGGCACCGCCGGCTCGGGCTCCAGCTTGCGGCGGAGGAGCGCCACGTGCGCATCCACCGTGCGCGAGATGACGGAGTCGGCGTAGCCCCAGACTTCGGCGAGCAGCTCGCGCCGGGTGGCCACCGCACCGCGGCGCCGGACCAGCGCCCACAGGAGATCGAACTCCAGCGGGGCCAGATCGACGGCCACGTCGCCCCGGGACACGGTGCGCGCCCGCGTGTCCACCGCGAGCTCGCCAATGCACACGACGTCTTCGCCGGTTGGCACGGCCCGCCCGCCCCCCTGCCCGTGCGCGCGCCTGAGCAGTGCCTCCACCCGGGCCACAAGCTCCATCACACCGAACGGTTTCGTGAGGTAGTCGTCCGCGCCGCTGCGGAGCCCGCGAACCTTGTCGGCTTCGTCCGCCCGGGCGGTGAGCATCAGCACGGGCAGCTCGAGGCCGGAGGCGCGGAGCCGCTCGAGCACGCCGAACCCGTCCAGGCCCGGGAGCATCACGTCGAGCACGAGCAGATCGGGCGGGTCGCCGGTGGCCGCCGCCAGTCCGGTCGGTCCGTCCGCCGCGAGCACTACGTCGTACCCCTCGTGGCGCAGGTTGAACTCGAGCCCGAACGCGAGGTCCGGGTCATCCTCGACCACGAGAATCCGCCGCCCGGTCATGCGGCCGTCACCTTACCGAGCACCACCACCGCCCGCGCCCCACCCAGCGGACTCCCCTCGAGCCACGCGGCGCCGCCCTGGGCCTGCGCGAGCCGCCGAACCACCGCGAGTCCGATTCCGCTCCCGGCCGTCGTACCGCGGCGGTCGCGCTCGAGCCGATAGAAGGGATCCCACACCCGTTGTCGCTCGCCCGCGGGAATCCCCGGCCCTCGGTCGTCCACCAGCACCCGGAGCCGCCCGCCGATCGCGTCGGCGCGCACCATCACCTCGCCGCCCTCGCCGTACTTCACCGCGTTGTCGAGCAGGTTGAGCAGGATCTGCCGGACGGCGCCGCGGTCCACCTCCGCCGCTGCGTGCTGCAGCCCGGCGTCGAGCTCCGTGGCCACGGCCACCCCGCGCGTGCGGGCCAGTGGCCGGTACTCGTCCACGATCTCCTCCACCAGCGCGCCCGGCTGGACCGCCTCCAGCCGGGTCGGCATCGCGTGCCGCTCCACCCGGGTGAAGTGGAGGATGCTCTCGATGAGCGCGGTGAGCCGCGCGGCTTCCTTCACGATGATGCCGAGCGCCCGCTGCCTGTCCTCCGCGCGCTCCATCCGTCCCAGCAGCATCGTCTCGGCGAACATGCGGATCTGCGCCAGCGGTGTGCGGAGCTCGTGGGACACCCCCGACACCAGTTCCGAGCGGAGCCGCGCAGCCTCCCGTTCCCGCCGCAACCGGCGCACCGCCATCCCGAGCAGCAGCACGTTGGCGCCGAGCAGGGGCAGCAGGAGCGCGAGCCGGCAGGTCGGCATCCGCTCGGCGAGCAGCCGGTCCGCGACCCCGGGCCGCAGCGTCGCCTCCACCAGGAGCGGCCCGCCGGGACCCCCCACCGAGGCGCGGAACTCGCCGGCGTACTGCGGCTCCGATCGCCAGATCTCCCGTCCCCCCTCGAGCACGCGAATCGACACCGCCGAATCGTTCGGCGGCGCCGCGGGGAGCGGGTCGCTGGGCAGGGCCCGAAGCAGCGGGCCGGCGCTCCACGCCGTCACGAACGGATGCCGGGCGCCACGGGCCTCTGCGAGCTGCGCGGCCGCTGCGAAACGCTCCGCGGCGCCGGCGGTTTCCGCCCGGATCGCACGAAACGCCAGCGCCTTCTGCTCCCGCGCGGCGTCCTGCGCCTCGTAGGTCATGAGCGCCGTGATGGCCAGGCTCGCCGCCAGCAGCGCCACCACTGGCGCGGATCGACTGGGCCCTGCGCGATGAAGAGTTGGAAGCATGGTCCTTGCCGTTTCTTCACCAGAGGCGGACAACGCAAGCGAAGCCCGGTTCGTACTGTGACGACGTCATCCTCGTGCCGGTTTCACCGCTCTGGAGGCCGTCCTATGCACGCCGTCCCGACGCTCACCCGCCGCTTCGCCTGGAGCGCGCTTCTCCTCGCTTCACTCGTCACGGATGCCGCGGCTCAGGCCGGGGATCCCCCCGCGCTCCGCCGCCGGCCGTTCTGGGGCGGCGGCATCCGGCCCCCGGACTCCACCGGCACCGCTTGGGTGGGGCGTGTCGTCGGCGGGTCGGCCGCCGAGCGCGCGGGAATCCGCCTGGATGACCGGATCGTCGCGGCGAACGGCCGGTCGGCCCGCGACGCTGCGGCGTTCATGCGGACCTACCGCGCGCTCCGTGCCGGCGACACGCTCCGGGCCACGGTGAGGCGCGCGGGCGGCGCGCCGTTTGAGGTCGTGATCCCGCTCGCGCCGCTCCCCGAGGAGGTCATCCCTGGGGCGACGGTGACGTACGAATCGGTCGTGAACGCCCGCGGACAGCGGCTCCGCACCATCGTCACCCGTCCGGATGGCGCGTCGGGGCGCCTCCCCGGGATCCTTCTGGTGGGCTGGCTCTCCTGCGGCAGCGTGGAGATCCCGGCGCAGGGTGGTGATGGGCTGTCCCAGGTGTTCAAGGCGATCGCCGCTCGCTCGACGCATGTCTTCATGCGGGTCGACAAGGCGGGGGTGGGCGACAGCCAGGGCGAGTGCGCCGAGACCGACCTGGACACCGAGCTGAGCGGCTACCGCGCGGCGCTCGATGCCCTTCGCGCGAGGCCCGACGTGGATCCCGCGCGCATCTACCTCTTCGGCGCGAGCATCGGTGGTGCGCTCGCCCCCTTCGTGGCCGCGATGCTGCCGCGCGAGGCGCCGGTCCGCGGGCTCATCGTCACTGGCGGCTTCGCCAAGAGCTGGTACGAGCATCAGCTCGAGCAGGAGCGGCGGCGGCTCATGCTGCTCGGGCGGTCACCCGGCGAGGTGAACGCGCAGCTCGTGGGCTTTGCCGAGCTCTACACCGAATTCCTCATCCGGAAACGCACCCCGGGCGAGGTCGTGGCCCGGCTCCCCCATCTGAAGCCGATCTGGTACGACGAGCCGGCGCACCAATACGGCCGCCCGGCGCGGTACTACCACCAGGTGCAGGCGCTCAACGTGCTGGAGGCTTGGTCCCGGATCTCGGCACCGGTGCTGATCCTTCACGGCGATCACGACTGGATCATGACCCGCGCCGACCAGGATCTGGTCGCGGCCGCGGTCCACGGCAACCGGCCGGCCGCCGTCCGGATCGTGGACCTCCCCAAGACCGGGCACGACCTGGACACCTTCCCCACCCGGGAGGACGCTTTCAACGACCGGAACGCCGGGTACGATCCCGGGGCCGAGCGGCAGGTGCTCACATGGCTCCGGGCCCATTAGTTTGGGGGCAATGGCACGCCGATCATGTCCCTACTGCGTGATGCCGCTTGGGAAGTTTACCGTCTCGTGTCCCCGCTGCGGCCGCGCCACGCCATTCGCGCGCGTGCTCCCCTGGATCGGGGCGGCAGCCATCGGCATCGTGGTGCTGGTGGGGTTCGCCCTGATCGCCTGGACGAGGCTCGGAGAGGGCGCGAGCGACCCGGATCGGCCGGTGCCTGACTCGGCGCTCACCCTGGCGCCGGCCCCGCCTCCCGGCATGGTGGCGAAGATGGGCTCGGCCGAGGCGGCCTCGAAATCGGTCTCCCAGGTGGTGGATACCGCGCGGCGTCCCCCCCGCGAAGCGAATATCCCGGAGCGAAGCGGCACCGAGGTCAATGCCTACCCTCCCGACCCCAACGCGCTCGACGGGGCGGGACCCGGCCAGCGGAGGCGCTCGGCGCTGGACGCACTGCTCCGGCGAGGGCTGGCAGACTCCATCCGTGACCGCCCGCCCGGCGTGGTGCAGGTGTTCGTCGGGCGGGCGTTCTTCCGCCAGCCGCCGCAGTTCCGCGATCCGCTGATGAAAGCCTTCGACCTCGCGTGGGCCGACCCGGCGGGCAACCGCCGCACCTTCGAGCTCTGGTGGGATACGTTCCGGCTGGGACACTACGCCCGCGACACATTCCACTTCGGCAAGTGGTATTACGAGTTGAGGTGAGCTATCAGCTATCAGCTATCCGCTATCCGCTATCCGCTCGCTCGACTGCCGCTCGGTGCTTGGTGCGACGCTCCAAGCGACCGCGCAACGAGCGGATAGCGGATAGCGGATAGCGGATAGCGGATAGCGTTACGTCTTGATCCTATCCGCGTACTTGAGCCTCAGCTTCGCCACCTTCGGCGCGATCACGGCGCGGCAGTACATGCGGTCGGGGTTCCGCCGGTAGTACTCCTGGTGATATTCCTCCGCCGGATGCCACTCGCTGAGCGGCACTACCTCCGTGACGATCGGATCGGGAAAAATGCGCTCCCGCTCCAGCTCCGCGATCAGATCGCGCGCGACGCGCTCCTGCTCGGGTGTATGATGGAAGATGGCTGAGCGGTACTGCGTCCCGACGTCGCCGCCCTGCCGGTTGAGCGTGGTCGGGTCGTGGAAGGCGAAGAACAGCTGGAGCAGCTCGCGGTAGTCGAGCACCTCGGGATCGAACGTGACCTGCACCGCCTCGGCATGCCCGGTCGTGCCGGTGCACACGTCCTCGTACGTCGGCCGGCCGACCACCCCACCGGTATAGCCCGACGCGACGCCATCCACCCCCGCGAGCGGCTGGAACACCGCCTCGAGGCACCAGAAGCAGCCGCCGGCCAGTGTGGCCGTCTCACGGAGAGCGCTCATCTGGGCAAGGAAACGCGGCGGTCGGCCGGCCGGTTCCTCCGCTGGAGCCCGGTCCGCGCCGGTATTCCGCGCCGACCGTTGCTGGCGCCGAGCCAGGCCGCGGCCGGGATCCCGACCAGCCCCGCGATCGTCATCCAGATGGGGTGGGGAAAGCTCGACAGATTGTAGGCCGCCGCGGCGAGAATCAATCCCCCCACCGCCAGGCCGAGCCACCACCGGCCGGCACCGCCGACCCGCGCCGCGATCCACGCACCCGTTGCCGCCGCGAGCAGCCAGCCCGCGAGCACGGCCGCGAAGATTCCGGGCGGCTCGGGCACCAGGCGTGCACCCGCAGCTTCCACTCCACCGACGATCAAGCCGGCCGCCAGCGCACCCGCCACCAGGGCGATCACCGCTCGCCCCATGGCGTCCTCCGCAGTCGCAAGGCCTACGCTACCGCCGCCAACTCACTGCCCACCCGCGCCAGCTCCTCGTACATCTCGGCCGCGCTCCTCGGCCGCTGGGCCGGATCCTTTGCCAGGGCGCGCGCCACCAGCAGCGAGAGGGCCAGGGGCACGTCGGGAGCCACCTCGTGTGGCGGTACCGCCGTCTCGGTCAGGACCTTGCTGACGAGCGCCATCGGCGACTCGGCGTCGTGCGGGCGGCGGCCCGTCAGACACTCGTAGAGGACGACCCCGGCCGCGAAGAGATCCACCCTGGGATCGAGCCGCTCGCCCATCAGCTGCTCCGGCGCCATGTACTCGGGCGTGCCGACCACCAGACCGGTCTGCGTCATGCCCTTCTTCCGCTCCACGGCACGGGCGATGCCGAAGTCCATCACCTTCACCAGTCCGTCCGGCGCCACGACGATGTTTTGCGGCTTCACGTCACGGTGGATGATTCCCTGCTCGTGGGCGGCCTCGAGGGCGCGGCAGAGCTGCTTGCCGACCGAGACGGTCGCGTCCACCGGCAGGCGGCCCCGGGTCTTGAGCAGCTCCTTGAGCGGAGTGCCGGCTACGTACTCCATGGTGACGTAGTACATCCCGTCCGCCTCGCCGAGGTCGTGCGTCCGTGCGACGTTGCGGTGCGAGATGCGGCGTGCGAGCCGCACCTCGTCCTTGAAGCGCTCGAGCGCGTTCGGATCGTTCAGCATGGTCTCCGAGCGGACGAGTTTGAGGGCCACGACGTCGCCCAGATCCCGGTCCCGCGCGCGGTACACCACGCCCATCCCGCCCTCGCCGAGCGGCGCGAGCACCTCGAACCGCCCGGCGAAGAGCTGCCCGACAGCGAGCCGCCCCTCTCCTCCGACCACGGGCGTGGGGCCGGACGCGCGACCCGCCTCGCGGGCGAGGGAGATGCCGCGCCGCTCCTCGCGGCCGCGAAGTACTTCCACGAGCGACTGCTTTTCGCGCAGCTCCACCAGGAGTACGCGAAACGCCTCGGCGAGTGCCCGGATCTCAGCCGGCCCATCGGGCTCGATCGGGGCGCCATAATCGCCCTCCGCCGCCCGGCGCGACGCGGCGACGAGTCCCTGCACCGGCCGACTGATCCGCCGCGCCACCACCCACGAGAAGAGGAACGCCAGCAGCAGACCGCCCAGGCCGCCGAGCGCGATGCGCGCGCCGAGGTCGCGGAATCCGGCGAGCTCGAGGGCCCGGCTCCGGAGCGCGACGAAGCCCCCGAGCGGCGTTCCCCCGGCCGACAGGAGCGCGCCGCCCTGCGCGAAGTAGCGGCCCTCCCCCACGTCGACGTTGATGTGCGCACGCGGGGCGGCGTCCTCCGCCGGCACGCGGACGATCTCCGGCCCCCGCGCGGCGACGAAGGCGGCGAGCTCCGGGTCGCCGGGGAGCGTGGAGGCCGCGATGCGTGCCCGGCCGGCGGAATCGAGAGCGAAGAACGCGACGTCGCTGTCGGTCGCCCGCTTCACCGCGCTCGCGAGCGAGCTGTCGATCGCCCGCGCCGCCATCAGCACCCCGATCACGACGTCCGGCCCCGCGCCGGCGATCGGCACCGCCACGGCCAGGAACAGTGCCGAGTCCCCGGTGACGCCGATGCCCGAGGTGGTCTGGCCTTGCAGCGCCCCGGCGATGAGCGGCGAGCCGGCGAGCGACACGCGCGCCGCGGCGGGCTCGTCGCTTCGGGCCAATCGAATGCCTTGGCGGTCGGTGATCTGGACGAACGACGCGTCCAGGAGCGACGCGGCCTCGCGCGACTGGTCCAGCATGTCGCCCGAGGCGGGGCTCTCCAGCAGCGCGCGGAAGTTGGGATTCTGGACGAACACCGCGGCCCCGCGGGTGAGGCCGCGCTCGTCGCCCCTCAGGAACGTGACGACGAGCTGGCGGGTGCGGTCGAGGCTCCGGTCCACCTCCCCCCAGATGGTGTGGCGCACGGAGAGCCAGCCGAGCAGGAGGGTCGCAGCGAGCACCGCCGCCACGACGCCGGCGGCGCCGAGGAAGATGCGCCAGGTGAGACTGCTAGTACCGCTCGCCGTCACTCGCGGTGTAGTCGAGCCCGAACTTGTTCTTGTGCTCCGCGGGCTGCCAGCCGCGCGCGTCGAGCTCGACCGCGAGCCCCCCGAGGCCGGCGGAGCCGACCTCGATCGGCCGGGACGCCTCGCCCCCCCGCTCGTGCCACACGTGGAGGACGTAGCGGCCCGGCGGCACGTTGGCCAGCGTGAAGCCGCCGTCCGCGCCGGCCTGGGTGAACCACGGCGTGCCCACCGCGACGACGAACGCGCTCATACGCGAGTGGATGTTACAGTAGATCGCGTACGTACCGGGGCGGCGGAAGGTGTTGCGCGCCGCGCCGCCTCGCCGCGTGAGCCCCAGATCGAACGGACCGCCCCGGGAATTGGAGAAGACGTTGTGGCGAAAGGGATCCTGATTCGGGAACGCCACCGTGCTGCCCGCGGGCACGACCCGCACGTGCGGGATGTATTCCTTGTCGTGCATGGCGATCTCCGTGTCGTCGGGACGCGGGGGTACGTTGGCGCCTCCCGTCGTGGCGAGGTATATAACAGCCGTCGCGAGGTCCTTCGACGCTTCCTCGTCGCGTTCCCGAATGGAGACCCGACCGCTCACCGTCCCCTGCGCCGCCACGGCGGACGGCACGAGCGGAGCCAGTCCTGTGACCAGGACGACGGTCATGAGTCCGAAAGTGGTTCCCCGCATTCGCCGCTACGTTAGCCCCCGCCGCGCTGGCCGGTCAAGCGCGCTCGCAGGCGTGCTGCTCGGTGGCGTGGCCCTGGTTGCCGGCCCGCCGGACCGCCTCGCCGCCCAGGACACCGCCGCCGTAGCGGTGGACTCCCTAGCCGAGCGCCTGCGCCGCGCCGAAGAGGCCATCGAGCTCCTCCGCCGCCAGCTGGCGGCGCAGGCCGAATCCGAGGTGCGCACGGCGACCCGGGTCCAGTTCGAGATCTTCGGACGGGTGCTGCTCAACACGTTCCATAATAGTGGGCGCGCCAACCTCACCGACGATCCGCAGTTCGTGCTGCCCGACCTGGCCACCCCGCTCGACCCCGGGAGCTTCGGGGTGGCCATCCGTCAAACGCTGGCCGGCGGCGCGGTCTCGGTGCGGGACGTGCTGGGCGGCACCCTCATGGGCGATCTCACCATCGACCTCTTCGGCGCGGCCCAATCCAATCCGTCGCGGAGCTTCCCGCAGCTCCGGCTTCGCACCGCCCGTGCCATCCTGGCCTGGGACAAGGCCGAAGTGCTCGCGGGTCAGGAGGACCCGCTGTTCATGGGACTCAACCCGGTGAGTCTCGCCGCCGTCGGCACGCCGGCGTTCGTGGCGGCGGGCAACATCTGGCTCTGGCTTCCGCAATTGCGCGTCGGCGCCGAGATGGGCGACGCGGTGCGGCTTGGGCTCCAGGCGGCCGTGCTCGCGCCCGCCAGCGGCGAGCCCCCCACCGCCGCCGACCCCGACCCCGCCGACCTCGCGGAACGCTCCGAGCGGCCCTTCCTCGAAGGGCGCCTCCGGGCTCGCTGGGGCGAGGACGATCGCGCCGGCGAGGTGGCGGTGGCCGGCCACCTGGGTTGGTATGCGGCCGCCGGAACCGGCGTGCCGGTCGCGCCGGGCGATGAGCTGCTGGTCAGTCGCGGGATAGCGCTCGACGCCCGCGTGCCGCTCGGTCGGCGGGTGGAGCTCCGGGGCGAGGTGTACCGTGGTCGCCTGCTCCGCGGGCTCGGCGGCGGGGCGATCGGCCAGAACTTCGGCCAGCCGGACGCGGGCGGGAACCGCAGGGTGATCCGCGATACCGGCGGGTGGGCGCAGGTCATCGTGCGGCCATCGGTCTTGTGGGAGGCGGGCGCGGGGTTCGGCATCGATGATCCGGACGACGACGACCGTCCGGCCCGCGAGCGCAACATTGCCTGGGCGGCCCACGTCACCGTGCGCCCGGGCGGATCCATCGTGGCAGGGCTCGAGTATCGCAAGCTGGAGACCCGGTACGCCGGCGGCGACGTCGCCAACGACCACCTGAACCTCGCGGTCGGGTTCGAGTTCTAACCGATCGTTCACACCGAGGCGCGGAGGACGCGGAAAACCGTGTTCGAGGGGTTTCATGTCCGAGGATCGGGATGCTCGGGAGTCGGACTACCACCGATGGTTTTTCTCTGCGTCCTCCGCGCCTTTCGGTGAGTTGCAGTTGCGGCGTTCGGCGGTGCGACGAAACCGTCCCGGGCGCTGGCGGCGTTTCAAGGGCGACCTGGCCGGAGCCGCCGATGCCGAAGTCCGCCCTATTGCTCGTCTTGTCCGTCGCTGCCGCGGCAGCGGCCGGTGTCGCACTCGAGACGGCGACCCGCGCGGCCGCACAGACCCGCCTGCCCCTGCTGAACGTCCCCGAGCCCACGTCCCGACCCGCGCCATCCTGGAGCAACACGAGCTGGCTCAACGCCGACCGGCCGGTGACGCTCGAATCGCTCCGCGGACGGGTCGTGCTGCTCAACTTCTGGACGTTCACCTGCTACAACTGCCGGAACGCCCTCCCTTCCCTCGTAGCGTTCGATCAGGCCTACCGCGCGCGCGGGCTCACTCTCATCGGGATCCACACGCCCGAGTTCCCGCCCTACGCGGGCGAGCACGACAAGGCGAACCTCGCCGAGGCACTGAAACGCCACGGCATCGAGTACGCCAACGCGCAGGACAACGACGCCAGGACCTGGAACCTCTACCGCATACGCTACTGGCCGAGCCATGTGCTCATCGATCGAAAAGGGCAGATCCGCTACGAGGGGTACGGCGAGTTCCACGTGGGGGACGTCCATCACCGCCTCTGGGAGAAGCGGATCGGCGAGCTGCTTCGGGAAGGCGAGCGGTGAGAGCGATGGTGGCCGGCCTGGCGCTGTTCTCGGCCGGCTGCTCCACGGGTCCGGGGCACCCGGTCGAGCTCCGGGTCGAGCCCGGCGCCGTCAGCACCCGCATCCGACTCGTGCCCGCGCCCGGCTGGCGAATCAACGCGCTCCTGCCGCCCGCGTTCGAGCGGGCCGGCGGCTCGGTGATCCGCCTGGCCGCCGGCCGCGTGAGCGCCGACTCGGCGTACTACGTCGAGCCACCGGCCGCGACGCTCCCCGGCGTGCATCGAACGCTGCGCGGCACGATCCGCGCGAGCATCTGCGCCGAAGGCGAGCAGGTCTGCCGGCCGTACGTTGCCCAGTTCTAGGGAGGCCTCTCACTTCTTACTTCTCACTTCTCACTTCATATTCCGGCATGGCTCCCAGGTCCGGGCAACATCCCAACCTCACCGTTCTCTCCCATCCCCTCATCCAGCACAAGCTGACCCTGCTGCGCGACCGGCGGACGAGCACGCGCGACTTCAAGCAGCTCGTTGCTGAAATCGCCATGTTGATGGGCTACGAGGTCACCAAGGACCTCTCCACCGAATCGGTCGAGATCGAGACGCCGCTGGAGCGGATGGTCGGGAAGCAGGTCTCGGGCAAGAAGCTCACCCTGGTGCCGATCCTCCGCGCCGGGCTCGGCATGGTCGAGGGCATCGCACAGCTCATCCCGTCCGCCCGGGTCGGGCACATCGGTCTCGCGCGCGATCACGCAACGCTCCGCCCCACGGACTACTACTTCAAGATTCCGGCGGACGGCGAGGTGCGCGACTTCTTCGTGCTCGACCCGATGCTCGCCACCGGCGGATCCGCGGTCGCCGCGGTGACCGCCCTCAAGCATGCCGGCGCGCGACGGATCCGGTTCCTCTGCCTCGTTGCCGCGCCGGAGGGCGTCCGCGCCATGGCGGATGCCCACTCGGACGTGCCGATCTACGCCGCGGCGCTCGACCGCCAGCTGAACGAGCGGGGCTACATCCTGCCCGGGCTGGGCGACGCGGGGGATCGGCTGTTCGGGACCCGTTCATCATGAGAGGAGCTATCCGTTATCGGCTATCCGCTATCCGCTCGCTCGGCTGCCGCTTGGCTCGTCGCGCGGCGCACCGGGCGACTGCGGAACGAGCGGATAGCGGATAGCCGATAGCGGATAGCTCCATGCCAGGCATTCGGCTCACGTTCTGGGGCGCCGCTGGGGAGGTTACCGGCTCGATGCACCTCGTCGAAGCGGCGGGTGCGCGCGTCCTGCTCGACGCGGGCCTGTTCCAGGGCCGGCGGGCCGAGGCGCACGCCCGGAACGTCGAGCAGAGCGTGGACCCGCGGCGGGTCGACACCGTGGTGCTCAGCCACGCTCACGTGGACCACGTGGGCCGGCTCCCGCTGCTCGTGCGCCGCGGCTTCCACGGTCCGATCTATGCCACGCCCGCGACCCGTGACCTGAGCGCGGTGATGCTCGCCGACGCGGCGCACATCCAGGAGAAGGACGCCGCCTGGCTCGTCCGCCGCGGCAAGCAGGCATCCGAACCCCTGTATGGCGTCGCCGACGCCGTCGCCGTGCAGGATCTGATGCTCGGCCTGCCGTACCGGCGCATGCTCCACCTGCGGAAGCATCTCACCGTGGAGTTCACCGACGCCGGCCACATCCTCGGCTCGGCCTCGGTGGATCTGCGCGTGGCCGACCCCGCGCCGCACCGGCTGGTGTTCTCGGGGGACATCGGTCGGAGCGGTCTTCCGATCGTGCGCGACCCCCAGCCACCCGAGGGGCCGGTGGACTCGCTGATCATCGAGTCCACGTACGCCGATCGGAGCCACGAGTCGGTGGACGACGCCGAGCGCCGACTGGGCGAACTCGTGCGAGAGGTGGCGGCGCGCGGAGGCAAGCTGCTCGTGCCCGCGTTCGCCCTCGGCCGAGCCCAGGAGCTCATCTATTCCCTGCACCGACTCTGGCGCGGCAGCGCCATTCCCGAGGTTCCGATCTACGTCGACAGTCCCCTGGCCATCGACGTGACCGCCGTGTTCCGGCTCCATCCGGAGATCTTCGACCGGCGGGAATCGCTCATCGACGACGGCGTGTCGCTCTTCGACTTTCCGCTCGTACGGTACGTTCGCGACGTCGCCGATTCCAAGCGTTTGAACTCCCTCTCGGGCCCGGCGATCATCGTGGCCGCGTCCGGAATGGCCGAGTCCGGCCGAATCCTGCACCACCTCGCCAACAACCTCGGGAACCACCGGAACTGCGTGTTGTTCGTCGGCTTCCAGGCGGAGCACACGCTGGGACGCCGGCTTCAGGAAGGGCGGGAGACCGTGCGGATCCTCGGGGAGGAGGTCGAGCGCCGGGCCGAGGTCGTCACCATCGGCGGCTACTCCGCGCACGCCGACCGGAGCGAGCTCCGGGCGTGGGTACGCCGGCTCGGCGGACCAGTCCGCCGCGCGTTCGTCGTGCACGGCGAGTCGCCCGCGCTCGAAGCCATGGCGGCGATGCTCCGCGAGGAGGGGGTGCGCGAGGTGGTGGTGCCTCGACATGGGGAGAGCTTTGACCTATAGGCGGATCCTCGGCGTCGTGCTCTTCGCCGCCGCCGCCGCCTACACGGCTGCCTTTGTCCTCGTCCTCGTCGCAGCGCAACTCGACGAGCGTGAGGCGGCGGACGTGATCGTCGTGCTCGGCGCCGCCCAGTACAACGGCCGCCCGTCGCCGGTGCTCCGGGCCCGGCTGGATCACGCGCTCGAGCTGTGGGGCGAAGGTCTCGCGCCCGCCATCGTCGTCACCGGCGGCGTCGGCCGGGGCGACAAGGAGAGCGAAGCCACCGTCGGACGGCGGTACCTCCTCGCCCGCCAAGTGCCGGACTCCACGCTCGTGGTGCAGCCCCAGGGCCGTTCCACCCAGGCGTCGATGAACGCCGTCGCGGCGTGGCTCGGGGAGCGCGGGCGGCGCCGGGCGATCCTCGTGAGCGATCCGTTCCACATGCTGCGCCTCCGTCTGGAGGCGCGCCGCACCGGGCTCGTCGCCTACACGTCGCCGACGGACTCGAGCCCGATCTCGGACAACCCCGCGCTGGAGCTCCGGTTCCTCGCCGTCGAGGCCTTCAAGATTCCGATCGCGTATGTGAAGAGCCTCCCGTGGTTTCGGTAACTCGTAACCCGCGACTCGTAACTCGTAACCTGCCATGTCCCTGATCTCGTCCCGCCGCGTCTATTCCGGTCGCATCATCAACCTCGATATCGACACGGTCGTCTTCCCCAACGGCTCATGGGGCGAACTGGAGATGATCCGCCATCCCGGGGCATCGGCGGTGGTGCCGTTTCTCGAGCCTCCCGGCAGCCCCGATCCGCTCGTGGCGCTCATCCGCCAGTTCCGCCATGCGGCGAACGGCTACGTCTGGGAGGTGCCGGCCGGCCGGCTCGATCCCGGGGAGACGCCGGAATGCTGCGCGCGCCGCGAGCTGGAGGAAGAGGCCGGTCTGGTCGGCGGTGAGCTGCGCCGGCTCACCACGATCAGCACGACGCCCGGGTTCACCGACGAGCGCATTCATCTCTTCCTCGCGGAGGGGATCCGGGCCGGCGCGTCCCGGCTGGAAGCGGACGAGTTCGTTGAGGTGCACCGGATGCGGTGGTCCGCCGTGCTGGAGCTGATGCGCCGGGGAGCGATCGTGGACGGCAAGACCCTGGCTTGTCTGCTGTTCGTCCAGACCTATGAGCGATAACCGGCGCGGTTCCTCGACCGACGCGGCGACCGGCTAGATTCCGCGGATGCCGTCCCAGACGTTCGACGCGCTCCGCCGCGCGCTCAAGCGCGGCGAGCTCGCACCCGCGTACTACCTCCACGGGCCCGAGGATCTCCTCAAGGACGAGGTCGCCTGCGCCGTCCTCGACCAGGCGCTCGACCCCTCGCTCCGCGACTTCAACTTCGATCAGCGCTCGGCGGCCTCGCTCGATCCGGAAGCGGTGTACACGCTCTGCAACACACCGCCGATGATGGCCGACCGGCGGGTCGTGCTGATCCGCGACGTCGAGGCCTGGAAACGGAAGACGAAGGCGCGGGCCACGCTCCTCAAGTGCCTGGAGCGGCCGGCACCGGACGCGGTGGTACTCCTCATCCAGGGCGCACAGGAAGAATCGGAGGACACGGAGCTGGCGGCGCGCACGACGAGCGTCGCGTGCGATTCGCTCCCGCCCGACCGCGCCGCCCGCTGGCTGGCACACCGTGGGACATCGCGCGGCGTGCCGTTCGCGCCGGCGGCGGCGGAGCATCTGGTCCGGGTGGTGGGCGCGGATCTCGGGCGACTCGCGGCGGAGCTGGAAAAACTCGCCGCGGTCTCCGCCGGCGAGCCGGTGACGGCGGAGCAAGTGTCCGCACTCGTCGGGGTTCGCCACGGCGAGACGATCTACGACTGGCGCGACGCGGTGTTCGACGGCGACGCCGGCCGCGCCGCCACGCTGCTCGGCCGGGTGCTCCTGCAGTCCGCCGTCACCGGTGTCCGGCTCGTGACCGTGCTCGGCAGCACGGTCATCGGCGTCGGCGTGGTACGCGCCGCGTACGACGGAGGCGCCCGGGGCTCGCGACTCCAGGACGCCGCGTTCCAGCTCCAGCGCCGCGCTCGCGTCTACGGCCTGCTTACGTGGCGGGAGGAGGCGCGTCGCTGGGCGGCGTGGGCCCCCCGGTGGCCCGCCGACCGTGTCCGCGCGGCCGTCCGCCTGCTGGTGGAGGCGGACACGGCGCTCAAGAGCACGACGCTCTCCGACGAACGGGGGATTCTGTTGGACGTGACGATGCGGATGGCCGCATGACCGCCGGACGGGCGGGCAGGCGGGCAGGCGGGCGGCGGCCCGGGCGGGCGAGTGGACGCTGGCTCGGGGTGTTGCTGTTGCTGGCCCTCTGCCCGCCCGCCCGCCTGCCCGCCCAATCCGATCCCCGTCTCGTGAGCGCCCTCCGACTGGCCCAGGAGGGGCTGAGCGATTCGGCGCGTGTGGCGGTCGCCCGACTCCTCGCCGCCACCGATCCGGCGGACACGCTCTACGCCCAGGTGCTCTACACCCGGGCGCTCGTGGCGGCCGATCCGCGCGAGATGCGCACCGATCTTCAGCGGGTGGCGGTCGAGTACGCCGCCTCCAACTGGGCCGACGACGCGCTCCTCCGGCTCGCGCTCCTCGAATACGCCGCCGGCCAGCTCGACGCCTCGGCGCGGAACCTCGAACGCATCGCGCTGGACCATTCGACCTCGCCGCTCTACGCGCGCGCGGCGTACTGGGCCGGTCGCGTCTACTTCGAGTTACGCCGTCCGGCGGACGCGTGCCGCTGGCTGCGCGAGGGCCGTGAGCAACCGGGCCAGGACGTGGAGCTCCGTAACCAGCTCGAGTACTACGCTCCGCGTTGCGCGAACGTGGCGGACGGGCGGACCGGCGGACCGGCAGTCGTTCCTGACACGACCGCCGCCCCGCGCCCTGACACGACCGCCGCCACGCGTAAGGACACGGCAGTGGCTAAGCGTCCCGACTCTGCGCGTGTAGCGGACTCGCTGCCCGCCCCCCCGCCGGCCCACCGGCCCGCCTTCAGGATCCAGATCGCCGCGGTGAACACCGCCGCCGCCGCCGACAGCATCGCCGCCCGCGCCCGCGCCGGGGGCGTGGACACGGTCGTCGTGGTTCGGGAGGTTCCGTACTACAAGGTGCGGGTCGGCAGCTACGCCACCCGCACCGAGGCCGCGGCGGCACTGCCGGGCGTGAGGGCCCGCTTCCGCGGCGCGCCGTTCGTGGTGGCCGACCGCGAGTAGTATCTTCCCCGGATGACCCCTCCGACGACCGCCCTCCGTAACTCCGCGATGATGAAGCAGTGGGCGGACATCAAGGCCCGGCACCAGGGCGCCCTGCTCTGGTTCCGGGTCGGAGACTTCTACGAGATGTTCCACGACGACGCGCGCACCGGCGCACGCGTGCTGGACATCGCGCTCACCTCCCGCGGCGACGGCATCCCGCTCGCCGGCGTCCCCGTCCGCGCCGCCGCCGAGTACCTGCGCCAGGCGCTGGCTGCCGGCCACCGCGTCGCCATCTGCGAGCAAGTGGAAGACCCGAAGCTCGCCAAGGGCATTGTCCGCCGCGAAGTGGTGCAGACCATCACCCCGGGCGCGATGCTCGAGGACGGGTGGATCCCTGGCACCAGAAACAATTGGATCGTTGCGGCCTGGAAGAGCAGAAGAGCCGAGGAGCAGAAGCGCCGTGAGTGCGTTGGCCTCGCCGCGGTCGATCTCAGCACCGGCGAGTTTCTGCTCGAGACGCTCGACGCTACTGCGGTCGACGAGGCGCTGTCGCGGCTGAGTCCCGCGGAGATCGTGCTGCCGGCCGAGGACCCCGGCTGTTCCGCTCCTCTGCTCCTCGGCTCCTCCGCACTGCGGACCCCGCGCCCCGCGTGGGAATTCGACCCCGCCCTCGCCGCCGACGACCTCGCCCGGCACTTCGGCCTCGCGTCGCTCGACGGCCTCGGTCTCACTCCGGCGGACGCACCCGCCGTCGCCGCGGCCGGCGCGCTGATCCGCTACCTCGGCGAGATTCAGCCGGACGGCCTCGGCCACCTCGCCCGCCCCCGTGCGCGCCGCGCCGACGCCCACCTGTGGCTCGACGAGATGACGCGGCGGAACCTCGAGCTGGTCGAGCCGCTCCACGCCGGCGCGCGCGGCACCACGCTGCTCGAGGCAATCGACGGGACGCTCACCCCGATGGGAGCCCGGCTGCTCCGCCAGTGGCTCCTCTCGCCGCTTCGCGAGCCGTCGCGCATCGTCGAGCGGCTCGATGCCGTCGAGGTGTGTGCGCGCGACAGCCGCGGGCGTGCCCGGCTGCGCGAGGCGCTCGACGGCGTGCGGGACCTCGAGCGGCTGGCCGGCCGCGCCGCCGCTGGACGCGCGACTCCCCGCGAGCTGGGCGCCCTCCGCGATTCGTTGGACCGCCTGCCCGACGTGCTGGAAGCGGTCGCCGCCGTCGCCGATCGGGGACGGGCCGCGGCGCTGGCGGAGGCGGAGGCCGGGCTCGACCCGCTCGCCGATCTCGCCGCCGAGCTGCGCGCCGCGCTGGACCATCGCCTGCCCGCGACTCTGGCCGACGGCGGTGTGATCCGCGCCGGGTACGACGCCGAGCTCGACGAGCTGCGCGATCTCCGCGATGGCGGCAAGCGCTATATCGCGGCACTACAGCAGCGGGAGCGGGAGCGCACCGGGATCGCGTCGCTCAAGATCGGCTTCAACAAGGTGTTCGGCTACTACCTCGAGATCACCCACGCGCACGCGTCGCGGGTGCCCTCGGACTACGAGCGGCGGCAGACGCTCGCCGGGGCCGAGCGCTACGTGACGCCCGAGCTCAAGTCCTACGAAGCCAAGGTGCTCGGCGCGGAGGAGCGCATCGCGGCCCGGGAGGACCGGCTCTTCGGCGCGCTCCGGGTCGGCATCGGTCAGGCCATCGGCCGGATCCAGGCCACGGCCGGTGCGCTGGCGCAGCTCGACGTGTGGAGTGCCCTGGCCGAGACCGCGGTCGTTCATCGCTACGTCCGCCCGGCGGTCAACGACGGCTTCGGGCTCGTGCTTCGCCAGTGCCGTCACCCGGTGATCGAGCGGCTCGTCGGGCGGGAGCGGTTCATTCCGAACGACGTGCGGTTCGCCGAGGCGGAGCGAGTGCTCCTGGTCACCGGCCCGAACATGGCGGGCAAGTCCACCATTCTGCGGCAGATCGGCCTGCTGGTGCTGCTGGCGCAGATGGGCAGCTTCGTCCCGGCGGAGGCCGCCGAGATCGGCGTCGTGGATCGTCTCTTCACCCGGGTCGGGGCCAGCGACGACCTGACGCGGGGTCAGTCGACCTTCATGGTGGAGATGAGCGAGACGAGCGCCATCCTCCACGACGCCACCGCGCGGAGCCTCGTGCTGCTGGACGAGATCGGGCGCGGCACTTCCACCTACGACGGCGTCGCGATCGCGTGGGCGGTCACCGAGCACCTGCACGACCGCGTCGGCTGCAAGACGATGTTCGCGACCCACTACCACGAGCTCATGCAGCTCCCGGAGCGGCTCCAGCACGCGCGGAACCTGAACGTCGTCGTGCGCGAGAGCGGTGACACCGTCGTGTTCCTCCACCGGCTGGAGCCGGGCGGCACCGACCGTTCCTACGGAATCCACGTGGCTCAGCTCGCCGGGCTGCCTTCCGCTGTCGTGCACCGGGCACGCGAGGTCCTCGGCACGCTCGAGGGCGATCACCGCGTGGTGCCGGGGGCGGCCCCGCCGGCGGGCGATCCCGGCCAATTTGGTCTCTTTGCATCCCCCGCCCCGCCGGTGCCGCACCCGGTCGTTGAGGAGATCCGCGGCCTCGATCTCGACGGAATGACGCCGCGGGAGGCGTTCACCCGCCTGGCCGATCTCCAGCGACGAGCCGCGGAGCCGACCTGACGCCCGCTGCCACCGGCCAGCCCGCCACGGTCGCGGTGCACCGAATAACAGGATCGCGTCTCCGAGCTTTCCCCCCACACGGCTGCCGCCCGCGGCCACGGCGACGGCGACGAACTGCTCGCCCTCCAGCATGAACGTCATGGGTGCTCCGGCCACTCCGGCGCCGCAGAAGAACTCCCCGAGAATCCGTCCGTTGCGATCGTCGTAGGCCCGGAAGACGCCGTCGGCGTCGCCCGCGAACACCAGTCCGCCCGCGGTGGCGAGAGCTCCTCCGGGCTGATGCCGGTGCCGTAGCAAGTGGTGGCGCCACCGGATCCGCCCGGCGACCGGATCCACGGCGATGAGGGCCGCCCAGGTCGTTCGCCCTGGCAGTTGCCGGGTCGTGCCGCCGCGATACCCGCGCCCGCGCGCCAGCGGGCTCGGAGCGCGGCGGTACACCCGGGGCTCGTGCACCACGGGGACGTACAGCATCCCGGTGAGCGGCGAGTACGCGCTGGGTTGCCAATTGGCGCCGCCGTGCGGACCGGGCGACCGCTCGATGCCCGCCGCGGGTGGGGGCTCGAAGAGACGCTCCTGGGGTATGAGAGCTTCGCTACGCCGGAGCGGAGCTCCGCTTGCGGCGTCGAAAGCATGGACCCACCCCGTCTTGCCGGCGTGGGCGACCAGTCGTCGGCCGCCGCGCCGAATCAGCACGGTAGGATTGGCCGCGTCGGAGTCCCAGAGGTCGTGCGGGACGTACTGGTGCGCCCAGCGCCGGCGCCCGGTGCCTGCGTCGAGCGCAACGATCGACGTGGTGTGCAGGTTGTCGCCGGGGCGCACCTCGCCATCGAAGGACGGAGCGGGATTGCCGACCCCGAGGATGACGGCGCCAAGCACTGCATCGTAGGCCGGCGTAGTCCAGACTCCGCCGCCGCCGGTGCGCCACGCCTCTGAGAATCGCGCGCTGTCGGCTCGCTCCCGGCCCAGATCCCGACCCAGCGGTTCACCGGTTGGGGTGGAGTCGGTCCAGCGCCCCCACCAGCCGCCCTCGCTCGGTGAAGGAATGGCGAACCAGCGCCAGCGACGGCGTCCGGTGCCGGCCTCGTACGCGGTCACCCGCCCCCGGGTGGGGAACTCGCCGCCGGCAGTGCCGATGATCACCATTCCCCGCGCGACCAGGGGTGCCGCCGTGAAACCGTAACCCGAGTCCGGATCGCTGTCCTGCACCTCCCAGCGCACCGTCCCGACCGCTGGTCGAGCGCGACGACGCGAGCGTCCAGTCTCGCCACGAACACCAGGCCGTGGCCCAGGCCTACCCCGCGATTCACCGGCCGCAGCAGCCGATATGGCTCGCCAGCTTGGGCGCGTATCGCCAGAGCTCGCGCCCTCGCCGGAGGTCGTACGCGATCACTTCGCCCCAGGCCGTCGTCACGTACATCCTGCCCGCCGCCACGACGGGCACGGTTGCCAGTCCTGCGACTCGCGCGGAGCCGGTCTGGATCACCCGCCGCAGGACCAGGTCACCCACCGTGCGGCGATCGATCGTTGCATGGGCGGAAAACCTGCGGTTGTCGGTCGCGGGCGCGCCCGACTGCGCTGGCAGGTGGTCCGCCGCGCCGCTCAACGAGGCGAGCAGGCCCAGTCGTTTCATCGCAGATTTCACAATGCGGATTAGTTTCTGGGGATGCGCTGCGCCATCCCGTCCCCCGACACCGCTCGCGTCAGCGCGGTACTGATCTGCGCCGCGTTGGCTGGTTGCCAGCCCGGGCCGCACGACGGCACAATGCGTCTTCCGTCCGATGTCCGTGCCGCCTCGGCGCCCGAGATCGAAGGCGCCCCCGTGGCGCTCAATGCGGAGTCGCCGGTAGTCTACCCGGAGCCGCTGCTGGCGCAGCGCATCGAAGGCACCGTGCTGCTCCGACTGTACGCCGACAGCAACGGCATGATCGCCCCCGAATCTACCCGGGTCGCTGAGTCGAGCGGCTACCCGGCCCTCGATTCCGCCGCGCTTGCCGGGGCGCCGGGGCTCCGTTTCGCGCCGGCGGTGCACGAGGGACGGCCCGTGGCCACGGTGTTCCTCCAGCCGGTCCAGTTCCGCCACACGCAGCGGAGAAGGTGAGCCCATGCGCGAGCCGCAGCATCGCCGGCCCTACGAGTCCGTGCTCGAGACGATCGGGTGGACGCCGCTCATCCACCTGGCCAAGATCGGCGCAGGGATCCGCACGCCAATCTACGGCAAGGCCGAGCACAAGAACCCGGGTGGCTCGGTGAAGGATCGGATCGGCATCGCCATCATCGAGGCCGCGGAAGCCAGGGGCGAGCTCCGGCCCGGCGGCACCATCGTGGAGGCGACGAGCGGCAACACCGGGGTCGGGCTCGCGATGGCGGCGGCGATCAAGGGGTATCGCTGCATCTGCACGATGCCCGACAAAATGTCGCAGGAGAAAGTCCGGATGCTCAAGGCGTACGGCGCGGAGGTGGTGGTCACGCCCACCGCCGTGCCGCCTGACCATCCCGATCACTACCGCAACAAGGCCCAGCAGATCGTCGCCGACACACCGGGCGCGCTGCTCGCGGACCAGTACTTCAACCCGGTGAATCCGGACGTTCACTATCGGACCACCGGCCCCGAGATCTGGGAGCAGACCGATGGGCGGATCACGCACCTTGCCATCTCGACGGGTACCGGTGGAACCATCAGCGGTGTCGCGAAGTACCTGAAGGAGCGGAATCCGCGGGTGCGCGTCATCTCCGGCGACCCCGAGGGCTCGGTGTACGCGTCGTACGCGCAGACCGGGCAGGTGGCGGGCGGCGCGCCCTACAAGGTCGAGGGCATTGGCGGCGATGCGATCCCCGGCAACGTGTGGTTCCAGTACATCGACCAGTTCCGCACCATCAGCGATCGCACCGCCATGCAGGTTACCCGACGGCTCGCGCGGGAGGAGGGGATCCTCGTCGGCAGCTCCACCGGCCTGAACGTGGCGCTCGCGCTGGACGTAGCCCGGGAGCTGGACGATCCGCAGGCGCTCGTCGTCACGCTGCTGTGCGATACCGGCGAGCGCTATCTCTCGAAGGTCTTCAACGATGAGTGGATGCAGGAGAACCAGCTGCTCGACTCGCCCCGTGTCACCGTGGAGCAGCTCCTCTCCCGCCGCCAGTCGTCGGCGCCGGCGCTCGTGAGTGTGGCGCCGGCGGCCGCCGTCCGGCAGGCCTTGAACCTCATGAACACATGGGATGTGAGCCAGATACCCGTGGTGGATGGCGGCGAGCCGGTCGGCACGCTCACCGAGCAGAGTCTCATGACCAAGGCGCTGGCCCAGCCCGCGCTGCTCGATCGGCCGGTGCGCGAGGTGATGGAGGCGCCGCTCCCGGTCATCGAGGCCAGCTTCCCCACCGACCGGCTCGGGCCGATGCTCACCCGGGAGAGCCCGGCCGCCTTGGTCCGGAAGGACGGGCAGCTGGTGGGCATCGTGAGTCGGTATGACGTGCTCCAGCAGCTCATTGGATCGAGATAGCGCTATCCGCTATCAGCTATCCGCTATCCGCCGTTTTGCCGTCGCTCGGATCGCCGTGCGACGCGCCAGGCGACCGCGGAGAGGGCGGATAGCGGATAGCGGATAGCGGATAGCCTCCATGCGCATAACGGTTCTTACCGGTGGAACGTCCTCCGAACGCGACGTCGCGCTCGCGTCGGCCGTGCAGGTGGTGAGCGCGCTCCGGACCGGCGGCCACGAGGTGGTGGTGGTGGACACGGCCCGGGGCTACATCCCCGAGCACGAGGAGGGGTCCGCCCTCCGGGGGACCGTCGGCGTCGCCCCGCCGGCCCTCGCGGACCTCCACACGCTCGAGCGGGGACTCCTGCTCTCCGGCCTCGGGAACCTGCCCGTGGTCCGGCACGCCGATGTCCTCTTCCTTGCCCTGCACGGTGGACGGGGCGAGGATGGGACCATCCAGGCCCTGCTCGAGGTGGTTGGGGTCCCCTACACCGGCAGCGGGCGGCTGGGCAGTGGGATGGCCATGGACAAGGACGTCTCCAAACAGTTGTTCCGGATGGCCGGGGTCCCCACCGCCGACTGGATCATGGCCCCCGTCACGGAGCGCGACGTGGGCGAGAGGCTAGGTTGGCCGGTGGTGGTCAAGCCGTCCAAGCAGGGCTCGACGGTCGGCCTGACCGTGGTGAAGTCGCCCGACCAGCTGGCGGGCGCCATCGAACTGGCGCACCGTTACGATGACGAGGTCATGGTCGAGCGGTTCGTGCCGGGCCGGGAGCTGACGGTCGGGATTCTGGAGGGCCGGGCTCTCCCGGTGGGGGAGATCATTCCCCGGCACGAAATTTTCGATTATGAGTGCAAGTACACGCCAGGCATGTCCGAAGAGGTCTTCCCGGCCGACGTTTCTGCCGAGGTCGCCGGCGAGTGCGGTCGGCTCGCCCTCTTGGCGCATGACGCCGTCAAGCTCGGCGGCTACTCGCGGGTGGACTTTCGCTTGACACCCGGGGGCGCGATCTTCTGTTTAGAGGTGAATACGCTCCCGGGCATGACAGCCACGAGCCTTCTGCCTCAGGCGGCTCGGGCCGCCGGGATCGGTTTCCCCGAGCTGTGCGATCGGATCTGCCGCATCGCGCGCGCGCCGGCTCGATGGAACCCTGTGACGCCGGGCGGGGTCTAGCAGTATAGAGGGCGCCGGAACCATGAACGCAACTCCGTATCCACGGATCACCCCCTGGGTGGGGCGGCTCATCATCGCGAACGCGGTGGTGATGCTGCTGTTGCTCACGCTCTTCACCTCCCCCGAGCTCGCCGGCACCCTCAAGTTCGATCCGGCCTACGCCCTCCAGCGTCCCTGGACGTTCCTGACCTACATGTTCCTGCATGGCGGGCTCATGCACCTCGTCGGGAACATGCTCCTTCTGTTCTTCATGGGCTCGGCGGTCGAGACCCGGATGGGGAGCCGGGCGTTCGTCGTCTACTATCTGTACTGTGGGGTCGGCGCCGCAGTGCTGGCGCTCGGGCTGTCGGGCGTCATGTCCGTTCATCCCTTCATCGGCGCCTCCGGGGCAGTGCTGGGAGTTGCACTCGCCTATGCGATGTTCTGGCCGGATGCCGAGCTGATCCTGTTCCCCCTGCCCATCCCGATGCGGGCGCGGACCTTCGTGGCGGTGCTGGCCGCCATCGACGTATTCGGCGCGCTCTACTTCACCAACAGCGAAGTCGCCCACCTCGCCCATGTCGGCGGCATGCTGTTCGGCTACGTGTTCTTCCGGCTCCAGGCGGTGTCGCGCCGGGGCGGCGCCACCCCGGCGCGGTCGGTCGAGCGCGTCGTGATGGTCCAGTCGGGCGCGGGCGAGCCCGCGCGTCCGACGCCGGTGACGCCGGCACGGAGCCGGCGGCGCGTCGAGGGCGATGCGGTCGCGGCCGAGCTGGACCGCGTGCTCGACAAGATCAGCGCCGAGGGGCTCGGAAGTCTCACGCCGGCGGAGCGCCATTTTCTGGATGAGGTGGCGAAGAAGAAGAAGCAGGAACACTGAACCGCAGTAAGCGGTAAGCAGGTAAGAGCAGGGGGCTCCGGTTGGCACGCGGGCCCCCTGCTCATTTCTCACTGCTCACTTCTCACCTCTGCGCTTGCTCTTGCGCCGGCTGGGCTCACTTCGTATCCTGCCGCGTGCTGATCAATCTCCTCCCTGATTTTCTCGCAGTACTCGACGCCGACAACCCCGAGGCGGCCTACCAGCGGTACCGAGACGCGCATCGTCTCGTCCTCGATGCGTACTGGCGCAACTACGTGCTCGATCCCGACGGCGCCCACGCCGACGAGGTGGTCATGCGCGCGCTCCGGGCCAACCACGACGACCTCCGCGCACTCGCGCGGGACGTGGATGTCGTGCGCCTCGCCGAGGACGCCGTCGCGCGCGCGGAGGAGCTGTGCCAGATCGATCGGCCGACCGACTGCTACCTGCTTGTGGGCGTCGGCGGGGCCAACGCGGGCGAGCTCGTGGTCGGTGGCCGAGGGATCGCGTTCGTCTGCCTCGAGCACTTCACCGGCCGGGCCAATCCCGAGACCTTCGGCATGGGCCTGCCACCGGATCTCATCCGGCTCTGGATTGCGCACGAGCTGGCCCACACGGTCCGGTACACCTCGCACGCGAGCCAGAGCGATCTCCGGCGGATCGTAGCCGACCTGGGCGGCTACTATGACTACTGGCAGACCGGCAGCCGGGCCACCCTCCGTGAGCTCCTCATCAACGAGGGGCTCGCCGTGCATGCCTCCCGGGCCGTCGCGCCGGGCTTCGACCCCGCGGACTACTTCGGGTACACGCGCCGCCAGTATCACCGCCTCCGAGAGCTGGAGGCGTTCTTGCGTCGGGCCGTCGACGCCGATCTCGATCTCGCGGGGCTCGGGCTCCGACTGCGCTACCTATCGGGCGGCATGAGCTCGGCGGCGCGGCTCGTGAGCGGCCGCGTCATCCCCGAGCGGGCCGGCTACTATCTCGGTTACCGCATGGCCGAACCGATGGTCGGCGCCAGCGGCCTGTCCCAGGCGCTCCGCGCCCCCGCGGCCCACTTCCAGGCGGCCGACGACGCCGCACGAGGCATCCAGACCGCTTAGCTTTCCGGCATGTCGGACGCCGCGCCCGTCACCCTCACCTGGAAGCCATCGGGGCCTGTCACCGTCGAGGGGCCGGCCGTGTTCCGCGACAACGACGGCAACGAGCTCGTCCCGCCCCCGACCAAGCATCCGGGCCAAGTCAAGCTCTGCGGCTGCGGCCATTCCAAGACGAAGCCCTTCTGCGACGGGAGCCATAAGAGATAGTGTTAGTGGTAGTGCTAGTGACTAGCACTCCCTAGCACTGGGACTAGCACTAGCACTATTTCCCCACGCAGAACCCCGCGAAGATCCGTCCCAGCACCTCCTCGATATCCACCACTCCGATCAGCCCGTCGAGCGCGAGCACCGCCTCGCGCACGTGATGGGCGGCAAGCACGGCATCGCCACCGGTACCGAGATGGGGCCGCGCTGCATCGAGCGCGGCGAGGGCTCGGCGCAGAGCCTCGACATGGCGGGCGCGGGTGAGGGCGGGCTCGAGATCGGCGAGCTGCAGTCGGTCGCCGAAGAGGCGCTCGCCGGCCGCGCGGCGGAGTCGGTCCAGTCCGACCCCCGAAAAGGACGACACCGCGAGCTCCCCCGCGGCGCCCGGCATCAGGTCGGCCTTGGTCCGTACCAGCATGGCCGACCGTTCGGCCGCGATCGCCTTTTCGTCCCGGCCGAGCGGGCGTCCCGTCTCGGCGCACAGCAGCACGAGGTCGGCGGCTGCGAGCCAGCGCCGGCTCACCTCCACGCCGAGCCGCTCCACCCGGTCCCTGCCCGCCCGAAGTCCCGCCGTGTCGGCCAGCCGCACGGGCCAACCCAGGAAGTCGGTGTGCGCCTCGATGGCGTCGCGCGTCGTGCCCGGCACCTCGGTGACCAGCGCCCGGTCGGAGCCCAGCAGCGCGTTGAAGAGCGAGGATTTTCCCGTGTTGGGGCGGCCCGCGAGCACGACCAGGGCGCCTTCCCGAAGCCGCTCGCCGGCCGGCGCCGTGGCGAGCAGCCGCTCGACCAGCTCGGCCGCCGCGGCGAGCGCTGCCGCGATCCGAGCCGATGGCACCGGACCGTCGTCCTCGCCGGGAAAGTCGATGTCATATCCGAGCAGAGCCTCGACGTCGAGCAGCCGTTCCCGGAGGTCTCCAAGGCGAGCCGATAGCCCGCCGTCGAGCTGGGCCAGCGCCGCGCCGGCCTGCGCCGGCGCCGTGGCATCGATCAGATCCCCCACCGCTTCGGCTTGGAGCAGGTCGAGCTTGCCGTTCAGTACCGCGCGCCGGGTGAACTCGCCCGGGGCGGCCGGTCGCGCGCCGGCCGCCTGCAGGGCTGCGACCAGTCGGAGCGGCACCACCAGCCCGCCGTGGCAGGACAGCTCGATCAGGTCGTCGCCGGTGTAGCTCGCCGGCGCCGGGAAGACCGTGTAGAGCCCGCGGTCGATCGGACTGCCGTCCGCGGCGCGAAAGGTCGCGAGCGTCGCGCGGCGGGCGGGGGCCGGGCGGAACCCCTCGATGACCCGCGCGGCCACCCGGAAGGCCCCGGCGCCGCTCAATCGGACGACTGCGATAGCCGAGCGACCCGGCGGGGTCGCGAGGGCCACGATCGGATCGGAGAGCATTCGGCTATCCGCTATCCGCTATCCGCTATCTGCTCGCTCCGCTGCCGCCCGGCTCGCCGCGCGAGGAACCGGGCGACCGCGGAACGGGCGGACAGCGGATAGCGGATAGCGGATAGCGGATAGCCGATAGCGCCACTACGACGCCCGCTTCTTGCGCTTGCTGGGCGGCCGGGACCGCGGCGGCTCGGGCGCCGGCGGCGGCTCGGGCGCCGGCGGCGGCGGGCTGCGCTTCATCCGCTCCCGGGCGAGCATCCACTGCTGCGGAACGCTCGCGATGTTGCTCACCGCGTAGTACAGGTTGAGCCCCGACGGGAAGTTGACGAACAGCACCGTCATCATCACGGGCATGACGTACAGCATCATCTTCATCTGCGGGTTCGGCTCCATCCCGAGCTGCCCCACCTTGGTCAGCGCGTACATCGAGACCCCCATGATCAGCGGGATGATGTACACCGGGTCGGGGCGGGAGAGGTCGGGGAGCCAGAGGAAGGAGGTCCCCCGGAGCTCGATGCTGTTCTGCAGCACGAAGAAGAGCGCGAACAGGACCGGCATCGGCAGCAGCATCGGCCAGCAGCCGCCGAACGGGTTCACGTTGTGCTCCTTGTACAGCTTGAACATCTCCTGCTGGAGCTGCTGCGGGTTGTCCTTGTGCCGCTCCTGCAGGTCCTTCATGAGCGGCTGAATCGCCTGCATCTGCATGCTGGCGCGCATCGCCTTCTGGTTCAGCGGCCACAGGATGACGCGCACCAGGATGCCGAACACCACTAGCACGAGGCCGTACGCCAGTCCGAGCGACTCGTGCATCCAGACGAGCAGCCAGCGGGTCGGGACGGCGAAGAACCGGACCAGCGTCCGGAACCCCGGCCAGCCGTACGGGTTGACGTCGTCGAAGTCGTGGCCGATGCGGCTCAGCCGCTCGTACTCCATCGGCCCGGCGTAGAGCGAGTAGGCGAACGTGCCCCCGGGGCCCACCGGGAGGCTCAGCCGCACGTCGGCGCTGGCCGGGTCCTCTCCCGCGGTCGGGGGGGCCACCGCGGTGACGCCCGCGATGCCGGGGCCCGCGCTGTCGAACGTGAGCACCGCCGTGACGAAGTACTTCGACTTGATCGCGGCCCAGTCGAACGGCCCGCTGAGCGTCATCGGCTGCCCCGGTTCCAGATCCGCGAAGCTGGTCCGCTCGGTGCCCCCCCGGCGCGTGACCAGCGCGAGCTCGCGTGTGTTCTCGACCGAATCGGCCTCGGTCTGGGCCAGGCCCGGCCCCATGCCGAGCAACAGTAGGCCGCCGTTGGGTCCGATGCCGCGCACTTGCCCCGAGACGTCCACCCGGTAGTTATCCGGCACGAACCGGTACTCGAGGTCCACGCCGTATCCGTCGCCTTGCGCCGACAACCGCAGCGGGCTCGGTCCTCGCACGTCGAGCGACCGGGCCGACGGAGTGAAGATCCAGTCGCCGAAATCAATCGTGTCGCGGCCGGCCACCAGCGTGGGCGCGAGAAGGTCGCTGCCCTCGGGCAGGAGCTGGGCCGGACCGGAGCGCCCCGGCGCCATCGAGCGATACTCCCGCAGCGTGACGCTGACGAACCGGGCTCCGCGCGTGCTGACCCCGTACGTGTAGAGAGGAGACGAGACGAGCACGGTATCCGCGGCGGCGGTGGCCGCCTCGGCGGGCAGGCGGACGGGCGGGCCGGCGGGCAGTGAATCGGCTCCCGGTGCGGGCACGGCGGCTGCCGGCACGGAGTCACTGCCCGCCGGCCCGCCCGTCGGCCCGTCCGCCGGGGGCGGCTTCCGGGTGAAGACCGCGGGCAGGATGGCGATGACCATCATCAGGAGGATGGCCCAGACGACGCGGCGTTCCATCGGGTCAGGCGATCACGTCAGGGGACCGGGTCGGGTCCGCCCCGATGGAAGGGATGGCAGCGTGCGAGACGGCGGACGGCGAGCCAGCCGCCGCGGATGGCGCCGTAGCGGGTCACGGCCTCGAGTGCGTACTGCGAGCACGACGGAGTGAACCGGCAGGCCGGCGGAAGCGCCGGCGAGACGAAGCGTTGGTAGCCTTTGACTGTCAGTGTCAGCGCTAGTGCCAGGGCCGACGGCCTCGGGGCCCTCGCGCTCCTCACACACCCACTAGCACTAGCACTAGCACTCGAACTCGTGCTAGCACGGTGGCGCATGCTCACCGCTGTGCTCCCACCTGCCCGCGCCATGCCTGGAGCTCGCCGCGAAGCTGGGCGAACGTGGCCTGGTACGCTTCGCGGCGTGCGCGCACGATCACGTCCCACGCGGGCAGCGGCGGGACCGCCGCGCGCACGTCCCGCCGCCAGATCTCCCGGAGCCGGCGCCGCAAACGGTTGCGGGCCACCGCGGAGGACTGATGCTTGGCGACGATCAGTCCGATGCGCGCGTGGCCCGTCGTGTTCTCCATCCAGATCATGTCGAGGTGTTCGGAGCGGCGGCGTCGGCCATGCGCGAGACAGCGACGCAGGTCGGCCGCCCGCGTCAGCCGGGCGGCGCGCGGAAGGCCAGCGCCCGTCAGCTGCCCCCGTGCTTGGAGGGGACCCGGACGGTGAGCTGCTTGCGACCCTTCTTGCGGCGGCGTGACAGCACGGCGCGGCCCCAGCGTGTCGCCATGCGGGCGCGGAACCCGTGCTTGGACGTACGCTTCTTGTTCCGCGGGCGATAGGACGGCTTCACGGTGCCTGCGATCCCTCCAAATGAGCCCGGGAACCTACTCGCGGGAGACGGTTCGCGTCAAGCAACGGCGTTCCTCGCGCGCACCGAAGCGCGACCCTGGCGGAACGCGTCGCGACCATTTCGCAAGATGGTGAGGGGCGCTCGCAACACTGGTTGACTTTTCCACAGCCGATCCGTAGAATCGGCTGCCCTTGAAGAATCTCCCACCGTTTTCGAGTTGAGATGCAGCTCTCAGCCAAGGAAGCTTGGAAGCGCATCCTCGATGCGGCGCAGCGCGAACTCCCTGCCGACGTCATTCGCAACTGGCTCGAGCCGACCGAGGCGATCAGCCTCGAGGGCGAGCAGCTGATCGTCGGCGCACCGGATCACTTCGCCGCCGAATGGAATGAGACGAAGCACGGCCCCCTGCTCTCGCGTCTGGCCGAGGGGGTCGTCGGTCGTCCCGCCGTGATCGTCTTCCGCGTCCAGGAAGAGCGTCAGCGGCGGCCGCAGATGGATTTCTTCGTGCCCCAGGCGCCGGGCAGCGCGGCGCCGTCCGCGAACGGCGGCAGCAACCAGCCGCTCAACGAGCGCTATACCTTCGAGACGTTCGTGATCGGCAAGTCGAACGAGCTCGCGGCCGCCGCGGCGCACGCCATCGCCGAGGCACCGGGGAAGACGTACAACCCCCTGTTCGTCTACGGCGCCACCGGGCTGGGCAAGACCCACCTGATGCAGGCCATCGCGCATGCCCGGCTCCGCCGGGCGGCCGATACCCGGGTGCTGTACGTGGGCGCCGAGCAGTTCCTCAACGAGGTCATCGAGAGCATCCACGGGCGGACCATGCCCGATTTCCGGCGCCGCTACCGCAACGAGGTGGACCTGTTCCTGGTGGACGACGTGCACTTCCTGGAGGGCAAGGAGCAGACCCAGGAGGAGTTCTTTCACACGTTTAACGCCCTCCACCAGGCCAACAAGCAGATCGTGCTCACCTCCGACCGCGCGCCGAAGGAGATCCCCGGTCTCGAGGCCCGGCTCGTGAGCCGGTTCGAGTCGGGCATGGTCGCCGACATCGGCCAGCCCGATCTCGAGCACCGGATCGCCATCCTCCGCAAGAAGCAGGAGCAGGACCACTTGGAGATGGCGATCCCGGACGACGTGCTCCGGTTCATCGCCGAGCACGTGCGGTCGAACGTGCGCGAGCTCGAGGGCTGCATCATCAAGCTGCTGCTGTTTGCCTCCCTGAAGCACAAGGAGATCACCATCGAGCTGGCACGCGAGGCCCTCTCGGACAAGATCCGTCCCGGGGAGGACCCGTCCGACAGCCGGGCCAAGCCGCTGCCGACCATCCACCGGGTGCAGGAGGTTGTCGCGCGGCGGTGGGGCGTCACCGCCGAGGGGCTCCGCTCCAAGGCGCGCATCAAGACGCTCACCGTGCCGCGCCAGATCGCGATGTATCTCGCGCGCGAGCTGCTCCAGATGCAGCTGGTGGAGATCGGACAGGCGTTCGGCGGTCGCGACCACTCCACCGTAATTCACAGCGTGGACAAGGTGACGCGCCAGATGTCGCGCGATCGGATGTTCCGGGAGAAGGTGGAGTACGCCAAGCAGGAGTTGTGCGCAGAATAATCCCCGCGCGCGTGGACGGGTTGTGGGGACTCTGGACGGTGTCGGCGCCTGCGTGACTGTTTCCGCGCCATCCACAGGGGGCCGACATCGCCGCACGAGCGTAGCGCACGACGCACTCGGCAGTTGCACGGGCGGTCCACATGTTCCGACACTCTACTACTACTGCTAGTTCATATAAATCGTCTCGTAGTACTTATTAGTAGCACGCCGAGGAGCGGATGAAGCTCACGATCACGCGGGAGCAGTTGCAGGAAGGCCTTGTCGCCGTCGCGGCCAGCGTGCCGACGAAGACGACCCTGCCAGTGCTCGCGAACCTGCTGCTCGAGGCGTCGCGGGAGGGACTCCGTCTGTCGGGGACCGACCTCGACATAGCGGTGAGCACCATTGTGCCGGCATCGCTCGACCAGGAAGGCGCGATCACTCTCCCTGCGCGCAAGCTGGTCGAGATCGTGCGCGAGTTGCCGAGCAATCCCATCCGCATCATCGCCAGCGGTGAGCAGCGGGTGAGCATCGAGTGCGGCCGGTCCAAGTTCCGGTTGCTCGGCTTGCCACGGGAGGAGTTCCCGGCGTTCCCTGCGGTGAAGTTCGACGGCGGGTGGCGCGCTTCGGCCAAGGATCTCCAGAAGCTCATCGGGCACGTGGCCTTCGCCGCGAGCACCGAGGAGAGCCGGCCCATTCTCAACGGTGTGTTGTGGGAGCTCCGCCCCGAGCGCATGCGCATGGTGGCCACGAACGGCCACCGGCTGGCCCGGATGGACGTGCCAACCGCTGCGGCCGGCGGGGGCCAGGCCGACCTGATCGTGCCACCGAAGGCGCTGGAGCAGATCCGCCGGCTGTTCGACGCCGACGAAGAGGTCGAGGTGGCGCGGAGCGAGAACCACCTCGGCTTCCGCTCGCCCACCACCCAGATCTTCACCCGGCTCATCGAGGGCCCCTACCCTAACTACGAACAGGTCATCCCACGGGAGAACGACAAGACGGCCACCGCCGACAAAGCCGCGCTCAACGCAGCGCTCCGGCGGATGAGCATCGTGGCCAGCGACCAGACCCACCGGATCCGGATGGGCTTCGCCAGCGGCACCTGCAAGCTGTCGGTACAGACGCCCGATCTGGGCGAGGCCCAGGAGGAAGTCACAGTCGCCTACGACGGCGATCCCCTCGAGATCGGGTTCAACGCCGCGTACCTGCTTGAGATCCTGAAGTACATCCCGACCGACGAGGTCCGGCTCACTTTCAAGGCCCCGGAGCGCGCCGCCACGATCGAGCCGGTGGGCTGGAACGACCCGGCGAGCTATCTCACGCTGGTGATGCCCTTGAGGCTCGTGGATTAGGCGGCGACCGCTATTCGGACGGCGTTCCCAGCCGCACGAACCGGAGCTCGCCGAAGTCAGGCGCTCCGGTCACCGGATTGATCTTCCGAAGTACCCGACCAACCGGATCGCTGCTGGCAATGGCGAAATCATCGTCGTTCGATATGGCGAGCGTGGAGTCGTCGAGCACCGCGAGCCCTTCGGGCTTGTCGTGGCTCCATCCGGGCAGATCTGCGACAAGATCCGAGACCAGTGTCTTCCCCGCGACCCGGATCCCGTGCGTCGCGAGGAGCGTCGCGGGATCCTCGGCGTCGATCGCGATCTCCTCGAGCGTCCTGCCGCTTACGAGCAGGCCGGTCGCACTCGCCGGATCCCCGGTCACATCGGTCGCGTCGCGCACCTCCACCGCGTGAATCCGCTTGAAGGCGCCGGCCTGTCCGGGCCAGCGAAGGTCGCGCTCGATCACCAGGAACCGGTCGGCACCGAGCGCCGCGATCTCGCTGCTCAGATGCTCGGGGTGGTCGAGGAGGTGGACGTATTGGCGTGACGCCCCAGTCCGCGTGTCGTAGAGCACCAGCCGGGTCAGGCGGTTGCGGCGGATTCCGGGCACCGAGGGCAACGGATTCTCGAGCGGGCACTGCATGATCCCCGCGACGGTTCGGCCGTCGGGCAGCGCGGCGAGGCCCTCCATGCCGCAGTTCGGCCGCCGTTGGGCTAGCACAGCCGGCAGCGGCCGCGGCCCACCAAACGGGCTCACCCGCGCGAGCTCCCGGCCCGCCGGGTCTACGTGCAGGAGGTAGGGCCCGTATTCGTCCGACACCCAGAAACTGCCGTCGGGCATCAGCGCGAGGCCTTCGGCGTCGAATCCGTTCGGGTCGTATCCGCCCCGGCCGAGCAGCGTACCGTCGAGCGCCACCGCCCGCTCGCTGGTGCTGCCCGGCCCGGCTGGCTGCGGGAACCCGGTCAGCGGGCTGCCATCCGGCGTCGTGAGAATGATGGTGTCGCGCAGGACGAACACGCCGTTCTCCAGCCGGAACCGGCCGATGCGCGGGGCGAACGACGGCACGGGAAAGAGCTTCTGGCCGCGCCCGGGGCCGTCCACGTTCGGCCCGCGGTCGGTGAGGAGAAAGAACGCTTTCGGATCGTCAGGATCGGGAACCAAGGCCGAGCCGTAGCCACCGTTCAGTACCCGCACGGCGCTGTCGCCGTCGCCGATCGTGGCGAGCACGGCGGCGGGTGACAGCGGACCCTCCATGCGACCGGGTGGCGGGCAGGCTGCGAGCGCGAGCGCGCCGATGATCGGGACGAGGGCGCGCAACGACCGTGTCCCTAGCTCACTTGCCGAGGCTCTCGATCGTCCAGGTTGCCCGTTGACTGACCGGCACGGTCTGGCCGACGGCCGACACTGTGATCGTGATCTCCGAGGAATCCGCTCCCTCCGCCCCCAGCACACTGCCGCTCCGGCCGAAGCGGTAGACCCCTCGCCGGGAGCCGCCGGCGGTCATCTCCATGGGCTGGGTTGCCTGGCCGCCAGTGCCGGTCCGCTCGAACGTGGTGCTGCTCTCGATGGTGATCGCTCGCCCGTCCGCGCCGGTGGCGCGGTAGCTCGTCACGGCGAGCTCCGTCGCGTCGAACGCGTCGGCCTTGAGCGAGCGCTGGGTGGTGTCGGTCCAGACACTTCCCTGCTCCAGCCCGCCCAGGGGCAGCGAGGGGAACAGCACGTGCAGCGTGGCCCCGATCTGATCGCCGATGGTGCTGGTTCGATCGGGGCGCAGATCGGTGAGCTCGCCATCCGGACCCAGCGCAGCCGTCCATCGGGTGCCTTCGGCGCGGTAGAGCGAATCGGGCGGCACCATCCCGCCCTGCTGGCGCAGCGAGTCGAGCTGGACCGTCACCTCGTACGGAGGGGCCGCGCCGCGCACGCCGATGCCGAGGTATGCGGTGCGGCTGAACTCCTGCACCTGCGTGGCCCCGCCCGGCAGCTGCAGGGTGAGGCTGTCGTGCCGCTGGAATGCGAAGCTGGTCGTCGGTGCCGGGCGATACACCACCGCCCCGGGCGTGACGGGCGGCGCCGGCTCCGGGGCCCCGCCTTCGCCCGGCGCCGGAGCCGGCGTCGGCCGCGGACGAGTTTCCACCGCCGGGCCGCTGCTGCACGCGGCGAGGACGAGCAGCGCGCTGACACGCGGCGCGAGCTTGGCGAGTGGCATGTTCCCCCCTTCAGAGAGTCGTAAAGTATCTCCGCGAGGGCGCCCTGCCCATGCGCGGGGTCACCCAAATGCGCCGCCCCCCGAAAATTCTCCGGAGGGCGGCGCTGGGTCGAGCCGTAAGCCGAGTTCTGTTCCGCCCCGAAGAGCGGGATGGTCATCTGTCTGGGACGGCCGTCGCCGGCCGCCTCGAGCAGCCTACCCGCGGCTCACCGTTGCCGGTGTGGGTCGGTGTGGGTCACACCTCGCCGCCTATTTGGCCTTGCTCCGACTGGGGGTTGCCGTGCCACCGACCGTTGCCGGCGGTGCGGTGGGCTCTTACCCCACCGTTTCACCCTTACCACTCGCGTGGCGGTTTGTTTTCTGTGGCCCTGTCCGTCGCCTTGCGGCGCCCAGGCGTTACCTGGCAGTCTACCCGGC
>JBOHSY010000410.1:0-4229 GCA_050733355.1 Gemmatimonadales bacterium | reverse complement strand
CGGGGCTCACGCTCGAGATCATGAAGGAGGCGCTCGAGCGCGCCCGGAAGGGCCGGCTGCACATCCTGGGCGAGATGGAGAAGGCGCTGCCCCGGCCGCGCGCGCAACTCTCCCCGTGGGCGCCGCGCATCATCACGATCCAGATCAAGCCCGACAAGATCGGCGACGTCATCGGGCCCAAGGGCAAGACGATTCGGGGGATCCAGGACGCCACCGGCGCGAAGATCAACGTGGACGACAGCGGCCTGATCACCATCTCCGCCGTGGGCGGCGAGGCCGGCGAGAAGGCACGGGAGATGGTGGCCGCCATCGTCGCCGAGCCCGAGGTGGGCCGGGTGTACGAGGGGCCGGTGAAGAGCACCACGCCGTTCGGCGCCTTCGTCGAGATCCTGCCGGGCGTGGAGGGCCTGCTTCATATCAGCGAACTGCAGCACGGCCGGACCGAGAAAACCGAAGACGTGGTCAAAAAGGGCGACATCGTGAAGGTCAAGCTCATCGAGGTGGACGAGCGGGGGCGGATGCGGCTCTCGCGGAAGGCGCTCCTCACGCCGACGGCCTGACCGTCGGTGGATACGGTCCAATTGGACGAGGGGCTCCGGCGTACCACCGCGCCGACCGGGCTCGTCGTCCTGACGGAGCAGCTTCCCGGCGTCCGCTCCGCGGCGATCGGCATCTACGTGCGCACGGCCAGCGCGCACGAGCCGCGCGCCAAGATGGGTGTGTCGCATCTCCTCGAGCACATGGTCTTCAAGGGCACCGAGCGGCGGACCGCCCGGCAGCTCGCGCTCGATCTCGAGGTCCGGGGCGGCGCCCTCGACGCCTTCACC
Source organism: Gemmatimonadales bacterium (assembly GCA_050733355.1). Taxonomy (GTDB): domain Bacteria; phylum Gemmatimonadota; class Gemmatimonadetes; order Gemmatimonadales; family GWC2-71-9; genus DASQPE01. Next base: position 3,402 of record JBOHSY010000410.1, on the reverse strand, counting down.
GGGCGCGATTACACCAGCTATCAGGCGCACGTGCTCGACGCGGACGTGCCGCTGGCGGTCGAGATCCTCACCGACCTCGTCCGCCGCCCGCTCCTGGCTGAGCGCGACCTCGCGCTGGAGCGGAACGTCATTCTCGAGGAGATCGCCGGCGTGGCGGACACGCCTGACGATCTCGTCTACGAGCTCCACGCGGAGACGCTCTGGCCGGAGCACCCCTACGGCTATTCGATTCTGGGCACTCCCGACACCGTCGGCGCGCTGACGGCGGATGATCTGCGCCTGGTGCACGCCGAGGGCTACCTCCGCGGCAACTGCGTACTGAGCGCCGCGGGCAACGTGAATCACGACCAGCTGCTGACCGTCCTGGAGCGGGAGGGGTGGCTCACGGGCGCGGCCCGGGAGCCGGCGCGGGAAGCGTTGCGGGCCGCCCCTGCGGCGCGCGGGCGCGAGCGGTGCGAGGCGCGCGACACGCAGCAGACCCACGTCGTGTTGGGGACCGACACGTTCCCGCTGCGCGACCCCCGGCGCTTCGCGCTCGCGATCCTCGTCAACGTGTTCGGCGGAGGCATGTCCAGCCGGCTCTTCCAGCGGGTCCGCGAGGAGCTCGGCCTGGCGTACGCGGTCTACGCGTACAAGCACTTCTTCCAGAGCGCGGGCCAGCTCGGCGTCTACGTGGGCACGCAGCCGTCCACGGCCGACCGGGCGGTCGACGCGATCCGTGCCGAGTACCGCCGCCTGGCCAAGGAGGGCCTGGCGGCGGACGAGCTGGCGGACGGCAAACGGCAGCTCAAGGGCCAGATCATGCTGTCACTGGAGAGCCCGATCAGCCGCATGGGGCGGCTCGCCGGGTTCACGCTCCACGGCGACCGCTACCGCACGCTGGATGAGATGCTCGCCGAGATCGATGCGGTCACGACGGACACCATCGCCGGCGTGGCGGCGGAGTTCTTCGATCCGGGCCGGCAGACGGTGGTGCGACTGGGACCGCAGTAAGCGGTCAAGCAGTAAGCAGTGAGCAGTGATTCCCCTGCTCACTGCTCACCGCTCACGTCTGACTGAGGTGACTATGCTCATCGGCGTCCCCCGGGAGGTCAAGACCAACGAGGACCGCGTGGCGCTGGTGCCCGCCGGCACCGAGGCGCTCGTCGCGGCGGGCCATCAGGTGTTCGTGGAGCAGGCCGCCGGTGAGGGCAGCGGGTTCACCGACCAGGCGTACGCCGCAGCCGGCGCCGCAATCGTCCCGACCGCCGACGAGGTGTGGGCCCGGGCCGACATGATCACGAAAGTGAAGGAGCCGATCGAGCCGGAGTGGCCGCGCATGCGGGCGGGGCAGGTGATCTACACCTACTTCCACTTCGCCGCCGACGAGCGGCTCACCCGCGCGGTCATCGCGTCGGGGGCGGTGGCGGTGGCGTACGAGACGGTGCAGCTGCCCAACGGCGAGCTGCCGCTGCTCACGCCGATGTCGGAGGTGGCCGGACGCATGGCGGTGCAGGCCGGCGCCAAGTACCTCGAGAAGGTGCACGGCGGCCGGGGGATTCTCCTCGGCGGCGTGCCCGGCGTGCCGCCGGCGGAGGTGGTGATCCTGGGCGGCGGCGTGGTGGGGCTCAATGCGGCGAAGATCGCGGCCGGCCTGGGCGCGCACGTGACCATCCTCGACATCTCGCTGCCCCGGCTCCGCTATCTCAGTGACGTGCTGCCCGCCAACGTCGACACCGTCTACTCCAACCGCCACAACATTCTCGAGGCCGTCACCGGCGCCGAGCTCGTCATCGGTGCCGTGCTGCTTCCGGGCGCCCGCGCGCCGCACCTCGTCAAGCGCGACGATCTGAAGCTGATGAAGCAGGGCGCCGTCATCGTGGACGTCGCCGTGGATCAGGGCGGGTGCGTCGAGACGATCAAGCCGACCACCCACGAAAACCCGACCTACTTCGTCGAAGGCATTCTGCATTACGGCGTGGCGAACATGCCCGGCGGCGTGCCGCGCACCTCGACCCTCGCGCTCACCAACGCGACGCTGCCCTACGCGCTGCGGCTCGCCCGCGACGGCTGGAAAGCCGCGTGCCGCAGCGACCCGGTGCTCCGCAAGGGGCTCAACGTGGTCGAGGGCAAGGTGGTCTATCCGGGCGTCGCCGAGGCGTTCAAGCTGCCGCTGGTGGACGTTGCCGGCCTCGTCTGACGTGGCGGTGGCGGTCCGCCTCACCCGGCTCGCGCATGGCGAGGGGCTCCCGCTGCCGAGCCGGGCGTCGGCCGGCGCCGCCGGGTACGATCTCGCGAGCGCGGAGGACGGAACGCTGGGCCCGGGCGAGCGGCGCCTCTTCCGCACCGGCCTCGCGATCGCCGTGCCCGAGGGCTACGAGTGTCAGCTCCGGCCGCGGTCGGGCCTCGCGCTCCGGCATGGTGTGACCCTGCCCAACACACCGGCCACCATCGACAGTGACTACCGCGGCGAGCTCATGGTCGCGCTGATCAATCTGGGCGCGGAGCCGTTCGTCGTCTCGCGGGGCATGCGGATTGCACAGATGGTGGTCGCGCGCGTGGAGCGGGTCACGTTCGAGGAGGTGCAGGAGCTGCCGCCAACCGGGCGGGGCGACGGCGGGTTCGGCAGCACCGGCGGCTGACCCCCGCCGCCTTGACCGCCCTTACCGCCCTTACCGCCTTTACCGTCTTTACCGCCTTTACCGCTTTGTACTTAGCCATTTACTTTACCGCCTGCTCATGAAGCTTCCTCCCTTCAGCTTCGGGTCCTTCTTCCCGGCGAACGAGATCGCGGTCGATCTCGGCACGGCCAACACGCTCGTGTACGTCAAGGGCGAGGGGATCGTGCTGAACGAGCCGTCGGTGGTGGCGGTCGAGAAGGGCACCGGGAAGCCGCTCCGGTACGGGCTCGAGGCCAAGCGCATGCTGGGCCGAACGCCCGACGGCATCCTTGCGGTGCGGCCGCTCAAGGACGGCGTTATCGCGGACTTCGACGTCACCGAGAAGATGCTGCGGTACTTTCTCAAGACGATCATCGACAAGCACGTGTTCCGGGTGAAGCCGCGCGTGATCGTCTGCGTGCCGTCGGGGATTACCGAGGTGGAGCGCCGCGCCGTGCGCGACTCGGCGCAGACGGCGGGGGCCAAGGAAGTGCTGATGGTGGCGGAGCCGATGGCCGCGGCCATCGGCGTGGGTCTGCCGGTGGAGACCCCCACCGGCAACATGGTGATCGACATCGGCGGCGGGACCACCGAGATCGCCGTGATCGCGCTGTCGGGGATCGTGAGCGACACGTCGATCCGCGTGGGCGGCGACGAGTTCGACGAGGCGATCGTCCACTTCCTCCGCAAGTCCTACAACATCCTGATCGGCGAGCCCACGGCGGAGATGGTCAAGATGACGATCGGCTCCGCCTACCCCGAC
>JBOHSY010000409.1:0-1865 GCA_050733355.1 Gemmatimonadales bacterium | reverse complement strand
CCGTAGACACTGCCCGCCTGCCCCTGAGCCTCCTCGATGAAGTGGCGGAAGAGCGTGGGGCTTGGCGCAAACGCCATATGGTCGACGTAGCCGTCCAGGGACTGGTTCATTCCGAACACGAGCTTGGTCATACCACCTCCTTTCCTCACGCGGCACACCCGCGTGGCTGTTGAGCATCGTTGATGACTGAGACGTAACGCCTTGTGCGGCCTAACGCCCGGCGTCAGCCGCGGCGGCGCCACGCCGCCACTGTAACCGGCAGAGCCCTCCGCGCCGCCGCCGGCTGCACGCCGTTGTTATGCGGCGCCTGGTCACTGGTGAGCTGGCGGTGGCTCATCGGTATTGTAGATTTCAACTGCCACCCTCCAGGTGCCGTCGGCCTGCTTCTTCCAAACTGATACCCACTTGCCCCGCTCGGTTGCCGTTGTCCCGTCTGAAAGGTCGAACGTTGCGGCGTACGTGCCTCGTGTGTAGCCGAGATCGCCGGCGCGGGACACCTCGACCTCGACCGCCGTTGATGTGCTGCGGTAGCCGGGGATGGCTAGAATGTGCTCCCACTCTGCCCGGATTGCCTGCGTGCCAGTGACGATAGGCTCTGCCACCGGGAGTATCGAGGCGTCGGCTGCGTAGGACTGCAGGATGCCCTCGAGGTTCTTGTCCGCGACTGCCTTTGACAAGGCGGCGTCCGCAGAGCGAAGTGCGTCCAGGGCGACCGTCCGTCTTTCACCGTGCTCTCTTAGGCAAGCAGCGGCGCCGACCAGAGCACCGGCGCAAAGGAGCAACTTGAGGATCCGCATGGCCTGATACATGGCACTTACCTCACCATCGACACGGACGCTGCCGAGGCGGGGGGTAATTCGACCGCATAACGACTTGCAAATCAGCTGCAGGCCCTCCGGCCCGCGCCCGCACAAATCAACGCTTCCATTGCTCGGCCGCTAGGAGCGCCACGCCCACGAGGAGCTTTGGCCCACCCGGCCTGTCGGCTGCAATTGCGGGTTAGGCAGCTTGCGGGCGCAGGAGCTCGCCTGCCCTTCGAGACAGCAGGAACTCTGAGAAGTCGGTGTCCAGAATCCGCTCGTGCTTCGATCGCGTCAGGCCTGGGTCAGTGACCATGACGAGGTGATGCCCACCCGAGCCTGGGTGCTGCTGGGCGAGGGCAAATGCCTCGTCACGCCGGAACAGCCAGACGCGATCAGTTGAAAGATCGGTTACGGCGATGAGGTCGGCTGACGAAGCACCATCAAGCATCCAAGCCAGCGCCGGACGCCCCTTGCCGGCCAGCGGGCTTGGGTTCACGGTTGGAGTACACCTCGATCGTACTGGCGCCTGCGGCGACGAGGTGAGGTTTAGTGCCGGGTGTGCTGCGCTCTGACTCCACGGCTTCGAGCTGAAGTTTGTATTGCACCAGCAGCTTGCCGGCTTCGGATATCTGGCGGGTTGATAGTTCGGTAGTCATTTGGACCTTCCTAGTGCGTGGTGCAAGCTGCCTAACGATATGGAGTTCAGCGGCGAGCGAAGCGAGTCCGCTGCAACGACGGGTTAGGCGGCGGCGCTCCGACGTGCGACCTATAGCTGCGGACGCATGAACAACCCGTAGTAGACCGGCCCTATGTAGAAGGAAAGACGACTTGGGAGAGCCTAGACTTCAGTCCCGATGGCTACGTTCTCGGCACATACCGCATCGCCACCGCCCCCGAGCCGAACTCCAGCCGGCTAACGAGCTTCAAGTCGACACGCTTCGATAGCCCCGCGAACAACGTCGGCCCATGGCCCGCTAGCCTGGGCTGCACGACGAACTCGTACTCATCGATCAATCCCAGCTCCGCCAACGCCTGCGGGAGCTTCACGCCTCCCACGAACAG
>JBOHSY010000408.1:0-3021 GCA_050733355.1 Gemmatimonadales bacterium | reverse complement strand
CGCCGGAGGGGATCCGGCGGTGGCGCTCGGCGGTGGGCGATGCGGCCGACGATCTCATCGGCCTCTCGCGTCTGCGCCACGGCGCGGAGCCCGCGTGGGCCGCCGGCGTGGCGGCCAGCCGGTCGCGCGGTGAGCCGGTGACCCGCGCCGAACTCGCGCTCGACGGCAACGACCTCGCGGCCCTCGGAGTGCCGCGTGGCCCGCGCATCGGCGAGGTGCTCGATCTGCTGCTCGATCGTGTGCTCGCCGATCCTTCGCTCAACACCAGAGAGCAGCTCACCGCCATCGTGCGGACACGCGCGTGACCACGCTCGTCTTCGCGGTGGCGGCCGCCGCCGGCAATCTCGCGGGCGCGCTCGCCGTCATCCGGCGGCTGGAGCGCAGCCTGCGGGCGATCGACGTGGGGATCGCGTTCAGCGCCGGCTTCATGCTGGCGGTGGCGCTGCTCGGCGTCCTGCCCGAGGTCTTCGCGCGGGGCGACGCGTCGGCAGCCGGCTATGTGCTCGCCGGTTACCTCGTGGTGCACGGGGCGCAGCACGTGCTCGCGCCCCATTTCCACTTCGGCGAGGAAACTCACCGGGTGAGCGCGTTCGCGGGTCTCGTCGCGCTCGTGGGCCTGGCGGTGCATACGTTCTTCGACGGGGTGGCGATCGCGGCGGGGTTTCTCTCGTCGGACCGGCTGGGGCTTCTGCTCGCGCTGTCGGTGCTGCTGCACAAGTTGCCCGAGGGCGTGACCGTGGCGAGCCTCATGGTGGCCGGCGGACACGGGCGGCGCGGCGCGCTGGGCGGGGCGGGCGTCGTCGGGCTGGCCACGATCCTCGGCGTGCTATCGACCGAGGCGCTCGCTCCGCTCGCGCGCCACGGGCTCGCGCTGTCCGCGGGCGTGACGCTCTACGTCGCCGCGTCGGAGCTGGTGCCCGCGTTTCAGAGCCGTCGGCGGGCCGTGGCCACCCTCGCGTTCGCCGGCGGCATCGGCAGTTTTCTACTTGCAAGTCTTCTGGTGTGAGTCCGCCGTGGCCCTGAGCGCCGCGAGCGCGGGCTCCGCGTCGGACCACAACTCGCGCACCCGGGCAGCGAGGCGGCATGCCTCGTCGGTCCGGCCGGCCGCGCGCGCGAGTCCCGCACGGCGCAGGCGTGCGATGGCGCCGAGCGCGGCATCCACCTCGCCGGCCTGCGCGCCACCCTGCGGCCATCCCTCGACGTCCCACGCATCGCTCCAGAGCCACGCTCGCGCGGCCCCGGCGGAATCGCCGGCCGCGAGCGACCACTCACCGCGGCGCAGGTACAGGATCGCGCGGGCGAACGGGTCCCGCACGAGTCCGTCCGCATCCGCGCGGAGGAGCGGCGCGCTGCGCGCGAGGGCAGAGTCGGGCCGGCCGCGCGCGCCGTCCTGGACCGCGTCGACGAGCCGCACGAGCGCCGCTCCCGCGCCGGACGTGTCCGAGCCCGCGAGTCGCGCGCGCCAGCGGAGGCCGGCGGCCGTGTCGCCGCGGGCGTACCCCTCTATCGCGAGGGCCCAGGAGGCGCGGGTACCCAGCGGCCCGTCGGCCAACGCGGTCAGCCACGAGACGCCTTGGTCGCGCGCGGCGGAGTCGGCGATCGGGAGGCCGAGGGCCGGTCCCAGGGCGCGCCACTCCCACCGCGCCAGCTCCGCCTCGGGCGAGGCGAACAGCGCAGCGGCGGAGTCGAACTGGACCAACGCTGCGCGGGGCCGCCCGAGCAGGACCAGCGCGAGCCCCTGCGCTTCATGGCCGCTGCCCCGGAGCGCCACCGGGGCGCCGCCATCCGCCAGCATTCGCCCGAAGCCGAGCTGGGCCTGCGGGATGTCGAAGAAACTGCCGAGCCGGACGTAACGGGTGAGCGCGTCGCGGGTGAGCGAGTCGGCGGTCCACCGGATAAAGGCGAGCTTGATGGCGGCGCGGCGGGGCGCGAAGCGTTGGTCGCGCACGAACGCGATCAGGCGCCGCCGGCGCGCGGCCTCCTCACCCGAGGTGGATCCGGCGGCCGACAGCGCGGCCAGCGCCCGGTCGGCGGCCACGCGGTTCCCGGTGCGGGCATAGCCGACCACCGCGTGCTCCAGCGCGGTCGAGAAGGGCTCCCTCCGTGCCACCGCTTCCATCAACGCGAGTCCGCTGTCGAGGGGGATGCCCGCGAGCGGACCGCGATGGACGAGCTCGTCGGCGTAGAGCAGCGCGGCTTCACCGCGCCGCGGGAAGCGGCGTACGGCATCGTCGAACAGAGCGAAGCGGGCAGGGAGGTCGGGCTCGAGCTGGGCGCCGGCCAGCACCGCCTGCAGCGGCGGGAGCGCCGGCCCGTAGCGCTGGTGCAGCGCGCGCAGCTCGGCTTCGAACGAGCGCTCTCTCCAGCGGCGCACCAGCGTGAGCTGCCACGCGGCCTGGGCGAACGCCGGATCGAGCTGGAGCGCCCGCTCGAAATGGCCCTGCGCTCGGGCCCAGTCGTCGCGCCGGAATGCCTCCTGGCCCAGAAGGAGCTCGTTCCACGCGCCCACGTTCGCGCTCGCGCCCGCGGGGAGCTCGCGATACTGGTCGAGGTGCCGGGGAAACAGCCGCGCGACGATCGAGTCAGCCGCGCCCGCGCTCCAGCCCAGCAGATCGGCCTCGCTGCCCGGCACCGAGAGCGCCTGGAGCAGTCGCCCGGTGGAGTCGCGGAGCGTGAGCCTGAGCGTCCTCGTGTCGGCGTCCACATCGCCTTCGGCGTAGACGCGCGCCCGGATCACGCGGGGCAGCAGACCTTCCCGCCGAGCGGGCGGGGTCGCGTCCCACCATGCGAAGGTCGACGCGACCGGAGCGAGGCGCCATGCCGGGAACCACTCGAGCCGGTTCGCAACGAGCCGGGCAAGGCGCCGCCCGGACGTCGAGCCCTCCGCGTTGAAGGGGAGAACGGCGACATCGCCGCCGCCCGGCGGTGGCGCGTCGGTCGGGGGGGGGGCGTCCGGCCGGAGGAGCAGTGCGGCGATGGTCAGCCCGAGCGCCACCGCCACCGCCGCCGCCGTCCCGAACC
>JBOHSY010000407.1:0-2608 GCA_050733355.1 Gemmatimonadales bacterium | reverse complement strand
CGTGAGAAGCGCCCGGCGGCACCGGAGCGCCGGTGCCGCGGTGGACCATAGAATTCGTATCGGCGGGGCTTACCGCCCGCAGCTGATGCGCAGATCCGTTAGGCCGTCCCAAACGGAGTCTGGGATGTCTGCCGAGGCTATCTTGGTTCTCGTGGCCCACCGAGCGCTGCCGGGTTGCGTTGACCGGGCACTGAGCGAGCTCAAGGAACTGATTGCTACCGTGCTCGCGACCGAGCCCGCCTGCCACGGGATACGCCTCTATCAGGATCTGGCGGATCCCACCCGTATCCTGCTTCTAGAAGAATGGGCCGATCAGGCAGCGTACGTCGGCCCGCACATGCAAACGCCCTGGGCTTGCCCCGCTTTCGTAGACACGTGAGTTAGGCAGCGAAGCCCAGACGCTGCTCGAAGACGACCGGGCTCAGATACCCGAGACTCGAATGCCGCCGCTCGGCGTTGTACCAGCCGTCAATGTACTGTCCCAACGCCTCCTCGACCTCCCGCCGCGTCGCCCAGCGCCGCCGATCCAGGAGTTCCCGCTTCAGCGTCGCGAAGAAGCTCTCCACCACGGCGTTGTCGTAGCAGTCCCCGCGCCGGCTCATGCTGCAGACGATCCCGCGGGCCGCGAGCAGGGCCTGGTAGTCGCGGCTGGTGTACTGGCTGCCCCGATCCGAGTGATGCAGCGGGGCGGGATGATGCAGGGCCAGGGCGCGCCGCAGCGCGGTGAGCACCAGCGCGCGATCGAGCCGGGCACTGGTGGCCCAGCCGACGACTCGGCGCGAAGTGAGATCGAGCAGCACTGCGAGATAGAGCCAGCCTTCCGCGGTCCAGCAGTAAGTGAGGTCGGCCACCCAGGCCCGCTGTGGCCGCCCCGGCGCAAACTGGCGCGCCAAATGGTTCGGCGCGACCGCGTGGTCGTGATCGCTCTGGGTGGTCACCCGGAACCGGCGGCGCGCGACGCCGCGCAACCCGGCACGGCGCATCAGCCGCGCGACCCGCTTCCGACTGACCCGATGCCCCGCCTCTCGCAGGTCGCGCAGAATCCGGGGACTCCCGTAGGTCTCGGTACTCCGGCGATGGCTGGCCGCGATCGCTACCTGGAGTTGGGTATCCTGCTCGGCCCGAGCACTCAGCCCTCGGCGCTGCCAGGCGTAGAAGCCGGCCCGCGACACCGCGAGCACCCGGCACATCAGCGTCAGGGGGAACTGGGATCGGTGCCCGGCGATCACGGGGTACCTCCGCTCGATCCCTTCGCGAAGAACGCCGCCGCTTTTTTTAGGAAGTCCCGCTCCTGCCGGACCGTGGCGAGCTCGCGCTGCAACCGCCGGTTCTCCTCTTCGAGATTCGCGGGCGGCCGCTCCGGCACGGCCCCCTCGGCTTCTAACCGCCGCTGCCAGTGCCGCAGGAGATCCGGCCGCACGCCGAGCTCCCGGGCCACCTGGCTCAGGGGCCGCCCACTGGCACGCACCAACCGCACAGCTTCAAGCTTGTACTCGCGGGTGAAGGACCGTCGTTCCCGTCCCATCGAACACCTCCTCTCCCTCAATATCAGGGAGCAGTAGGTGTCTACGAAATCGGGGCAGGGCTAGATAGCGGATAGCGGATAGCGGATAGCGGATAGCGGATAGCGGATAGTCTCACATTCGCGACAACCAGCTCACCGTCTCGCCGAAGACGGTATCCAACTCGGGCGTGCTGCCCTTCCACGGGTGCACCGCGCCGAACGTGTGCCCGGCCCCCTCGAGCCGCAGCACGCGGCAGACACCTGGACGGGCCGCGCCGGCGAGCCGTTCCGCCTCCACGATCGACACCGACGTGTCACCGGTGCCGTGGACGAGCAGCCATGGCACGCTCACCGCTCCGGCGGCCCGCTCGATATCGAGCGTTCCTGCTGCGTTTCGCTCGATGTCGTCGAGTATTCCCGAAAAGAGCGGCAGGACCTGCCCGGTTCGCGTGTTCACGACGTCGAGCCGACCCCGCTCCCGCCACTGCGCCAGCTCGGCCCCATCGGTCCAGCGCTCCACCGTCGAGATCGCAGCCCAGGTCACCAGCGCGCGCGCGCGCGGATCCCGCGCCCCCTGGAGTATCGCCATCCCGCCGCCGCGCGAATGGCCGACGAGACCGATAGCCGTGGGCGCCGCGGTGCCGAGCCGGCCCGCCGCGAGCGCATCCACCACGGCCCCGAGATCCGCCAGCTCCGCCGAGAACGTGTTGTGCCCGAAGTGCTCCGGCCGGACGAACTCGCCGCTCTCGTCCACGCCGCTGCCGCTCGCATTGAAAGCGACAGCCGTGACCCCGGCCTGCGCGAGACGCTCGGCGAGCGGCGGGAACATTCCCCAATCCTTGAAACCCTTGAAGCCGTGCATGACGACCACGGCCGGACGGGGCGACCCGCGCCCGCCCGCCCGCACGTCGATCAGGAGCTCGCCGAGCGCGCCGGGCACGCGGTGCTTCGTGAGGGTGGGAGTGGCCATGCGGAAAGCTATCCTGGGGAGGCGGCGTTCCCCATCCGCTCTTCTGCTCCTCTGCTCCTCTGCTCCTCTGCTCTTCTGCTCCTCTGCTCTTCTGCCCATCTTTCCCCCATGCCCATTTACACCTACCACTGCGC
>JBOHSY010000406.1:0-7691 GCA_050733355.1 Gemmatimonadales bacterium | reverse complement strand
GCCGGAGACCGCGCGGACCGCGGCGCGCCCCGCCGTGCACGGAGCCCGGGGGAATTCGGGCATGATGCTCGCCCACTTCCTCATGGGCTTCGCGGAGGCATTGGGCGACACCCGCCAGGCCACCACGCGCGAGATCGCCGCCGGACTGCGCCGAGGCGCCGAGCGCCTCTACGAATCGCTCGACGACCCCCGGGAGGGCACCATCCTCACCGTCGCGCGCGAAGCGGCCGCGGCCGCGGAGCGCGTTGCGGCCGACGGGGTCGACATCAGCGAGTTCATGGCCCGGCTCCTCGCCGACGCGGAGCGCGCGCTGGCCCGCACGCCCGAGCTCATGGCGGTGCTCAAGGAAGCCGGCGTCGTCGACGCGGGCGGCAAGGGTTTCGTCCGCATGATCGAGGGCGTGGTCCGGTTCATCGAGGGTGACCCCATCCTCGCGGTGCCGGCCGAGCAGCTCGCCGCCCAGCTGGCGCCGGCTGCCATGGTCGAGGTGGCCGCCGAACGGGATTTCCAGTTCTGCACCGAGGTGCTCGTGCGCGGCGAGCAGCTCCCGCCCGCCAACGAGGTCCGCGCCGCCATGCACGCGTTCGGCGGCTCGATCGTGGTCGCCGTGATAGCCGACATCCTCAAGCTCCATGTGCATACCGACACGCCCGAGGCCGTCTTCAATTATGCCGCGCGCTGGGGTCGGGTAGAGACCACGAAGGCCGACGACATGCGCGTGCAGCACCGGCGCCTCGCACATGTGGAGCGGCGCCCCGTGGTCGTGGTGACCGACAGCTCCGCCGACCTGCCCGATGGCGTGCTGGACCGTCATCACATCGCCATGGTGCCGCTCCAGGTCATGTTCGGGGATGCGACGTTCCGGGACCGGGTCGAGCTCCGGCCCGAGGAGTTCTACCGGCGGCTCCGCGCGGCCCCGGATCTGCCCACGACGTCCCAGCCCACGCCGGCCGATTTCGTCCGGATCCTGCGCGACGCGCGGGAGCAGGCCGACGAGGTCGTCGCGGTGCTCCTCAGCGGGAGCCTCTCGGGCACCTGCCAGTCGGCGCAGGCGGCAGTGCGGGTGGCCGGACTCACCGACGTCCACGTGGTGGACAGCCGGACTGCCTCGCTCGGGCTCGGCCTGCGGGCGCTCCGCGCGGCCGAGTTGGCTGAGTCCGGGTGGAAGGGCGCGGAGATCGCGCGGGAGCTGGACCGGGTCGGGCGGCAATCGGGTATGTTTCTTACCGTGGACCGCTACGACTACCTGCTCCGCGGCGGGCGCGTGACCCGGGGTAAGGCCTGGCTGGCCGGCGTGCTGGACGTGAAGCCGATTCTCTCACTCGACCCCGCCGGCCGCGTGGTGCCGGTCGACCGGGTGCGCGGACGGGAGAACGTCGTTCCCCGGGTGCTGTCGCTGCTCGAGCGGCAGCTCACGCCGAGACCGAAGGCCGTGCGGTTCGGCGTCGGGCACGCCGACGCGCCGGACATGGCGGAGCGGGTGCGGACCGCGCTGGTCGCGGCGTACCAGCCCCGCGACTGCATGGTGGCATTGGCCACCGGCGTCCTTGCCACCCATGTGGGGCCGGGCGCGTGGGCCGTGTTCTACCAGATCGAGGACGGCGCGGCATGAGCGCGGCCGGCGCGCCGCGGTTGCCGGAGCCGCTCCGGCTGGCGCTGGAGACGATCGACGACCTGAAAGCGGTGCATCCCGTGGTGCTGGACCTCCGGGGACTTAGCAATGCGACCGATTTCTTCGTCATAGCCTCGGGCACCTCGGACGCGCACGTGCGCGGCATCGCCGAACGGGTGGTGGAAGCGCTGCAACGCCGCGGGCACCGTGCGCATCACGTCGAGGGACTGCCGGGCGGCAGGTGGGTCCTGCTCGATTTCGTGGATTTCGTAGTTCACTTGTTCCATCCCGAGACTCGCTCGTTTTACCAGCTCGAGCGGCTCTGGGGCGACGCACCGGAGCTCCTGATCCGGTCCTCCTGAGCGGAGACGTTATGCTTCGTCGTTGCGGTGCGGCGCTGCTCCTGGTGCTCGGCACGCCCGCGCTTTCGTCAGCCCAGTACTTCGGCCAGAACAAGGTGCAGTACAGCACCTTCGACTGGCAGATCATCCAGACCGAACACTTCGACGTTCACTTCTATCCGACGGAGCGGGTCGCCGCGATGGACGCGGCTCGCATGGCGGAGCGCTCCTATGCGCGGCTCTCCCGCGTCCTGGGGCACCGCTTCCGCGAGCGGAAGGTGATCATCCTGTACGCGTCGCACTCCGACTTCCAGCAGACCAATACGACCACGGGCGACGTGGGCGAGGGCACCGGCGGGTTCACCGACTTCTTCAAGCAGCGGAACATCATGCCGCTGACCGGGTCGTACGCCGACATCGACCACGTCCTCGCGCACGAGATGACGCACCAGTTCCAGCTGGACATCTTCTCGCATGGTCGCGGCGGGTCGGCGCTCCAGGGGGTGCTCCAGATCCAGCCGCCGCTCTGGTTCATGGAAGGGATGGCGGAGTATCTCTCGCTGGGTCCGACCACGCCGGAAACGGCGATGTGGCTCCGCGACGCCGCGCTCACCGACTCGCTGCCCACGATCGAGCAGCTCACTTACGACCCGCGCTTCTTCCCCTACCGCTTCGGCCACGCGATCTGGTCGTACGTGGGAGAGCGCTGGGGCGACGAAGCCGTCGGCGACATCCTGCGCGGCACCGTGCAAGGCGGGATCGAGGCCTCGATGAAGCGGGTCACGGGGTTGAGCCTCAACCAGCTCTCCGCCCAGTGGCGTGATGCGGTGCAGAAGCGGTATCTCCCCGAGGTGGGATCGCGGGTCCGCGCCCGGGCGGTGTCGGATTCGCTGCTCACGGAGGACCGGTCGGACGGCACGCTCCACCTCGCGCCGGCGCTCTCTCCCGACGGCTCGCTCGTGGCCTACTTCAGCGAGAAGGACTTCTACTTCGTCGATCTGTACCTGGCGGACGGGCACACCGGCAAGGTCAAGCGCCGGATCCTCAAGTCCACTCACAGCAGCAACTACGAGACCTACCGATTCATCAACTCGTCGGCGGCCTGGTCGACCGACGGGAAGTATCTCGCGTTCGTGGCCAAGAAGGGGCCGCGCGACGAGATCGTCATCGCCGACGTGGCGCGCAACAAACACGTCCGGTCGATCCCCGTGAAGCTGTCGGGCGCGTCCACCCCGTCGTGGAGCCCGGACGGCGAGCGGATCGTCTTCACCGGGTACGACGGCGGCCTTTCCGACCTGTTCGTCGTGAACGCCGACGGCACCGGACTCCGCCGTCTCACCGAGGACAAGTACGCCGACCTGCATCCCGTGTGGTCGCCGGACGGGCGCAGCATCGCGTTCGCCACCGACCGCGGGCCGGAGACCGACTTCCGCGTCCTCAAGGTCGGCAACTGGCGCATCGCGCTGTACCGGCTGGACAGCGGCGGGGTCGAGGTCCTCGACCATATGGACGCGGGGAAGAACGTCAGCCCCCAGTGGGCGCCCGACGGCCGGTCGATCGCCTTCGTCTCCGACCGGAACGGCGTGAGCAACGTCTTCCTATACGACTTCGACGCCCGGAACGTCTTCCAGATCACCGATTTCTTCACCGGCGTCCAGGGCATCACGCCGCTGTCGCCGGGGCTTTCCTGGGCGCACGGCGCGGACCGCCTCGCCTTCGTGTACTACGAGAGCGGCAAGTACGACGTCTACGCGCTGGCCAACCCGCGGGGCCTCAAGCGCGCCCCCTATGTCCCGGTGCCCACTGACAGCGCGACGGCCGTGGCTCGCGCCAACGCGGAGAGCACGGATACCGGCGAGACGACGCCGGCGGGACCCCAGGTCGGGGAAGGCGGCTCGATCTACCGCGGGCCGCAGGGGTTCCGCTCCTCCGCCGATCTCGGCCGGCTCACCGACACGACCAAGTTCGTCGCGCCGGTCAGCATCGCGCGGCTGCTGGACTCCGCGAACTTTGCCCTGCCCGACACGAGCGAGTTCAGCCTCAAGCCGTATAAAGTCGGGTTCTCGGCCGACTACATCGCCCGGCCCACGATCGGCTACGTGCGCGACAACTTCGGCCAGGGACTGTACGGCGGCAGCGCGATCCAGCTGAGCGACATGCTCGGCAATCACAACCTGCTGTTCGCCGGATTCGTGAACGGGCGGATCACCGAGGCGCAGCTGCTCGCCGCGTACTCGAACCTGTCGCGGCGTCTCAACTGGGCCGTCGGGCTGCAGCAGGAGCCCTACTTCTATACCGACCTCAGCGCGTACGTGGGCGACGTTCCCGTCCCCGGCGAGGTCAGCCTTCTCACGGACATCCGGCGGTTGGTGTTCCGCTCGGCGTTCGTCCAGGCGAGCTATCCGTTCAGCCGCTTCCAGCGGCTCGAGCTGGGGCTCCGCGGCACCAACGTGAGCGAGGACGTGTACCGGATCGTGGAGCCGCTCAACATCTTCCGCGACATCACGGTGCAGCAGTTCGACATCGACTCGAAGGCCTACTTCCAGCCGAGCGCCGCCCTGGTGTTCGACAATTCGCTGTTCGGCTACACCGCCCCCTTCGCGGGGCGCCGGTACCGGCTCAGCGTGGGCCAGAACATCGGCGACTGGCGGTTCACCGAGCTGCTGGCCGACTATCGACGCTACGACAAGATCGCGGGCCCCGTGACGTTCGCGACCCGCGGCCTGTTCGTGGGCCGGATCGGACGGGACGAGCGTGAGTTCAGGATCTTCGCCGGCATCCCCGAGATCATTCGCGGCAACACTTCGGGCTCGTACCGCCGCAACGAGTGTCTGCTGGCGAACGACGCCGGGACCCAGACCGGCTGCGCCGCGCTCGACCGGCTGGTCGGAACGCGGATCGCGGTGGGAACTGCGGAGCTCCGCTTCCCGCTGCTCACCCCGCAGGTGTTCCGCAACCTGCCGTCGGTCGTGCCCCCGATCGAAGCCGCTCTCTTCTTCGACATCGGACTCGCGTGGGAGGACAACAACACGATCAAGTGGAGCCGCGAGGAGGGCGACGATCCGGTCAACGTACGGGAGCCGCTCATGACCTACGGCGCGTCGTTGCGGTCGAACCTCTTCGGCTTCCTGATCCTGCGGCTCGACTACTCGCGGCCGCTCAGGCGGGATGTGAAGCACCTGTGGACGCTTTCCTTGGGTCCAGCGTTCTAAGACGCACAGGTGACCGGGTAGACGGCAGAGGCGGTAAGGGCGGTAGAGACGGCAAAGGGGAGAAGGGTACTGAAGGCGGCAGGCGTATTCGGCCTGCCGCCTTTCGCACCTTTGCCCGCCAAGTCTTACCGCCTCTACCGCCCGTACCGCCCTTACCGCCTTGTGTCTATGTTTCATCTCCGTGATCCTTCGACAGATAGCTCTCATCCTGACTGCCGGGCTACTGGGTATCGCGGCTTGCGGCGGCGGCCCCGAGAGCGGCCGCCTGCCCGACGCCCCCCGGAGCCACCCGTCCGCCAGCGTGCTCCGCCTCCCGCGCGACAAGGGGGCGGCGCGGCTCTACCGCGTTCCCGGACTCGAGTTGTCGGCGTGGAAGCAGACCGACAAGCTACCGGCGCTCGCCGCGGTGGTCGGCGCGGACCTGGAGCAGCGGCTGGTCTATGCGCTGGACGACAAGGAGAATCTGGTCGGGCTGGACCTCGAGTCGCGGCGGGTGCGGCCATTTCTCTCCCGGGTGCGATACGCCACGGTCGGCCCCGACGGCGCGCTGTACGCGGTGGACACCGGCGCCGCCGTCACGCAGTTCGTCCGCCGCGCGCCCGTCCGGTTCCGCAACCGCCTCGGCGTCCAGCCGGCCAATCTCTTCGGTACCCAGCAGGGCGGACTCGTCGTGCTGCCCGCGGGCGGGCGGGGCGAGGCGGTGCTGCTCAACTCCGATCAGGCGCGTGCCGCGGCGCAGCTCCCCGCGGGTCAGGCGGCCGCCACGTATCTGGGCGACCTCGTCGCCGTCGCAGCCGACACCGCCGTCGTGCTGTACCAGCCGCAGGCTCAGGAGCCCGTGCGCTCCCTCGACGTGTCGGGCGGTGCGCGCGCGGTGGCGTTCTCCCCTTCCGGCCATCGGCTCTACGTCGCGCGCAAGCGCGACGACATCCTCGTGCTCGACCGGCTGAGCGGCGAGACCCTCGAGTCCATCGATCTGCCCGGCGCGGCGCGCGAGCTGCGCATGCACTTCTACGGGCACTGGCTGCTGGTCCGACCCGGGCAGGGCGACTCGGTCTGGGTGGTGAATCTCTCCACCGACAAGCTCGCCGGCACGGTGCCGACCCCGTGGAGCCGGGATCTCCCGGTCGTCGCCGGAGAGCGGACGCTCCTCGTGCGTGCCGGCGGCGACGTGCGCGCGCTCGATCTGAGCGCCGAGGGCTTTCCCGTGACCGGCGAGGTGGACGGCGGCGGCGACGATGCATGGCTGCCGCTCGCCTGGCTGCCCCGTGGTGAGGAGCGGGCGGAACAGGCGGCCGATTCCGCAGCCGCGGATTCCGCCGCGGCCGGGGCGAACGTGTACCTCCAGGTGAGCAGCTCGCGGAACCCGGAATGGGCCGAGGAGCTCACCGCCAAGCTCAAGAGCGCCGGACTCCCCGCCTCGGTGCTCGCGCCGAAGCGGGGGGAGGAGGCGTACCGGGTGGTGATCGGCCCCTACGCCACCCGCGAGCAGGCCGAGGCCACCGGCCGCACACTGGGGATGCCGTCCTTCGTCATCTCGACCGAGGAGCAGCAATGAAGCTGACCCGGCTGGAGCTCTCCGGTTTCAAGTCGTTCGCCGACACGGTGTCGCTCACGTTCGAGGAGGGCGTGACCGCCGTGGTCGGACCCAATGGGTGCGGCAAGTCCAACGTCTCGGACGCGGTGCGCTGGGTGCTGGGCGAGCAGTCGGCCCGGCTCCTCCGCGGCGGGAAGATGGAGGACGTGATCTTCCAGGGATCGGCGAACCGGCGGCCGGTGAACGTCACGGAGGTGGCGCTCCACCTGGACAACAGCGACGGCGATCTGCCGATCGCCTATCGCGAGGTGGTGATCGCGCGGCGGCTCTCCCGCTCCGGCCAGAGCGACTACCTCCTGAACGGCTCGCCGGTACGGCTGCGCGATATCCAGGACCTCCTGCGCGGCACCGGGTTGGGCAGCGACGCCGGCGTCGTGATCGAGACCGACATGATCAAGGCGCTGCTGTCGGACCACGCCGAGGAGCGCCGGGCCCTGTTCGAGGAGGCGGCGGGCATCGGTCTCTACCGCGACCGCAAGCACTCCACCGAGCGGCGCCTGGAGGAGACCGCGGCCGATCTGCAGCGCGTCGAGGACCTGATCGCCGAAGTCCAGTCCCAGATCCGCAGCCTCGCGCGGCAGAAGGGCAAGGCGGAGCGGCACGGCAAGCTCACCGAGGAGAAGTACGCGGTGCAGCTCACGCTCGCCCGCCGCCGCCTCGACCGGCTGGCCGAGGAGTCGGCCGGCATGGACGCCCGCTTCCGTGAGCTCCAGGCAGTGCTGCCCGCCGAGCGCGACCGGCTCCACCTGGCCGAGTCGCGGCGGGAGGCGGCGGCGCGGACGCGCGCGGCGGCGGAACATCAGCGTGGCGAGATCGCCCGGCGGCTGGGGGAGAGCCGGGTGGAGCTGGGCCGACTCGACGGTGACATGGCGCTCGCCGCCGAGCGGATCGCGAACGCCCGGTCGCGGCGGGGGCGCGCGGCGGAGGAG
>JBOHSY010000405.1:0-1005 GCA_050733355.1 Gemmatimonadales bacterium | reverse complement strand
CCGCAACGGCTTACAAAGTCGTTCCCGACGCTTCCCACACAGACGTTCGGTTCAACTCTCGCTGGGGTGCCCGCTATGCGCGCTATCCGTCAGGGGAATCCGCGTCCACTCTTCCGCGCAGCACCATCCAGCGCCTTCGATCAATACCTCCTCGACATCCAGAAGCTTCCGATGATCACCGATCCGGAGGAGGAGAAGCGGCTGGCGCGGGTGGCGCAGGCCGGCGACCAGACGGCGGCGGAGCGCCTGGTGACCGCCAACCTCCGCTTCGTGATCTCGTACGTGAAGAAGTATCAGGGACACGGCCTGGAGCTCTCGGAGCTAGTGGCGATCGGCAACGAAGGGCTCCTCAAGGCGGTGCGGAAGTTCGATCCGGACCACGGCGTCAAATTCATCTCGTACGCGGTGTGGTGGGTCCGCCAAGCCGTCTTGAAGGCCCTCGCCGAACAGACCCGCAGCGTTCGCATCCCCCTCAATCAGAACTCGGCGCTCATCCGCATGACCCGCGCTCAGAGCTTCCTGGCCCAGGAGCTGGGCCGGGAGCCGACCGACGACGAGGTCGCGATGGCGCTCGGCGACACGGTGGACAACATCCGCGCCGCGCGGCGGATGACCGGCACCGAGGTGTCGCTGGACGCGCCGGTGGAGCGAACCGACCGCGGGTCGAGCACGTTCGGCGAGCGGGTGGCGGGCACCGGGACCGGCGACATCGAGGAGCAGACCGACAGCCGCCTCCGGCGCGAGTTCATCGACCGCCTGTTCGAGCGCCATCTCACCCCGCGGGAGCGCAAGATCCTTTCGCTCTACTACGGCCTCGAGGAAGGCTCCGAGGCCCTCACGCTCGAGAAGATCGGCGCCCTGCTCGGCGTGACCCGCGAGCGGATTCGGCAGATCCGCGAGCGTGCGTTCGAGAAGCTGCGCGACTCGCCGGACGTGAAGAGCCTGAAGCAATGGGTGGCGGCTTAGCGCTATCCGCTATCCGCTATCCGCTATCCGCTATCCGCT
>JBOHSY010000404.1:0-16038 GCA_050733355.1 Gemmatimonadales bacterium | reverse complement strand
GGCCGGGTGCGGGCGACCGCCGCGGCCGCCGGCGCGCCGCTCGAGCGGGTAGTGATGTTCGGGCTCGCGAACGGGTTCGTACAGTACGTCGCCACGCGGGACGAGTATCGGGCGCAGCACTACGAGGGTGCGTCCACGCTGTACGGCCCGGGGACGGCCGCCGCGCTCGGCGATGCGCTCGCCGCGCTCACGCGCTCGCTCGGCACGGCGACCGCGCCGAGCCCGCCGGCTGAGGTGGACGCGCTGACGGTCCGGCCGGGATCGCCGCGGCGGGTGCTGCCAGCCGCGGCTGAGCCTCGGGCCGTGACGCGGCGGATCGTCCGGCTCGCGTGCGGCGGAGACGGCATCAGGGCGGAGTGGGAGGACGCCGCGCCCGGCGCGCTCGACGTCTCCGCGCAGCTGCTCGTGCGCGTCGAACGACTGCACGACACCGGCGCCGACACGGTGGCGTGGGACGACGGCCCAATCGAGGTGCGCTCGCTGGGGCGCGCTCGCGGATCCGCCTGGCGCTGGGGGATGTGGTGGCCCGGGAATGCGCCGGGCCGCTACCGCGTGGTGCTCGCGGCGCGCCCGGGGGTGGCGGAGCTGGCGGCGGACTGCCCCTGAGCCAAGGCTGCTGAGCCATCGCTCCCGGCGAGCGCGCACTCGCCAGCGATTGCGGTTGCCGCCCCCCGGTTCAGGGGCGCACCCGCCAGCCCAGCTCCGCACCCACGTACACATTGATGCCGGGCGCGGGCTCGATCACCCGCGGCGCGTTCGCCAAGCCGTCGAAGCCGTTGATCGTCACCGAGCCGACGTAGGCCTTGTCGAACAGGTTGTTCACGCCGGCGAACGGGCGCACCACCGCGCTGCCCATCTCGCCGTTCCAGCTCACCCGCAGATTCGTGACGCCCGCGCCCCAGTCCGCGATCTCGAACGTGTTGGCGTCGTCGGCGAAGATCGACGAGCTGAGCGTGTGGTCGATGTCCACCGCGAAGCCGTAGCCGGGCTCGCTCCGCATACCGAACCGCACGAAGTGCCTCGGAACGCCGGGGAGGCGGTTGCCGTCGAGCACCACGGTCTCGGTGCCGTCGAGGAAGCTGTAGTCGGCGAAGGTGTAGTCGGCGTAGGTGTAGGCGGCGTTCAGGCGGAGCCGGGGCAGTGGGGACACCGACAACCCGAGCTCGACGCCGTCGTTGTGCGTCTTCCCGGCGTTCCGGAAAAAGGCCCGACCGCCCACCTCCGAGAACTGCACGACGGCGTCGCTGACCCGGGTGACGAAGCCGCTGGCCGAATACTCGACGATGCGGCCCACCCGCCCGCGCACCCCGATCTCGTAGTTCCATGCGCGCTGCGGCCCCAGCTCCTGGTTGAAGCCGCCACCGCCGTCGGGACGGTTGGCGAGCTCGGTCGTCGTCGGCGTCTCGAAGGCGGTGGACACGTTCGCGTACGGCACGACGCCCTCGGAGACGAACCAGCTCGCGCCCAGGTTGCCGTTCCACGAGTCCAGGGTGCGCTCGCCGCTGTCGTCATCGCCGTCGGCGAAGAAGCGGTCGGTCACGTCGAACTCGACCCGGTCGTAGCGGCCGCCCGCGCTCAGGACCAGTTCAGCTACCGGCGACCAGTTGAGCTGCAGGAACGGCCCCAGCTCGAGCACCTTCTCCTGCTGATCGACGTAGGTGCTGTCGGTGGGGACGCCCGCCAGCGAGCGGAAGTTGCGCCGGTCGTCGCGCATGTGCTGGAGGTCGGCGCCCACACTGAGGCGGGGAGCGAAGGGGCTCTGCCCCAGCGCGCGTGTGGCCGAGGCCCGCGCTCCGCCGACGAGGCGGTCTATCTGCACGTAGGTGCCAACGGTCGCACCCGGTCCCTGCGGCGGCGGCGCCGCGATCGGATTCTCGAGGTCGCGTTTCAGGCCGAACAGCGCGAGGTCGTACGAGTTCCCGCCGGCGTCACCGTGCCGGAGCGTCAGCGCGAGCTGGTACTGCTGCACATCCTTGTCGGCGTTCCGCCGGATGTTGCCGGCCGCGGCGCTATCGGGGTTCGCGGCGAACTCGGCGGGCGTCAGCGCACCCGGATTCTGTGCCTTCGGGTTATCGGCGCCAAAGAACCGGAAGCCGATCCAGGTGCGCTCCGCGACATCAAGGTTCACCGAGGCGTTCAGCAGGCGGAGGTCGGCCTCGCTCCGCTGCCGGAAGCCGTCCCATAAAGTCCGGGAAACCGAGAGCACACCGCTCGCGGGCCCGCGACGGCCGCTCGTGCGGGTCTGCCACTTGAAGAAGCCGAACGATCCACCCTCGACCCGCGCGTATTGGGAGAACGGGCCGGGGTCGGCCCCCTCGCTGCGGAGCGAGATCACGCCGCCCGACGCGTTCCCGTACAGCGATGACGAGGCGCCCCGAAGCACTTCGATGCGCTGGAGGGCGCCGAATTCGACGTTGGTGAGCTGACTCTGTCCGTCGGGTAGCGTCTGGGGCACGCCGTCCAGGAGAATCTTGACGCCGCGGGTCCCGAAGTTCGCCCGGCTGCCAAAGCCGCGGATGGAGAGGCGCTGGTCCAGCGAGAAGTTGTAGCGGTTCGCGACGTACACGCCGGGGATGTTGTTGAGCGCTTCATCCAGGCCGACGGTTGGCTGCCCGCGGCGGAGATCCCGCTCGCCCACGACCGCGACGGCCGCCGGCACCCGGCTCAGTGGCTCCGCTGTCCGGGTGACGGTGACCTCGATCGTCTCGAGTCGCTGGACCGAAGTATCGGCCGCGGCCGAGTCGGGGCGAACCGGCTCCTGTGCGGCGCCCGCCGAGGCGGCGCCAAACAGGAGCACGAGGGCGAGCGGGCGGTGCAGATTCGAACGAGCGGAAGCGGGCATGGGATCCGTTGGGCTGAGGATGGCTGGGGGAAATCCCCCAATTCCCGAGGCAAAACGCTGTCATAGAAGCAGAGGGTGTGCCCCAGTCGCCTATCACCGAATCCACGCAGCGGGCCCGCCGAAAACAACGACTTAGAGGGACTGCCGAGGGCGACCGTGGCGCCGGCAACCGGGCCTGGGCCCCACTCGGTGGGTGGGATCACCCAGCTTGAAAAGGGTCCCGGCCCGCCCCTACCTTTCCCGCCGCCTATGGCCGACTCCCCGTACAAGCTGCCGGATTTCAGCAAGCCTCCATTCGCCGGGGCGCCGGAGGCGCGATTCACCCCACTCCCGGCCGACGGCGTCCTGCCCGAAGACTTCTTCTCCACCTCGAACCTGCCCACCTACGTCCACGTCGGCGGCCGCTGGCAGATGCCGGAGCGGCCGCGGATGGACTGCGTGATCGCCCGGCGGGGCGACAAGCTCGAGACGATCGAGCCACGCCGGCTCCGCAAGGGCGAGCTGGTCGCGATGGGATTGGCCGAGGACGGCAGCGAAGGCATCGTCGTACACACCGAGGGTTTCCTGGGCGGCAGCCACGGCGCGAACGAGTTCCGCTTCATGTCCACCGAGGTGAGCCGCGAGCGCCCGGTGAACTACGAGGAGCTGGCCGCGCGGGTGGGGGAGGAGAGGCGGGATAGGGGGTTCCTGATCTGGGTGGTCGGGCCCGCGCTGGTACACTCGCGGGCGCGGGCCGACTTCGAGTGGTTCATCGCGAACGGGTACGTGCAGGCCGTGCTCGTCGGCAACGCGGTCGCGGTGCACGACATCGAGGCCGCCATCTTCGGCACCACGCTCGGCATGAGCAACACCGGGCAGCCCACCGAGGGCGGCCACGGGCTGCACATGCGCGCCATCAACCGGGTGCGTGCCGCCGGCTCGATCGAGCGCGCCGTGGAGACCGGCCTGATCGGGACCGGCATCATGCACGCGCTCGTGACCCATCGCGTGCCGTTCGTGCTCGCCGGCTCCATCCGGGACGACGGGCCGCTGCCCGGCGTGGTGAACGACACGCTGGCGGCCCAGGACGCGATGCGCGAGTACACCATCAAGGCCACCGGCGCCATCTTCGTCGCGACCGCGCTCCACGCGATCGCGGTGGGCAACATGCTGCCGGCCTTCCACACCTGCCGCGGCGCGCCCGCGCCGCTCATGACCATCTGCGTGGACCAGACCGAGTTCGTGGTCAACAAGCTCAAGGACCGCGGCACGCATCAGGCCTACGGCGTCGTCACCAACGCGCAGGACTTCATGCACGTGCTCCGGCACTACGTGGAGCAATGGGCGCGGGCGCAGGACTGATCGGGCCGGCCACCGGCCCAGGGATCGGGCCCGGCTGGCGCCGCCTCGCGGACGAGGTGGCGCGCGCCGTCCCGCGCGCCGAGCTCGACGGCGTCTGGGTGTTCCCGGTGATCCGTCACGACGGCCGCGAGTGGGGCACCGCCGTGCTCACCCGGGTGGACGGCGATCGCCGCCGCATCTATACCGCCCGCTACGTGCTCGCGCTCAAGGGCAAGGAGCGCGGCCAGTTCGAGTGGGGGCTGGAGGAGGTCGGCAGCGGGCCTGCGGCTTCGCTGGGCCCGCTGCTCCACGACGTCCACCAGCGCACCGACGACGAGCATCCTCCGATCGCCCTGGCCCTGGACCAGTGGTTCACGGAGCCGGCCGATGGCGCGGCTCGCTAGGGGCGAGGGCGCCGCCCTCCTCGACCGCTTCCGCCGGCATCTCCGCGAGCAACACCTGCCGGTCACTCGCCAGCGCGACGTCGTCGCGCAGACCGTGCTCCTGTCGGACGAACACCTCTCCGTGGACGCGATCCAGCGCCGGTTGCAGGACCAGGGCGAGCGGGTCGGCCTGGCGACGATCTACCGCACGCTCGACGTCCTGGTCGGCAGCGGACTGGTGCGGGCGCACGATTTCGGCGAGGGGTTCAAGCGCTACGAGCCGATGGCGCAGCAGTCGGGGCACGAGCACCTGATCTGCGTCCGCTGCGGGCGGGTGGTCGAGTTTCAGAACGAGCGGCTCGAGCGCATGCTCCCCATCATCGCGGACGAGCACGCGTTCCAGCACCAGCGCCACCGGGTCGAGATCCACGGGGTCTGTCCCGAGTGCCGGCGCCGCGACCTCGGCGCGCTCGGAGAATAACCCATGGAAGCGCCGGCCAGCCTCGGCCTCCTGGTCGCTTTTGCCGCGGGCGTCCTGAGCTTCCTCTCGCCCTGCGTGCTCCCGCTGGTCCCCTCGTACGTCGGGTTCCTCACCGGTATGACGCTGGACGAGACCACGTCGCGCCGCCGGCTCGCGCTGGCGCACGCGCTCCTGTTCGTCGCCGGGTTCTCGCTCGTCTTCATGCTGCTCGGCGCGAGCGCCACCGCGCTCGGCGGCGCCCTCCGGCACTATCAGGTGTGGCTCCAGCGCGCCGGGGGCGTGCTGATCATCCTGTTCGGGCTGGTGTGCCTCGGGGTGTTCAGGGTAGGCTGGCTCGAGCAGGAGCGGCGGCTCCAGCTCCAGCGCAGGCCGGTGGGCTTCCTCGGATCCGCGCTCGTGGGGATGGCGTTCGCGTTCGGATGGACGCCCTGCATCGGCCCGGTGCTCGGTGCGATCCTCGGCCTTGCCGCGACGTCGGCGGACGTCTCGCGCGGCATGCTGCTGCTGGGCGTCTACTCGGCAGGGCTCGCCGTCCCGTTCCTCGCTGCGGCGTTCGCCCTCGACGCGTTCCTGGACTGGTTCCAGCGCTTCCGGCGGTACCTGCCCTGGGTGATGCGGGCGAGCGGCGCGCTGCTCATCTTCGTGGGGGTGCTGCTGGTCACGGGTGAGTTCACCCGCCTCGCGGGCTGGCTCCAGTCGCTGACACCGGACTTCATCCGCAGCCGGATCTGAGGGCGGCTGGGTCCTCGCCCAGCCGCATCGTTATCCTTGCGGTCGGGCCGGTTGGCACTCAGGTTTCGGCCGGCCATGTATCGCCACTGCGCATCTCTTGCACCGCTGGCTCTCGCCCTCTCGATGCCGGCCGTCACCGGCTGCCGGCCGAGTGTGCCCCCGTACGCTTCCTGGCGCGAGATCGAGAACGCGGAAGTGCCTCACCGCGAGGCCGGTGTGGCGGTCGTCGATGAGAAGCTGTACGTCTTCGGCGGCTTCGCGACGCGACGAACCGAAGTGACCGACCAGGTCCAGGTCTATGACCCCGCGACGGGCCGGTGGGAACGGCGTCGACCGATGCCGGCGCCGTTCACGCACGCGAACGCGGTGCAGGTGGGCGACACGCTCTGGTTCGCCGGCGGTTTCGTTGGTAACCATCCGGGGTGGGCGACCGACAGCGTCTGGCGCTACCATCCGCCGACCGACACCTGGACGCCGGGGCCGCCCCTTCCCGCGCCGCGCGCGGGCGGCGTGCTGTCGCTGGTGGGCGAAAACCTCCACTACGCCGGGGGCTACCAGCCCGATCGATTCAGCAACTCCGACGATCATTGGAGCCTGGTTCTCGGCGCGCCCGGGCAGTGGACGCCCAGGGCGCCGATGCCCGACGGGCGGGGGCATTTGTCCGGAGCCGTCGTTGACGGGCAGGTCTACGCCGTGGGCGGCGCCTTCTTCCACGACCCCGTTCCCCGCGATACGAGGCTGCTGCACCGATACGATCCGGCGGCCGACCGGTGGGATCGGCGGAGCTCGCTTCCGATGCCGCTCTCGCATTCCGAGCCGGGGACGTTCCCGATGGACGGCCGCATCGTGGTGATCGGGGGGCGGAACAATCGGGTCTCCCGGCTCAAGAACGACTCGAGTCAGATCCTGCGCGCGATGGTGGTGTACGACCCGGCGGACGACGTCTGGGTGGACCTGGGCTTGCTCCCGCGCCCGCTGGCAGGAGTGTCGGCGGCGCTGATCGGCGGAGAGCTGATCATCGCCGGCGGGGGTCTGGGCAACGGTCAGCTGCCGCAGACAAGCGCGTGGGCCATTCCGTTTCGCGATGCGTGGTTCGCGCGCTCCGCGCTGCCGGTGGCGCTCGAGGACGTGTCCACCGCAGTCATCGGTCGCAGGTTGTTCGCTGTCGGGGGCGGCTCGGCTGCGACGCTGCACTACGCGCTCGATTCGGCGCGGTGGGGCCCGATCGGGGAGCTTCCTCGCCGGCCGTTTCCCGGCCGGGGACACGCCGCGGAAAGCTGGGATCGGAAATGGTATCTCTTCGGCGGCCTCGGCGCCGAAGGACGAACCCAGATCTTCCACCCCAAGGCCAATCAATGGCGCGTCGGCGCGTCCCTGCCGTTCCGCGCGACTTCGAGCACGGCGGTGACGATCGGCGATCGGATTTTCGTGGTCGGCGGGCGCGATGGCGACTTGGCGATCGCGCAGTCCGCGGTGTACGATCCGGGCGCGGACCGCTGGGATCCGATCGCGCCGATGCCGCGGCCGCGGTTCGAGGCGGCCGCCGGCACGGACGGGCAACGACTCTTCGTGTTCGGTGGCCGGGCGGGTGAGGACGACGCGCCGACAGCCGATGTCCACATCTACGATCCGGCATCGGACCGGTGGACCGCCAGCGGGGACCGGGAAGGCCCGCCGCCGATGCCGCATCCGCGTACGGGGACGGCTCGTGCGGTCGTCGTGGACGGTCGATTCCACCTCATCGGCGGAGAAGGCGCTGAGGACGCGGATCTTTCAGTGGACATCTACGATCCGCGCTCCAGCCTTTGGCAGCAGGGACGCCGCATGGCCGTTCCGAGGGACGGGGTGATGCCGGTGGCGGCGGCCGGACGGATCTTCGTCGTCGGAGGAGGCCGGGGGCGGACGCGAGGCAAGTCCGACGTGTTCGACTACTACGTGCCACCGGCGCTCAATCCTCTCCCGGAGGAAGCGATCGCCGCCGTCGCGCCCCAGCTACCGGGCTCGGCGCCCGCGATGGCCGGCTTCAGTCGCTGATTGCCCCCGTTGTCCGCATCACACCTGACCCGACACCTGATTGGCAGCGCTCGATCTTCGCGCCGCCCCGTGAGGTGGGCTGCCGCCGGATTGCTCCTGTTGGCGGCGGCTCTCGTGGTCCGGCGAATCGTCGCGGACCGAAGCGACGCTCCGCCGGCCTACGCCGAGTGGCACCCGCTCGCCCCCGCGCTCATTCCCCACCGGGAGAGTGCGTCCGCGGTGATCGACCGCCGGCTGTACGTGTTCGGCGGCCACTACAACCACCGCCATCAGACGACGGATGTCGTGCAGGTGTTCGATCCGCGCGACGGCAGCTGGAGCCGGCGGGCGCCCACGCCCGTGCCGACAACCCACCGGGACGCGGCGCTGGACGGCCGGACGGTGTGGCTCGCCGGCGGGTTCGCCGGTGACCATCCCGGCCCGGCGACGGCCGACGTCTGGCGCTACGATGCGGGCGCCGATCGCTGGACCCGTGGGCCGCCGCTTCCGGCGGAGCGAGGGGGCGGCATCCTGTTTCTGGTGGACGGCGCGTTGCACTACGCGGGCGGTTTCCGTCCCGACCGGCAGACCAACGCGCCGGAGCACTGGCGGCTCGCGCTCAGCGGCGATGCGGCTTGGACACCGGCCGCACCGATGCCACACGCGCGCGGACAGGCTGCCGGTGTCGTGGTGGGCGGTGCAGCCTACGCCATCGGCGGACAGTTCGGCCATGACGAGAGTCCGCGCGACGTCGCGATCGTCCACCGGTACGATCCGGCGGCGGATCGGTGGACCGAGCGGGCGCCGATGCCCCATCCGGTGTCCCACGCCGAGGCCTCCACGCTCGTGGTGGATGGACACGTGCTGCTCGTCGGAGGGCGCAATAATCACCGCACCGGCCCGGTCGCGAACCGTCTGCTGGCGAGCGTGCTGCTGTACGATCCTCCCGCCGATCTCTGGATCGCTCTGGACGAGCTGCCGCATGCCCTGACCGGTCCGGCGGCCGGCGTCCTCGGCGAGGAACTGGTGGTCTCGGGCGGCGGGCTGGGGCGGGGGCGGATGGAGGTGCCAGTGACCGAGACTTGGGCGCTGCCGTTCCGCGATGCGTGGCGGCCGCGTCCGGCGCTTCCCAACAGCATGGCGGAAGTCGCCGCGGGGGTCATCGGACGGCATCTCTACGTGGTCGGGCTGGGGAGCCCGCACACCCAGCGCTACGACTTAAGCGAGGGCGTGTGGGCGCCCCCAGAGCTCGTCCCACGCCGTCCGTTTCTGGGCCACGACCATGCGGCGGAGGTGCTCGACGGACGACTGTACCTCTTTGGCGGGATGGACGCCGAGGGCCGCACGCAGATCTACGACTCCGGGGTGGACGCCTGGCGTCTCGGCGCGCCCATGCCGTTCCCGGCAGCGTCGAGCGCATCGGCGGTCATCGGCGGACGGATCTACCTGGCCGGCGGTCTCGTCGGCGACTCGACCACCGCGGCGGCTGCGATGTACGACCCGGCAGCGGACAGCTGGCGTGCGATCGCGTCGATGCCTGCCGGCCGCGATCACGCCGCCTCCGCCACGGATGGGCGGCGGTTGTTCGTCTTCGGCGGCCGGGCGCAGGGGCCCGGCGAGCGGCGCCGCGTGACGAACGGATGCGCCGACGTGCAGATCTACGATCCGGCCACCGATAGCTGGCGCACCAGCGCCGATGCCGGTGCGGGCGTCGCGCCGCTGCCGCATGCCCGGGGCGGCATGGGGAAGGCGGTGTACCTCGGCGGCGAGTTCTACGTGCTTGGCGGCGAGACTGCGGACGGCCGGGGCGCGAACGCCGCCGGCGTCTACGCGCGCGTGGACATCTACGATCCGGCGCGGAACCGGTGGCGGCGCGGGCGCGACATGGGTGTGCCGCGACACGGGATCTTCCCCGTCGAAGTCGCGGGCCGGATCTTCGTGGCCGGCGGCGGCACCCGTTCGGGATGGACGCGCTCCACGACGTTCGACTACTACAGCCCCAGCGCCCCCGCCGCGGACACCGGGGCGGTCGCTACCGCCACGGCAGCGCGAACGCCAGCAGCTCGGCTCCCCTGCGCCCGGTCGACGCCACGACGATGAACTGCCGACCGTTCCCCGTCCGGTAGGTCATCGGGTTCGCGGTTCCCAGCCCGCCAAGCGACGCTTCCCATAACTGCGCGCCGGTCCCGGTCTCGAGGGCGTGCAGGCTCGTGCTTCCGCCGGAGATGAACAGCAGCCCCCCGCGCGTCACGAGTGGCCCGGAGGCCCCCGCCGAGCCCAAGGGCGGCAGCCCGACCCCCCGCAGCGACGGATGATTCTCGAGCTCCGGCCAGTTACCCACCGTCGCCTGCCAGCGATGGTCGCCGGTCGCGAGGTCGATCGCCGTGACCGTCCCGTACGGCGGCTTGCTGATGGGAAGCGGAGTTGGACCGGGCCGGCCGCGCGCGGCGAGTCGGTCGAAGCGGCCCGCCTCGGGTGGAGCGGCGCCGGACCCCGGGCGGGCGTGGTGCAGCCGGACGCCGATGAGCGCCGCGTCGATCGTGTCGTTCGGAGGTCCGGGCGGCGCCAGCTTCAGCACGATGGGTTTGTTGTTCCCCTTGACGAAGAGCGACTGAGTCTCCGGATCGTAGGCCGCGCCACCCCAGCCGGCACCGCCGATCCAGCCCGGCATGACCACGGTGCCGGTCAGTGACGGCGGAGTGAAGATCGGGCCGAAGCGCACGCCCTCGAGCGCCTTGCGCACCGAGTCCCGGATTCCCGGCGTGAAGTCGATGATATCGTTCTCCGAGAAACCCTGGCGCACGAACGGCGCCGGGCGAGTCGGAAATGGTTGGGTGGGATAGGCCGCCTCGCCCGGCACGTCGCTCGCGGGCACCGGCCGCTCTTCGATCGGCCACACCGGCGTGCCGGTGACGCGGTCGAACACGTACACGAACCCGGTCTTGCCTGCGACGGCCACCACGTCGTGCGTGCGGTCGCCGCGGCGCACCGTCGCCAGCACCGGCGGCGCCGCCAGATCGTAGTCCCAGAGACCGTGATGCACGGTCTGGAAGTGCCACTTGCGCTTGCCGGTCCGCGCGTCGAGGCACACCAGCGACTCGGAGAAGAGATTGGCTCCCGGCCGCCGTTCCCCGTACCAGTCGTTGCTCGCCGCTCCCACGGGCAGGTACACGAGGCCGCGCGCGGAATCCAGCGTCATCGGCGCCCACACGTTCACGTGCCCGGCGCCGTCCGTCCCCCTGGTCCAGGTGTGGTGCCCGTCCTCTCCCGGGCGCGGGACCGCGTTGAAGATCCACACCCGACGCCCGGTTCGCGCGTCGAAGGCGATGACCGCGCCCGGCGGATCCCCGGGATAGGTCATCTCGTCGGAGATGCTGCTGCCGACGATCACGAGATCGCCATGGACCACCGGCGGCGAGGTATTGTCGACGTGGTCAGGGTTGCCGGACCACCCCAGCGCCTTCACCAGACTCACCGTCCCCGTGCCGCCGAACTCCGGCACGAGACTGCCGGTGGCTGCGTCGAGCGCGTGCAGCCGGCCGCGCGACAGATGGAACAGCCGGCGCCGCGTCCCGTCGGACCACGCGGCCAGACCGCGATGCACGAAGCCGTAGCTACCGCCCGGCTGGCCGAGCCGGTACACCTGGGGATCGAAGGTCCAGAGCTGCGTCCCCGTCTCCGCGTCGAGCGCCACCACCCGGTGGTACGGCGTGGTGAGATACAGCGTGTCGCCGATCATCAGCGGTGTCGCCTCGAACGCGCCCGGCCGGGCGGCCCGCGAGGCGGGCCGGGACCGCCAGGGAAGCTCGCCGGTGCGCCAGGTCCACGCGAGCTGGAGCCGGGCGACGTTGGTGCGATCGATATCGGCGAGCGGCGAGTACTTCATCCCCCCGGCATCACCGCCGTAGTGCGCCCATCCCATCGCCGGGGGAGCGTTCGGCCGCTTCAGCGTCGGGGCGCCGGTGGGTGTCGGTCCGATGGCGTACACCCGGTAGGGCCCCGCCGAGTCCGTGGGCGGAGGGGCATCCGGCAGCGACGTCGTCGCCAGCAGGTACGGCGTGCCGCCGCGCCTCCGGACGAGCCCGCCCGCGATCCCCGCCGACAGCAGCTCCTGATGGCGCTGGAGGAGCTCCAGGCTATACACCGGCCGACCGGTCCAGAACATCAGCGCCAGATGGCTGGCCGTGAGCTCGGGTTCATTCAGGAGGAGGACGGCGTCGGCCGGCAACCCGGCACTCAGCTGACGCGCACTCGGGAGCGCCGCATCCGCCTGCTCGCGCCGCGCGGTACGCCAGCCTTCGAGCGCATAGGCGGCCGTCGCGCCGGTGACGAGCAGGACGCCGAGGGACACCGCGAGCGGCCGGAACCGCGGTGCCCGCGCCAGCGCGCGGACGCCGAGCTCGAGCCCACGGAGGAAGGCGAGCGCGAGCGCCGGGACGGCGACCACGGCCGCGCCCGGTCTCGCACCGGTGGCGAGGCTCAGCGGGAGCACGCCGGCCCAGGCCCACAAGGCGACGATCAGGTCACCGGGGTGCCGCGCCGCGCGGACCGAGACCAGGCACAGCCCGAGGAGCGCGGGCACCGCGAGCCCGGGCAGGTAGCCGGTAAGAAGGCTCACCAGCTCCCACGGAGGCGAGAACTGCGGCGCACCCGGCGGCCCGAGCCAGCGCGCGACCTCGCGGCGGAACAGCTCGTGATCCGTGGCGAGCCCAAAGCCCACCCACACGGCGACCAGCGCCGCGGCGATACCGAGGGCCAGAGCGACATCACGGAAGCGCACGCGGTAGGATCCGGCTGCATCGACCGGGAGGCGCGTGACGATCCACCGGCCGATGAGCGCCCCGGCAAGTACCAGCGCAGGGAATCCCCCTGCGAGAAACGCGAGGGCGAGCGCCACGCCAGCCGCGGCGAACCAGGCCGGGCGGCCGCCGCGCGCGCCCCGGATCACGGCGAGCAGTCCGACCTCGGTCCAGAAGAGCAGGGCGATGTCGAGATGTCCCGACGGGTGGTAGCCCAGCACGGAAGCGAGGAGCAACGGGCTGAATGCCTGGAGCACGGCAGCGCCGATGCCGACCTCGCGGCCGAACAGCTCCCGACCGATGCGATGCGTGAGCAGCGCCGCCCCGGTGTGCAGCAGCGCCGAGGGGAGCCGCAGCGCCAGCCCGCTGACGCCGAAGAGCGAGAGCGACAGCGCCATCTGCCACAACGCCAGGGGCGGGCTGTGCCACCACTCGCGAGTGAGCATCGGGTCCGGCCGCCGTGACTCGAGCAGCGGCGCGTCGTACAACGTGAGGCGGAAGGGGTGATCGAGCAGGTTGCGGGCGACGACGGCGTGGAACGCCTCGTCGAAGAGGGTGAGCTGGGGCCGGACGAGCCCGGGCGCGAGCAGCAGCGCGAGGGCGATCGCGAGCGGAACGCCCAGCCGGAGTGCTGCCCGCCCCCCGCCACGCCGGGCGCTAGGACCCAACCCGGTTTTCCTCCAGCTCCTCCTCCAGCTGCTGGCGCCGGAGCAGCTCCCAGTACCGGCCGTCGCGGGCGACCAGCTCCGCGTGGGTGCCCTCCTCGACGATGCGGCCGCGGTCCAGCACGAGAATGCGATCCGCGTCCCGCACCGCGGCCAGCCGGTGGGAGACGATCACGCTGGTGCGTCCCGCGAGCGCGTCGCGCAGTCCGGCCAGGATCCGCGCCTCCGTCTGCGCGTCCACCGCGCTCAGCGCATCGTCGAGCACGACGATGGGGGGATCCTGCGCCAGCGCCCGCGCGATGGCGGTCCGCTGTTTCTGGCCGCCGGAGAGGTTGATCCCGCGCTCGCCGAGCATCGTGTCGTAGCCGGAGGGTAGCGCGGCCAGCGTTTCGGTGAGCTGCGCCACGTCGGCCGCCCGGCGCGTGTCCGACTCGCTGCTCGTGCCGTACGCGATGTTCGCGCCGATCCGCTCGCTGAACAGCAGACTCTCCTGCGGCACGTACCCGATCTCGGCGCGGTAGGACTCGAGCGGGATGTCGCGGATCGGCGCACCGTCCATCATGATCTCGCCCTCCTGCGGATCGTACAGTCGCGGGATGAGGTCCATGAGCGCGCTCTTGCCGCTTCCGGTAGCGCCGACGACGCCGAGCGTCCCTCCTGCGGGCACGCTGAAGCTGATATCGCGCAGAACCCAGCGAGGCGCCTCCCGATCGGGAGCGTTGCCGCCGTCCGGTGGCGGGCTGCGGCGGACCGGATAGTGGAAGCCGACGCGGCGGAACTCGAGCGAACGCCCCGTGGTGGTCCGCGGCAGCTCCCGCGCGTTCGGGATCGATACGACCGCCGGCGAGGCGTCGAAGATCTCGTTGAGCCGGCCCATCGATGCGTCGCCACGCTGGAGCAGATTGGTCACCCAGCCCAGCGATATCAGCGGCCACGTGAGTATTCCGAGGTAGAATCCGAAGGCCACGAACGATCCGATGCTGATGGCGCCCCGCACGACCAGCGCACCACCAACACCCAGGACGATGGCGCTGCCAAGCCCGGCGAGAAGTCCGAACGTCGGATTCAGCAGTCCCCACAGGCGCACGAGGCGCATGTTGCGCTCCAGGTACTCCGCATTGAGACCGCCGAAACGCTCTTCCTCGGCTGCCTCCTGTCTGTATGCCCTCACGATGCGCACTCCCGCGAGGTTCTCCTGCGCCAGCGTTGTGAGAGAGGCGAAATGCTCCTGCACGGCTTCGAAGCGGACGTGAATAGCGCTTCCCATTCTCGCCGTCACGATGGGCAGCAGGACCACAGGCAGGAGTGCTAGCAGTGTGAGACGGCCACTGATCTGCAGCATGAACACGAGCGCGAAGAGTCCGCCGGCGACGGTGTTGACCAGATACATGATCGCGGGGCCCGCGGCCATGCGCACGGCGCTCAGGTCGTTGGTGAGGCGGGCCATGATGTCGCCGGTGCGCGAGTGCGAGAAGTATGGCGCATCCAGTGATTCGAGATGCGTGAACAGGTCGTTTCGGAGGTCGAACTCTATCCGCCGACTGATTCCGTTCAGTATCTCTCGCATCCAGTAGCGAGCTCCGCCGGACGCCAGGGCGAGCGCCACCATGGCAGCCGCGATCTGCCAGAGGCGAACAATGGGGACACCTGTTGCCAGCCCGTCTACGGCCGTGCGCACGAGCCATGGCAGAAGCGCGCTCAGGGCCGCCGAGCCGATCACGAGGAGGAGGCCCAGGACGGCCTGCCGGCGGTAGGGCTGGTAATACGGGACGAGGCGCCGGAGAGACCTCATGACTGGCACGTGGCTTGCCATTCAACGGTGGTCGCGCCTGATTCGGCGCTCCAATCGACGCTTACGCCCAAAGACTCCACTTTCGGAGGAGGACCATGTCAAAATATATCCGCCTGCTAGGGGCCCCGCTGGCACTGTGCGGCGCCCTGATGCTCAATGCCTGCGGCGACGATGGAATGGACGAGGATTCGCTTCTCGCCGATAGCGCGCTCGCGAACGATCTCACCCTTGCCGGCCAGGATTCCGGTCAGCCGGGACTGAGCGATGAGCCGGCTACCAGCGGGCGGTCCAGCTCCGGATCGCGCACGGGTGGCAGCTCGAACAACCAGCCATCGCGGCCGTCGAACGAGACCAGCAGCGGCAACACGGTCGACCGTTCCGATCGCGGCGATCAGGGCGACGTAGCGACGGTTCCGAGCGGCACATCGCTGGTGCTGGCGTCCAACTCGCGCATCTGCACCAACACGAACAAGGCCGGTGATCGCTTCACGGCCACCGTGTCCGAGGCAGTGACGGCTGGTGGTGTGACGATTCCCGCTGGTGCCAGGGCCGTGATACAGATCACCAATCTCAGGAAGAGCGAGAACGCCACGGAGCCGGTTTCGATGTCGTTCAACATCGTCTCCCTGAGCTGGAGCGGCGAGACCTATCTCGTGACCGCCGAGGTGACGTCCGCGCAGGTCGATGCGGACCGCACTGCGAGCGGCTCGAGCGATGCCAAGAAGGTGATCGGCGGTGCCGTTGTCGGTGCGATCATCGGGCAGGTGCTGGGCAAGGACACCAAGTCGACGGTGATCGGTGCCGCGACGGGCGCGGCTGCCGGTACCGCGGTTGCAATGGGCACGGGCGATTTCGATGGATGCATCCCGGAGAACGGCCGCATCGCGATTCGCCTCACGGCGCCCGTGGAGATCAGGGCGGAGTAACTTCCGCCGGTTGCAGGTTCGGCTTTGGGGGTCAGGTCTCGGGGCTTTCGGGGTCAGGTCTTGTTTTGCAACATCAATGTTGCAA
>JBOHSY010000403.1:0-1374 GCA_050733355.1 Gemmatimonadales bacterium | reverse complement strand
CCTCGTCGGTCCATCGGTTGATGCAATTCCTGCCCAGCAGGTAGAGCTGGTAGGCCTGCACGTCCCGAGTCGGCTCCTTCCGGATGCGGGACCGCTCCTCGGGCGACAGCTCGGCCTCGAGCGCGGCGGCGATCTGCAGCGCCACGTCGGTCTGGATCGCGAAGATGTCAGTGAGCTGGCGGTCGTAGGTGTCGGCCCAGAGGTGCTCGTCCGTTTCCGCATCTATGAGCTGAGCGACAATGCGCACCCGGTTGCCGGCGCGGCGCACGCTGCCTTCGAGCAGCGTCGCCACCTGCAGCGCGGCGCCGATCTCCCTGAGGCTCTGCTCCCGCCGCTTGAACGGCATCACCGACGTGCGCGAGATGACCTTGAGGGCGCGGATCTTGGAGAGCTGCGCGATCACGTCCTCCGTGACCCCGTCGGTGAAGAACTCGTTCTCCGGCTCGGCGCTCAGGTTCGTGAAGGGAAGGACGGCGATGGAGGTGCGGCCCGGACGCGCGGCCGGCCGTACCAGCGTGGCCGGCTGCGTCAGCGCGTCCGCGAACGCACCGGCAGACCTGAAGCGGTCGCCCGGCGCGCGGGCAAGCGCGCGAGTGACGGCCTGCTCGACTTCCGGCGGAACTGCCGCCCGCACTCGCCCCACGCAAGGCACGGGCTCGGTGAACCGCTTGGCGATCACCGCCTGCGCCGTGGCGCCGGTGTACGGCGGCTCGCCCGCCAGCAGCTCGAAGAGCAGGCAGCCGAGGCTGTACACGTCGCTTCGGGCATCCAGCGTGCGCTCGCCGGCCGCCTGCTCGGGACTCATGTAGGCGGGTGTCCCCACCATGAGGCCGCTGGCGGTCAGCCGGTCGCCCGGTGCCGGGCCGGCCGCTACCGCGACCCCGAAGTCGGTGACCATCGCCACGCCCTCGTGGAGGAGGATGTTCTCCGGCTTGATGTCACGGTGGATCAATCCGTGAGCATGAGCGTGGTCGAGTGCGGAGGCAATCTGCCGCGCGATGCCGATCGCTTCACTGATGGGGAGCTGCCGCTCGCGCCCGAGCCTCTGCCGTAATGACTCGCCCCTGACGTACGGCATCACGTAGAAGAGCAACCCGTCGGCTTCGCCCGAGTCGTGGAGCGGCAGGATGTGGGGATGGTTGAGCCCCGCGGCGATCCGGATCTCGCGGGTGAACCGGTCCGGGCCCAGCAGGTACCCCAGCTCGGGCCGGAGCACCTTGATCGCCACCTGGCGGTGATGCTTGAGGTCGTCGGCGAGGTAGACCGTGGCCATCCCACCTCGGCCGAGCTCGCGCTCCACCGCGTAGCGGCCCGCGAGCGCGGCGCCGAGGCGTTCCAGCTCGGCCGACGGCATGTACGGGCGGGTCACCGGAA
>JBOHSY010000402.1:0-10618 GCA_050733355.1 Gemmatimonadales bacterium | reverse complement strand
CGTACGACCTGCCCATGACCGGTCACCATCTCCACCGCGTGGACCCAGCGCCGCACCGCGCCATATCGCACCGAACGCGCGCCGGCGGCGTTGGTCGAGACCACGCCGCCCGCGGTGGCCCACCGCCAGCTCGACGGGTCGGGCGGGAGCCGGAGCCCGTGGGGCGCCGCCGCCCGCTGGAGCCCGCCGAGCGACTCGCCTGCCCGCATCCGCGCTCGGCGTGTCGCGGGCGTGATCTCCACCAAGGGTCCAGCGATCGCGGTGAGGTCCACCGTCACACCGTCGCCGACGTTGGCGCCGCTCATCGCGCTGCCCGCGCCGCGGGGCACGAGCGGCACGCCCTCCGCTCCGGCCCAGCGCACCAACGCCGCGACGTCGTCGACGTCGGCGGGGAGGCACACCGCGCGGGGCACGATGCGATAGATCCCGGCCCCCTCGGCGTACGCCGCGCGGGCGCGCGCGTCGGTGCGAAACACACCTCGGATCGGCGGTGCGGCGGGCATGCGTTGAAGCTAGGGCGGCGCTCCCTTGCCAAGCAAAGGGTGGAAGACGAGGTTACCGACTCTATGCCGGAATCGCCCCGTGCCCAGCTCATCCACATCGACGTGGACCGACGCCTCGGCCACGAGTGGGACGGGTGGGACGGGAAGCCCCTGCCGAACCAGGGCGATTTCGACTCGGCACCGGGCCTGTTCTTCGCGTGGTCGGCCCTGACGCTGGCCGCCGGCGGCGCCCTGGCCGCTTTCCTTATCTATATCCTCAATCCCCGGCTGTCCCTGGTGCACGCCGCGATCCCCGGCGTGCTGTGGGGGGCTTGGGCGCTGAGCGGAGCGGCGCTCGCCGGCTGGTGGGCGGCGATGGCGCTTGGCTATGTGCTGGACCGGCCGTTGCTTCCGGAGCGCCTGAACGAGCGGGGACCGTTCCTCCGGCTGATGCGGTTCACCTCGGGTGTGGCGGAACGGTTCGGCCGGCGCGACTGGGTGGAGAACGCAGCGGTGAAGGTGTACAACGCGCTTGCGGCGGTGCGCGGCCGGAAGGTGGGAAAAGGCGAGCTGCTCCTGCTCATCCCGCGCTGCCTCTCCAAGGAGGCGCTCGACGGGGTGCTCGGGATCGCCGGCAAGTACGGTGTCCCGGTGTTTGTCGCGACCAGGGGACAGCTCGCGCGGCGGGTGATCCGGGAACGCAGACCGCGAGCGGTGGTAGCGGTCGCCTGCGAACGCGACATGGTGAGCGGCCTGCACGACGTCGCGGGCAAGGTGCCGGTCCTCGGGCTCACGATGACGCTCCCGGCCGGGCCCTGCAAGGACGCGCGGCTCAATCTCGGCCAGCTCGAGGAGTGGGTCCGCGCTTACGTGGTCTGAGCCCGACAACAGCACCCACCGCAGTCCGCGCTAAGGGAGCCTGCCCTCGTATCTGCGGGCGAGCCGCGCGAGGACGGAGTCGATCCGCTGCGCTACCGGATGGTCCGGCGACACCGCCCGCTCGAGCTCGCGCTCGGGCAGCGAGGGATCCACTACCCGCCGGAACACCGTCTCCACCCTGAGCTCGCTCTGGCGCACCCGCGCCGGCTCGACCCAAGCCCGCACGCGTACCACGCCCGTACCGGTCCGCCCGCGTCCCGCCGGCCGTCCGCTCTCCACGTCGAACCAGGGAGATTCGAGATACCCGTCCCGAAGCTCGACGCGAGCCACGGGGACCGAGTCCTCGCGCAGCGCTTCGGCCAGGCGCTCGGTCGCCTCCACGCGGCTCAGCGCCACATCGGCATGACTTGCTTCGGGCAGCGGCTCGAACGGAGGTCGCGCCGTCGCGAGCTGGCACGCGGCGAGCACCGCAAGTGACGGAACGATGCGCCTGGGCACCGGATCAGTGGTCGTGCGCCCCGGTCCCCGGCGCGTGCGAGTGGGGCTTCTTCGGCGCCGGGTGCATGTTGGGCGCGGGCTTCGCCACCGAATCGTCCGTGACGCCGGAATCGGCCGGCGCGGCCGGCGCGACGGGGACGGGCGCGGCAGCCTGGTCGTGCCCTTCGCCCTGCGCGTGCTCATGTCCGAGCGCCCGCGCATCGAGGATGCTGGACAGGGTGCTGTCGGGGATGCCCGCCGCGTGCTCGAACACGAGCTGGCCGCCGTGGTGTCCCGTGTACGTGAGCGAGAACAGGCCGCCAAGCGACACCAGGAGCACCGCGAGCCGCTCCCCGCTGCCCATCTTCCGCTCGCGCAGCAGCCGCCACAGGGCCACGACCGCGAAGGTGCCGAGGGTGATGAGCGCGAGCTGCTTGTGATGCTCCATCAG
Organism: Gemmatimonadales bacterium; assembly: GCA_050733355.1. Taxonomy (GTDB): domain Bacteria; phylum Gemmatimonadota; class Gemmatimonadetes; order Gemmatimonadales; family GWC2-71-9; genus DASQPE01. Next base: position 8,329 of record JBOHSY010000402.1, on the reverse strand, counting down.
CTCGTGGGCCGGCCCGCCGTGCGCCACGCCCTCCTCCGCCTGCAGGCCGGCCAGCACGGCGGCCCCGGCGCCGAGCGTGCCCACCAGCAGGAGCGCGAATCCGGCGCGCCTGAGGCCGTCCTTCTTCAGGGCGACGGCGAGGATCTCGAAGACCACCGCCACTGAGAGGAGGGCGACCGGGAAGGCGGTCAGCAACGCGTGCGTGCGGGCCCAGTCGTAGCCGAACATCGGAGCTCCAATTCGAGAGGTATCGGGTGAGACGTCAGCGGTGAGAGGTGGAGGGGTTCCCTCTCACCGCTTACTTCTCGCGTCTCACCTGCATCGGCGCCGGCGGAGAAACCGAGTAATCATAAAACCCCCTCCCGTTCTTCCGTCCGTGCAGCCCGGCCGTGACCATGCGGCGGAGGAGGGGTGGTGGCGCGAACCGCGGCTCGCGATACTCGTCGAACATGATCTCCGCGATGCGCACCACGGTGTCGAGCCCCACGAAATCGAGCAGGGTAAAGGGGCCCATCGGGTGGCCGCAGCCGAGGCGCATGGCGGTGTCCAGATCCTCCACGGATCCAGTGCCGCTCTCGAGCGCCCGGACGGCGTCGAGCAGGAAGGGGACGAGGAGCCGGTTGACCAGAAAGCCCGACGTGTCGCTCGAGGCCACCGGTTTCTTGCCGAGGCTCCGGGCGAACGTAAGCGCCCGATCGAAGGTCGCTTCGCTGGTCGCCTGGCCGCGCACGACCTCGACCAGCGGCATCAGCGGCACCGGGTTGAAGAAGTGGAGGCCGACGAAGCGGTCCGCCCGCCGGGTGGCGGCAGCCATCGACCCGATCGTGAGGCTCGACGTGTTGGAGGCAAAGATCGTGGCAGCCGGACACCGCCCATCGAGCTCGCGCCAGAGCCCGTTCTTCAGGTCGAGATCCTCGGTGACCGCCTCGATCACGATGTCGGCGCCGCTCACGGCCACGAGATCGGTGGTGAAGGCCAGGCGCCCGAGCGCCGCGTCGCGATCGGCAGCGGTCGCCGTGCCTTTCTCCACCAGCTTCATGAGCGAGCGCTCGATCGCGGCGCGGCCCCTGGCGAGCTGCTCGTCGGCCGTGTCGCGGACGATGGTGCGGTAGCCCGCGGCCGCGGCCGTCTGCGCGATGCCGCTTCCCATGAGCCCGCACCCGAGCACGCCGACGGTCCGGATGCCCGCGCTCACCGGAGCGTGCGTCGGACTTCGTCGGCCAGGGTGCCGAGCAGGCCCGCGGGGCGGGGCACCTGGGCCGGGCCCGTGGCCGAGAGCCGTTCGAGGTGGTCGAGGCATCGCTCGAGGCCGAGCAGCGTGCGGGCCGGGACCGGCCGGAAGCGGCGCAGGGCGCCGTATCCGAGCCCGAGCCCGATCGGAAGAGGGACGACGGCGAGCGCGAGCATGGCGCTCAGCGCGACGAGCAGCGCCGTGCCGCCCGCACCCGCAGTCGCGAGTGCGGCCGCGCTCGTGACGTAGGCGCCGCGGAGCGGCTTCACGTCGGCGGCGAGCGCCACGTGGCAGTAATCGGGCTCGAGCGGTGCGAGAGCCGCGGTGACCGTGCCCGCCTTGCCGAGCATGAACGTCCGCTGGCCCGCGCCGAGTGCCGCCGCCGACCGGCGGAGCGCGGCCTGGAGGCCGGTGAGCGGCTCCCAGGTGATCCGGCCGGGTTGCTGGCGTTGCACGCAGAGCAGCTCGTTCTGCTCCATCCAGCGGAGCAGATGGCCCTCGAGCACCGGCACCGGGCCCCCGATCACCCGATGCGTCACCACGACGCCCGGTCCCGCCAGCCGGTCGAGCAGGCCGATGCGCATCTGCTCGGGCAGGCGGCTGCGCTCCTCGGCGAGCGCCTGCTGCAGGAACCGCGGAGGGATTCCGACCTCCTTTCCGAGCAGGAGCAACTGGTCGGGTGTGATGCCCTCGCCCGGTTCGCGATCGGCCGTCTGGAGCTCGGCAGCCCGCTGGATGATCCGTTCCAACGCGGCGCGGTCGAGCCGCGCCGGTCGCTGCTCATTCACGGTCGCCGGTCGGGGGTTCGGGTTGCCGCTGCGCCCACTCGACCCGGAACTGCTGCATCATGTCGGCGAGCGTCGCGGCGGGAATGCCGCCCTCCGCGACAACGCTCGGCTCGAGCACCTGCTTGATCGCGGGGGGGAGCGAGAGATTCGCCTCGCCGGCGGGAAGCGCCGCCGGCACGCCGGCGTGTGCACCCGAGGCTGCCGGGGCGGCGGTCGCCGCCTGGATCCAGGGCCGGAAGAGTTCGATGGGCACGGGGAAGATCGTGGTGGAGTTGTTCTCCGCGGCAATCTCGGTGACCGTCTGGAGATAGCGGAGCTGCATCGAGCTCGGCTCGGTGGCGAGGGTCTTGGCCGCCTGCGCCAGCGTCTCCGACGCCTGGAGCTCGCCCTGGGCCGCGATCACCTTCGCGCGCCGCTCCCGCTCCGCCTCCGCCTGCCGCGCCATGGCGCGCTTCATCTGGTCGGGCAGGTCAACGTCCTTCACTTCGACCGCCGAGACCTCGATACCCCACGCGTCGGTGCGCTCGTCGATGATCTTCTTGAGCACTGCGTTGATCTTCTCGCGATCGCTCAGGAGCTCGTCCAACTCCACCTCGCCCAACACCGAGCGCAGGGTGGTCTGCGCGAGCTGGCTGGTGGCGTAGAGATAGTCCTCGATCTCGATGATGGCCCTGGCCGGGTCGGTCACGCGCATGTACAGCACCGCGTTCACCTTGACGGACACGTTGTCCCGGGTGATCACGTCCTGCGGCGGGATGTCCATCGCCACGATCCGAAGCGACACCCGGCGCTGCCCCGAGAAGAGGGCAGGCAGGAAGATCAACCCCGGACCCTTGGTTCCCCAGTAGCGCCCGAGAAAGAAGGCGACGCCGCGCTCGTACTGGCGGATCACCCGCAGGCTGGCGAAGAGATACGCGACGGTAATGCCGAGACCGGCGGTCAGGAGCTCCACGGCGACCTCAGGGAGGAAAGGCCTCGACGACGACCGCAATACCCTGGCCGCCGCCGATGCAGGCAGCGCCGAGCCCGAAGCAGCCGCCGCGGTGGCGAAGCGCGTGCAGCAGGTGGCTGGTGATGCGGGCGCCGCTCGCGGCCAGCGGATGGCCGACCGCGATCGCGCCACCGTCCACATTGGTGCGGTCGCGGGGCAGGCCCAGCTCCCGCTCGACGGAGAGATACTGGGCCGCGAACGCCTCGTTCACCTCGATCAGGTCCATCGCGCCGAGCTCGAGCCCGGCACGCGCGAGCGCTTCGCGCGCGGCCGGCGCGGGGCCGATGCCCATCACCTCCGGCTCCACCCCCACCACGGCCCAGCTCACGAGCCGGCCCAATGGGCGGAGGCCCCGCTGCTCCGCCAGATCGCCGCCCGCGAGCACGAGCGCGCCCGCGCCGTCCGAGATCCCGGACGCGTTGCCGGCGGTGACCAGGCCACCCTCGCGGAAGACCGGCGCCAGCTTCGCGAGTCCGGCGGCCGTGGTGTCGGGCCGCATGTGCTCATCGGCCGCCCAGCTTTCGGTCTGCTTCGTCTTCGGGTTGCGGACGGGAATCGGCACGACCTCGGACGTGAACGCCCCGCTCTTCCATGCGGCGGCGGCGGCGGCCTGGCTTCGCGCCCCGTACTCGTCGCACTCGGCGCGGCTGATGCCGTAGCGCTCCGCAAGGCGCTCGGCAGTCTCGCCCATGGGAAGTCCGCAGTGCGAGTCCTTGAGCGCCTCGGTGAGTGTGTCCTCGAGCTTCGGGGAGGCGCCGAGCCGGAGGCCCCACCGGCTGCCTCGCAGCACATGGGGCGCCTGGCTCATCGACTCCGCGCCGGCGGCCAGGACGACGTCGGCCTCGCCCAGCAGGATGCGGTGGGCGCCCTGGATCACCGCCTCGAACCCGGACCCGCAGAGGCGGTTCACGGTGACGGCCGGAACCGGCACCGGTATTTCCGCACGAAGTCCAACGTGGCGCGCGAGATAGGCGGCGTCGCCCGAGGTCTGGAGGACGTTGCCGACGATCACGTGCTGGACGTCCGCTGGCTCGAGTCCCGATCGCGCGATCGCGCAGCGCGTGACGGCGGCACCGAGATCGGTGGCCGTATGGTCCTTGAGCGTGCCGCCGAACGAGCCGAAGCCGGTTCTGACGGCAGCGAGGAAGACGACGTCGCGAGGCTGCGCTGCGGTGGTCACGGCTGAAATATACGCCGGGGGCGTCAGAGCTGGGCGAGCGCCGCTCCGCAGTTTACGCAGTGTCGCCACCCGAGCTCGACCTCGGTCTGGCACTGGGGGCAGCGGGGGGTGGTCTGACTCTGGCCGCAGCTGGGGCAGAAATTCACCGTGCGGCCGCTCGGCAGGGTCGCGCCGCAGAACAGGCACATGAGACCCGGCGCAGGCTCCGCGCGCGACTGCGCCGGGCGGGCGACCTCCAGGTCCAGCACCGGCCCCCGCCCCAGGTCGGACTCCGGATCCGGTTCCGGCGGCGCGTAGGGGTCGTCGTCAGTCGCGGCCAGTGCCCGGGCAACGCGAAGCCCTTCCAGCGTGAGCCAGGCGTCGGCATGGCGCCGGAGGAGGCCGAGGTCGGGGTTGGTTCCCGCCACCTCGGACGCGAATCGCGCGCGGACCTCTTCCGGGCTGGTGCGAGCGAAACCGCCGTCTCCCGCGGCCAGCCGGAGCAGCAACAGGTCGTAGTCCTCGATCGTGTCCAGACCGAGCGCCCGCCGGTGCATGCGGTAGGGGAGGATCGAATCCCGGATGTCGCCCAGGGCGACAGGACGATTGAGCCGCGCGGGGTCCGCCGTTGCGAGAGCGGCGACGAGTTGCTGGAAGAGACGCTCGAGATCGGTCACGGTGCCCAGGTGGTGTGCCGGTCTTCGGACAATGATAGCGGTATGCGCTCGCCGGCCGCGATGCGCCGCTCGAGTGCGGCGAATGCCTCATCGGGGTCGTAGCCCGGGAACAGCCCGCGGGCCTGGCGCTCCCCGAGCCAGGTGACGAACTCCGAGGCCACGGCGCCGTTCGAACCCTCCTCGCGCTCCGCGGCGCGCACGGCGAGGCTGTCAGCGTATTCGTTCTTTGGATGGCCGCGATGTCCGCGGACCCAGGTCCACTGTACGTCGTGTAGGGTGGCGGCGTCTGCCAGCGCCCGCCAGAGCGCCAGGTTCTCGATCGGGCCGCTCCGTTTCTTCCATCCGCGCGCGGCCCATCCCGGCATCCACTCCCGCATTCCTTTCACCAGGTACTCGGAATCGGATACCAGCAGCGCGCGCAGGCGGCGCTGTTTCCGCGCCAGCAGGCGAAGCGCATGGGTCGCCCCCTCCAGCGCCATCCGGTTGTTGGTGGTGTCGGGGTCCGCGAGGTAGAAGTCGCGCCGCTGGATGCCGCCGCGGGTGCGCAGTTCGATGAGCCCGCCGGCTCCGCCGGGATTCCTGCCCTCGCGGCCGTTGCCGAGACAGCTCTCGTCGAGGTGAAGGATCGCTACAGGCGACGGCATCGGGTCGATACCAGTGACGAGTTACAAGGTACGGTCACAACTTACGAGTCTCGGGTTTGGAGTTGGCTCCGATGCCACTCGTAACTCGCAGCTCGTAACTCGCAACTCGTAAGTCGTAAGTCGTAAACTCACAGCCCGATGACCTGGAACGTGGCGATCTCGTCCAGGGGGATGGTCAGCTCCTCGCCGGTCATCGGCAGCAGCCCGACGAGCGCGTCGCCCTTCACCCCGACGGCGACCCGGCGAGCCACGACGACGTACTCGGTGCCACGGCGCGTCTCGAGCGCCACCCGAAGCCCGCGCCGGGCGGCATGCTCGAGCTGATCCATTCGGTCGGCGGTCCAGCGGAGCGGCACGATGGGGTCACGCGCCGGGGAGCGTCCGGGCGACGCGCACGCGTCCCACCGGGTCGCGGACCAACCGGCCGATGGTGACGGCGCCGGTCACCTCGCCATCCTGAAGCGCGGCGTGGAGCGCGGCCTCGTTCTCCGGCGGTACCGCGAGGAGCAGGCCCCCCGAGGTCTGTGCGTCCACCGCGAGCCAGCGGTCAGTCTCGGTGAGGTCGTCGGCCCAGGCCACGCGACCCTCGGTGGCCTCGAGGTTCCGCCGGGTGCCGCCGGGGATGAAGCCGCGTGCCGCGAGGTTCCGCGCATGGGCGAGGATGGGCAGCGTATCGTATGCGATCTCCGCCCCGACCCGGCTGGCGTCGCAGATGCGGAGCAGGTGGCCCAGGAGTCCGAACCCGGTCACGTCGGTGGCCGCGCTGACCCCGACCTTCAGCGCGGCCTGCGAGGCCGCGGCATTGAGGGTCGTCATCGAGCGCACCGCCTCCGCCATGCCCGCCTCGAGGAGCGCGTCGCGCTTGAGCGCCGTGGCGAGAATGCCGGTGCCGAGCGGCTTGGTCAGGATGAGCGCGTCGCCGGCACAGCCGCCGGCGTTGGTGAGCATCCGGTCCGGGTGTACCTCCCCGATGACGGCCATGCCGTACTTCGGTTCGGTGTCGTCGATCGAGTGGCCGCCGACGATCAGGCAGCCGGCGCGGGCGGCGACCTCGGCCCCACCCCGGAGCACCTCGCCGAGCATCTCGAGGGGCAGCGTATCGCGGGGCCAGCCGACCAGGTTGAGGGCAAAGAGCGGCGTGCCGCCCATCGCGTAGACGTCGCTCAGCGCGTTGGCGGCCCCGATCGCGCCCCACGCGGCGGGATCGTCGACGATGGGCGTGAGAAAGTCCACCGTCGCCACGAGCGCGCGGGCTTCCGTAAAGCGGAAGACCGCCGCGTCGTCACCCGTCGCGCCGTCCACGAGGACCCGAGGGTCCTCGACTGGGGGCAGAAGGCGCAGGACCTGCGCCAGCTCGCGCTCGCCGAGCTTACAGGCTCAGCCGGCGCCGTGCGACAGCGAGGTGAGCCTTATCCGAGGCGATTGGTCTCGAGGAGTGTCGGTCATGTGGGTTAGTGTCAGTGCTCAGTGCCAGTGCCAGTGCCAGTGCTCGGCCGGGTGAAGTGTAAGCTCGTCAACCGCACCTAGCACTGGCACCAGCACTAGCACCAGCGCCAGCACTCACCACCCAGCCTTGATCGAATCCGCCGCCATCAGCCTGCCCCGCACCATCACCTGCTCCACCTGGCGCGCGTTCCGGATGTCGGCCAGCGGATCCGCGCCCAGCACGACGAGATCGGCCGCCTTCCCGGCGGCGACAACGCCGAGCGAGTCCGCGCCGAGCAGCGCCGCGCCGCTGAGCGTCGCGGCCGCGAGCGCTTCGGCCGGCGTGAGGCCCGCTGCCACCAGCAGCTCCATCTCGCGATGCTGGCTGAACCCGGGAATCAGCAACTGGTTGGCCGCGTCGGTGCCGGCCGCGATCACGCCGCCGGCCTTCCGGAACTCGCGGAGGAACCGGTTCTGGTACGGACGCGCCTGGCGGAACGCCGCCAGGTCCGCGGCGCTCCACCCGGCCCGCTCGATCATGCCCCGCACGTTCCAGCGTTCCTGCTCGGCGCGCGGGACCGCCGCGAGCTCGGGCTGCGCCGTCACCGCCGAGTCGTCGAGCCGGCTGAAGGTCTCGTGCAGCACCAGCGTGGGGATCAGGATGACTCGCTGCCCGGCCAGCTCGCTCGCCACCCGCGCGAGCGCGGCCGAGTCGAGGCGGACCCACCCGCGCTCGAACGCGGTCCAGCCGCGCCAGAAGCCGCGGTAGTGCGCGCTGTAGAAGGCGGACGCGTCACCGGCGGCCTCGGGCACGCCGGTCAGGTGCTCGATCGCGCCGATGCCCGCGGCGGCGGCGGTGACGGCGTCGGTGAGGCCCAGGTGGCCCGTCACCTTCAGATTGAACGTGCTGGCCTCGTCGACGATGGCGCGAAGCAACGGGGCGTCGATGCGGGTATAGGTCTTGATGAAATCGACGCCCGCGACGGAGAGCTGGTCCACCGCTTTGCGCGCGTCCGACGCGTCGTCCACGCCGATGGCGTCGCTGTAGGTGGTCGGGCGACCATCGATCATCGCCCCGGCCGTGTAGATCCGCGGCCCGGCGAGCTCGCCTCCGGCCGCGCGCCGGCGGAGCGCGAGGATGGTGTCCTGCGCGCCGTGCGCGTCGCGCACGGTGGTGACGCCCCACGCCAGGTACCGGCTCAGCGCCCACGGCGCCACGTGTCCGTGGGAGTCGATCAGGCCGGGGATGATCCACTTGCCGCTCACGTCCACCTGGGTGGTGCGGTCGGGCAGGGAGAATCCGGTCCGGGAGGTCACCGCCTCGATGCGGCCCCCCCGCACGACCACGACGGCGTCGGCGCGCGGCGCCGCACCGCTCCCGTCGACGAGCGTGGCGCCGACGAGCGCCACGCCC
>JBOHSY010000401.1:0-1202 GCA_050733355.1 Gemmatimonadales bacterium | reverse complement strand
TCCCAGCGCACGCTGCCCTCCAGCACGTACGCCGCGCCCAACTCCCGGCCAATCTCCTTGAGCGGCTTGGCGGTGTTGCGGTAGTGGCCCGCGCTGGTGCGGGAGATGACGCGTAGCCCCGAGAGCCCGGCCAGGCGGCTGGTGATTTCTTCGGTCAGCCCGTCCGCGAAGTACTGGTCCTCCGCCGGCCCGAGGTTCTTGAACGGGAGGACCGCGATCACGGGGACGGCGGGCGGGCGGGCAGGCTGACGGGCGGGCAGCAAGCGCATCCCGAGTCCGATGACAGCCGCGAGCGCCGCCGCGCCGACCACGCCGGCCGCGATTCGCCACCGGCGACGCGTCTGTGCGCCTGCCCGTCGGCCCGCCTGGCCGCTACGCAGGGCCGCCCCGAACTCGGCTGCGGTAGCGAATCGCTCGTCGGTCCGGCGCGCCAGCCCCCGCTGGAGCACGCGGTCGAGCCCCACCGGCACCTCGCGGCGCAGCTTGCGCGCACTCGGGGGCGGCTCGGTGAGGCGGCGCACGATGATCTCGCGCACGCTCTCCCCGGGGAACGGGGGGGCCCCGGCGAGCGCCTCGAAGAGCACCCCCGCCAGCGCATACACGTCGGTCCGCCCGTCGATCGGGCCCTCGCCACTCGCCTGCTCCGGGCTCATGTAGAGCGGGGTGCCGACGGCGATCCCCGTCTCGGTGAGCCGGCCCTGGTCGCCACCCGCCTCCTCGAGGGCCCGGGCGATGCCGAAATCGGCCAGGAGCGCCTGGCCGGTCGGCGCGAGCATGATGTTCTCCGGCTTGAGATCGCGATGGATGACGCCCTGCTGATGGGCGTAGGCCAGCGCCTCGGCCACCTGGGTGCCGAGCGCCACCGCCTCGGCCACCGGCAGCGGGCCGGCGCGCTCGAGCCGGTCGCGCAGCGAGCCGCCGGCGACGAACGGCATGGTGTACCACAGCCGGCCGGCCGCGGCCCCGGAGTCGAAGAGCGGGAGGATGTGCGGATGCTGCAGCGTGGCCGCGACGTGGATCTCGCGCTGGAAGCGCTCCAGCCCCACCGCCGAGCCGAGCTCGTCGTGCAGCACCTTGAGCGCCACCGGGCGATCGTGCCGGAGGTCGCGGGCCAGCCAGACCGTCGCCGCCGAGCCCCGGCCCAGCAAGTCCTCGAGCGTGTAGCGGTCGGCCAGCGCCGCCGCAAGGCTGCGGCCTTCGTC
>JBOHSY010000400.1:0-3182 GCA_050733355.1 Gemmatimonadales bacterium | reverse complement strand
CGTCGTGCCCGTCCGGGAACGGCAGGCTCATCGTCTCCTCGTGCCGGCGGTTCATCCGCTCGTAGCGGCCCTCGTCGTCGATGAGCAGCAGGCCGACGCTGACCGTCTCGAAGATCGCTCTCAGCGCCTGCCGCTCGTGCTCGATCTCGGCGTTGGCGGCGCGCAGCCGGCGCAACGCACCCGGCCCGTCGGACAGCAGGACCGCGGTGAGCAACACGGGATCGCGTGGCGTGCGATCCACCTCCTCGGCCGAGTAGGTGGCGCCGAGGTCCGGAAGCCACACCGCCGCAGCCCCGACGTCCCGCCACAGCCGCACGAAGTGAGCGATCGACCGCGCGGTCCGGAGCCCCTTGTACCACTCGTCGTGCACGCGCTCCGCACTGAGCCGCGCGAGCCCGGGTGCAGCCGTCGCCGCGGCCGCCCAGGTGGGCGGGTCGATCCGGAAGCCGAACCGCGCCGCGAATCGGAGCGCGCGCAGGATGCGCAGGTAGTCCTCGCGGAACCGGTCGCCCGGCTCACCCACTGCCTTGATCACGCCCCGCGCCAGATCGGCGGCGCCGTCGAACGGATCGCGCCACTCGTGCCGCAGCGGATGGTAGGCGATGGCGTTGATGGTGAAGTCGCGCCGGGCGAGATCGTCGTCGAGGGATACGCCGAACGCGACCACCGCATGGCGGCCGTCGGTGCTGACGTCCCGCCGGAACGTCGTGACCTCGTGCATCATGCCGAGGCGGTCGAAGACACCGACCGTTCCGTGCTTCACGCCGACCGCCACCGTGCGCCGAAAGACCCGCTGCACGTCCTGCGGCGTGGCCGACGTGGCGAAGTCGAGCGTCACGTAATTCGCGCTCGAGAGGAGCGCGTCCCGGATCGCGCCGCCCACGAGCCAGACCTCGTGCCCGGCCGCGTCCAGGCGCCGCGCGATGTCCAGCACCTCGTCGGGGATGGGAAGTCGCTCGGGGAAGCTCATGCCCGCGCGGGCTCGGCGCTCGCCCCGTACGCGACGCCGGCCGAGAGCGCGATCGCCAGTTCCATCCGCGCCTGCGACGGCGTGCGCGGACCCGCCGGGATGACGCCGAGTGCGACCAGCCGCGCTCCGCCACCGTCGAACGCGTACAGGGGGGTCACCGGGCCCTCCGGGCACCGGCTGGCGAGCACCACGGGCTTGCCCTCGTCCAGCCAGCGGGCGACCGCCGGTACGAGCCCCGGCGGCGAGTTGCCGCTGCCGAACGCGATCAGCACGCAGCCGTCGTAGTGCGGCCGCGCGAGGTCGAGCATGCGACCGTCGTCGCCCACGACGGCGGGAATCAGGGCGACCCGGGCGGAGAGACCCGAGGCGGGCAGGCGGGCGGGCGGGCGGACGGGGAGATCGTACTGCACCTGCCCGTTGCCAACCCGCCCGACCGGCGGGCCGTGGGGCGCGGCGAAGGCGTCCGGATCCACCGTGTGCACCTTCACCGCCTCCTGACCGGCGAACACCTTTCCCGCGAACACGACCATCACGCCGCGGCCGGCGCTCTCGGCGCTGGCGGCCACGGTCGCTGCGTCCACCAGGTTGCGTGGCCCGTCCCAGTCGTCGTCGCTCGAGGTGCGCATGGCGCCCGTGATGGCCACGGGCACCCGAGGGTCGAGCGTGCGTGCCAGCAGGTACGCCGTCTCCTCGAGCACGTCGGTGCCCTGGGCGACCACGATACCGTCCGGTACTCGCCCGCCGGGCACGCCGATCCCCTCTTCGACCTCGCGTACGCGCTCGCGCAACGCCCACAGGCGGTCCGGGCCCAGATGACAGGCGGGGAGGCGCGCCCAATCCTCGATCCGGAACGGCGCAACCCGGTGCAGCCCTGGTGCGAGCTCCACCAGTCGCTCACCGCCGTGCGCCGGCAGGTTCCCGCCCGCCGCCGTGTCACGCTGCATGGAGATGGTCCCGCCGGTAAACAGGAGATGGATCATCGGCTCACCCGCACAGCACGCTCCCGCCGTTCACGTTGCGGATCTCGCGCGTCACGTGGCGCGCGAGGTCGCTGCAGAGGAATCATGTCTCCTCGCCCGCCTGGTGCCACAGCCGGCGAAGCCGCTCGATCACCGACACCCGCAGGGCGAGGGGCGCCACGCTCTCGACAATGCCGTCCGCGAGAATGGCGGCCGGATTCTTCACCGTGAGCAGCTCGGCCTGCTCGGTGCCGCCGTGCTCGCAGAGCATGGCGCGACCGGTCTCCAGCAGCCGCCCATCGCCGTGGTTGTCCGCGGCCAGAATGTCGGCCAGACCCTCCGCCACGATCCGGCGCGCGCGGTCGCCGCGCCGGCGCGGGGACAGCAGCGTCGTCGCATCCACCTGCATCACGCCGCCAAGCGCTCGCCACCGCTGGACCGCCTCGGCGGTGCACGAGCTGTAACGCTCCGGATGCGCGAGCACCGGCACGAGCCCGAGGTCGACCACGTGTGCCAGCGCGTGGCTCACGGTCGCGCCGGCCACCACGCGGGGAAATTCCACGAGAATGTACCGGCTGCCCCCCAGATGCACGCCGGGATTCGCCGCGGCCACGCGTCCGAGCGGACGGTCGAGCATGACCTCGGCGCCCCGGTACAGGCGGGGCGCCTCGGGCGCGGCCGCGGAGAGCCGCGCGAACGCCTCATCATGCTCGACGGGCACGCCGGCCTCGGCCTCGGTGGCCGTCAGGTGCGGCGTGAGGCAGATGGCGGTAACGCCGTGCTTCGCCATCGTGCCGAGCACGCTGACGGCCCCTTCGACTGTCCGCACCCCGTCGTCGACCGCGGGGAGCAGGTGGGAATGGAGATCGATCACCGGGTGGGAAGATGCATCCGCAGGAGGCCGTCCGCGAATGCCCCGAGACGCTCGGGCGCGCTCTGCGCCTGAGCCAGGAGCCCGAGTGTCACCAGCGCGTCGGCGGCGAGCAGATCCAGCGCGACGGAACGGTCGCCGGGGTGGGCGAGCACGCCCTCGAGCGCGGCATCACCCGCGGCCGCAAGTGCGGCGGGCACGTCGCTGCGCTCATCGATCGAGGCAGCGTAGTATCGCACCCTGGCGCGGAGCGCCTCCGGTGCCGCGGCCGCATGCCGGTCGAGCCATCCACCCACCGTCATGGGTGCCGGCTCGCCGCCGGTCATCCGCCGTTCCCGAGCCACGCCGCGACGAGGCCCGGCGTCGCCTGGCGCGCCTCGGC
>JBOHSY010000399.1:0-1094 GCA_050733355.1 Gemmatimonadales bacterium | reverse complement strand
CCTCCCCCAAGAGGGTATGGCGCTGATTTCCTTGACGAAGGCATCTCTCGGCGCCCGGGTGTTTTGGCTACAGGGAGAGGGAGACTCCGAGGAGATCGAGGGCGCGCTGCTGCAGCGGGGTGGGCGTAGTGGTCTTGTCGAACTCGATCGCCGCGTCTGACTTCACGCGCATGCGATCCTTCACGATTCGTCCGCAGATGGCGCAGGAGCGATTGGAAGCTGTGGACGGGCTCTCCTTCGTCCGTCCGCTTCGTCAGCGCTTTGGCCTTGGCGCGGGGCGATCGCTGGGCCGGCGCCACCACCGAGCGGCGCTCGGCCTCGGCGGCCGCTTGATCGTCATCGTCGAAGAGCAACGGCGCCAACGCCCGCCGCATGTGCCATTCCACGTAGTAGGCCAACATGCAGAGGAACACGTGCGCGCGGACGCGATCGGCCTTGCGATGATGGATGGGGCGCACCTTGAGGTCGACGGTCTTGAGGCTCCGGAAGGCGCGCTCGATGGCGGCGAGCCGCTTGTAGCTGCGCACGGCCTCGGCCATCGGGAGTCGGTCAGCCGCGACACTCGTGCGGAGGACGTAGATCCCATCGAGGGCGGCCTCGCGCGCGATGGCCGCCTCGTCGCGCGCGGCGCGGAAGCGCGTGTCGGTGATCTCGAGCGTGAAGTGCTTGCCGACCTTGCGCCGCCCGAGCACCTTGCCGACGCGAAGGGCGATGTGCGCCTGGCCGCGGAGCGGCCGCTTCGCGCGGGTGGTCGCGGCGGCGATCTTGGCCAGCTCGCGTTCGGTCGTCTCCAGTAACTCCCCGCGCTTGCGGGTCCGCTCCTCGGCCAAGAACGGGTTTTTGCAGACGATGAGCCGCTCGCCGGGATAGTCGGGGTGCGTGATCTCGGCCAGGTCCTGCTGATCGAAGAGCGAGAGCTGCAGGGCTCCGCCCGCGGCCAGGGCCTGAATCGCCGGCGCCCGCAGCGCGGTGATCCAGTCGAGCCCCTCGATCGGCCGGAGATCCTCCCGGAGGCGGGCGTCGGTGAGCATCCCGCGGTCGCCGACCAGCACCACGCGCGCGATCGCGAATCGCTCGCGGATCTTCTTGATCTG
>JBOHSY010000398.1:0-4467 GCA_050733355.1 Gemmatimonadales bacterium | reverse complement strand
GCGCTCAGGAAGGAGCCCGAGCGGCGCTACGCCGGCGCGGAACAGCTCGCCGCCGACCTGCGGCGGCATCTGGAGGGGCTCCCGGTCAGCGCCCGGCCGGACACCTGGGGGTACCGCAGTCGGAAGTTCGTCCGCCGGCATCCCGCCGGCGTCGCCACGGCCGCCGGGTTCATCGTGTTGCTCGTCGGCGCTACCCTGTGGACCAGCCTCAAGTCGGCGCGCCAAATCCCTACGAGGGGCGCGGTGAGGCCATGACGGTGCGCGAGCTGCTCGACAGCGCGGTGCCGCGGCTCTATCGGGAGTTGGACGAAGAGCCGGAGGTGAAGGCCGATCTTCTATCGGTGATGGGCCGCGCCTACGGCGCGCTGGGCTTCCGGGAGGACGCGCGGCCGCTGTTCGATTCCGCAGTCTCGCTCCGACGGCGAACCGGCAGCGACGCTCTCGACCTCCTGAGAGATCAGACGCACCTGGCGTTCTACCTTCGAATGGATGGCGACCAGGCTGGAGCCGAATCGTTGTACCAGACCAGTCTGGCGACCGCGCGGCGGCGGTTCGGCCCGCGCCACCCGAACCTGACCTTCCCGCTGGTGGAGTTCGGCAACATGTGGCGCCAGCACGGTCGCTGGGCCGAAGCGGAGTCGAGGCTGAAGCGCTGCTGCGCGAGGCGATGGCGCTTCGGGCCGACACGCTCGGGACCGAGCACCCGCTGATGGCCCAACTCCACGTCGACCTCGGTCGCGTCCTGCACCAGCGCGGGGACTCGGCGGCCGAGCAGTTTCTCCGACGCGGCATCGAGCTCTCGCCGCGCGGCCCCACCGCGCTGAATCCGTCGCCCGAGCCGCGCTCAATGCGGCGCGAAGGCAGGAGTCGGAAGGCTGGATCACCGCCGAGGTGCTCCTGAGTCTTGGGGCCGTCCGCCTCCAGCGCGGCGACGCTCGCGAGGCGGAGTCGCTCCTGCGTCAGGGTGTGGCCATGGCGGAGAGGTTCTTGCCACCAGGCAGCCTACGGACGCGCGAGTCGAAGCGTCTTCTCGGCACCACACTGTCTGCCCAGGGCCGGTACGCGGAGTCGGAGCCTCTTCTTCTGGCCGCCGCCGAGATGCCCGCGGCCGCTCAGGCGGACACGCTCGAGAGGCGGCGGGCGCTTCGCGAGCTGGTCAGGCTCTACGAGGCCTGGGGCAGGCCGGAACAGGCCAGGAAATACCGCGACCGGCTGGAACGAGCGGGAGGCGGTCCGTAGGGCGTGGGGGCGCGGCGACCGCACTGCGCGCGCCCCGGCCCGTCGCTGTTATTGACCTGCCGCCTTCTTGGCGGTGAATCGCCCGCGCAACGTCTTTCCCGTGGTCGCGGCACGCGCCTCGTAGTCGCCGATCAGCGAATCGCCCGAGAGCCGAGCCTCGGTGCGCGTGACCACCTCCGCCTTGAGCGTCGGGCTCTGGTGGGGGTCCGATTCATAGACCAAGCGGCTGTCGCTGCTCGATACGACTTTGACGTTGTACGTCTCGCCCGGCCGGAACGCGATCTTCCCGGTGAGCCCGCCGTCCGGTGCCTGGGTCCACGTGATGGTAAATTTCTGCGTGCGGGTCGACCCCGAGTCCTTACCCGCGGCGTTCCAGGTACCCTGAAGCCGAGTCGCCAGCGCCGCCCCCGGTGCAGGGGCCGGGGCCGGTGCCGCGGCCGCCGTGGTGTCGATGACGCCCGTGTCCGCCTGGTCCTCACGGGCAGTGTCCGCCCGGCCGCAGGCGGCCAGGGCGAACGCGGCGCAAAGCAAGTATCTCATACTGCACCCTCTTTCCAGCTCAGCAGTTATTCGAAACCGGGGTGAGCGAAGCACGCGCAACGAACGGAGTCTCTCGCCCGGGAAAATACAGATACGTCTGCATACGACTACCACTGCGGTAGCTCGCCGCGGCCTACAGGGCCTAAGGGTTGAGCTGAATCTCCGTCCGCACGTAGATCTGCCGCGCGGCTACAAGGTCAAGGCTCTCCAGAAAGTGGAATTGAACTGGTCCGGTACTGCCGGTCCCTTCACGGTCCATCGAAACGGCGCCCAGGTGGCCACCAGCATCGGTTCGGTCTTTATCGCCGCGGGCCGCCGGCCAACTCGCGCAGCCGCCGGGCCTGCTCCACGCCCTTGACGCCAGGAACCTTCGACGGATCGAGGATGCCGACCTGGGCCAGCAGCGACGCCTGGTCCCAGTAGATGTGCTCGTGGGCCACCTTGCCTCCCTCGAACCTCATCACGACCACGTGGGGCAGCTCCACGTACTTCCCGGTCGGCGGCACGCCCGGCAGCATGAACTCGATGGGGACATCGTGGGTGAAAGCGAGGATGAGCTCATCCACTACCTGGTCCTCGCCCACCGTGCGGGAGATCCGCTCGACCTTGCTGTCGCCGGGCATCTTACCGACGAAGTACTTCTGGTAGAACTCGCGCACCCCCTGGCCGCCCACCCCGCTCCAGAGCGTGGCGACGTTGTGTACGTACGTACGGCTCGGCGACCATCGTCCTCATCGTGGCCTCGACGTCGCGGTCCACGAACTCGTGCGCGACGTGGGCGTCGAAGACGGCGCCAAGATCAGGCGCTGAGGCGGCTGCGGCAGCCATGACGCGTTCTCCGGAAGGCTTCGTGAGACGCGAGATCGAATGATCGAGCGCGACGCCGGCGAGCAGTGACGCACCGACCAGGAGGGCCAGGGCACTGTGGCGCAGATGCATGCGTGGCCTCGCAGTTTCCAGCCGTCGGACAAACTGGGCGAATCAACATACCGCGCTGCCGGAGGGGGGCGCCAGGGCGATCACCTGCCCCTTACCTGTAGAAGCGAATCGGCAGTGGGGAGCGGCTGGTCGCGCAACGCTCGCCCCGGCATGGCCTCGCGCTGGCGGCGCAAGGCCACGACGAGACAGCGGGCCGAGGGGCTCACGGGTTGAGCTGAATCTCCGTCCGTACGTAGATCTGCCGCCCGTTGAACCCGAACGGCGACGCCGCCGCCCAGGGGAAGATCCCGAAGCTGTTGGTCTCGCTCGCGATGTCGGGGAACGTATCGAAGATGTTCCGCATCCCGAGCGACACCGTGGCCGCGTCGAACCGCCAGCCGATCTCCGCGTCCACCAGCCCCTTCCCGCCGTACTCCTCGCGGCAATCGTCGCAGAACCCCGGCTGGGCCGAGGCGAACCCGCCGTAGTAGGAGAACCGGCCCAGGGTGCGGAACCGACCGATCGAGTAGTTGGCCTGCAGGCTCCCGCGCCAGTCGGGGTGCTCCTCCTCGATCGCCACCCGATTCACCACGTCGAGCAGGCCCGGCTCGGTGGAACCGGCGATCGGGGGCGGGAGCGGATTCTCCCGGAGGATCTCGGTGTGGTTGTAGTTGAGCCCGCCGGTCAGCTCGAGCGTGCCGTTGCCGGGTGGTGTGAGGTAGTTGGCGGTGATGTCGAAGCCCTGGGTCCGGGTGTCGATCGCGTTGGTGAAGAACTGTGCGCCGCCCACTTCCGGCAGTCCGGCGGCCGCCAGGATCCCGATTACCACGTCGTCGTCCAACAGGCCGGACAGGATGATCCGGTCGTCAATCTCGACCCGGTAGTAGTCGGCGGTGAACGTGAGGTTGTCCACCGGTGTCACGGCGAACCCTGCGCTGATGTTGAGCGAGGTCTCCTCCGTCAGGTCCACCGCACCGAGCGCCCGGGCCGCGGGATCGTCCACCGGGAAGTAGCCGACCTGCACTGCGGTGGGCCGGCCGCCTCCGGGATCCGCCACGAAGTTCGTGGCCACCTTGCGGAAGTGGATCTGGCTCAGGCCGGGCGCCCGGAATCCGGTGCTGATTGCGCCGCGGAACACGATCTCCCGGCGGGGCTGGAACCGGAGCGCGACCTTGCCGTCAATCCGCTCGCCGAAGTCGCTGTAGCTCTCGAACCGCACCGCCGCGTTCATCCGGAACTGCCGGGCGACGTCGGCTTCCGCGTCGGCGTAGAGCCCGAAGTTGGTCCGGTCCTCCTCAGTTACGTCCGCCGGCTCGAAGCCGGGGAACACCTGGGAGCCCGACACCGCGATGTCGCCGAGCTGGTCCGGGTGCCCGCCGTTGATCCACGACGCGGTCTCGCCCTGCTCGATCTCGAAGTTCTCCCGCCGGAGGCTGGCGCCGAAGGCGAGGTTGAGCGGGCCGGGGAGGCCGACCTCGAAGCTCCGGGCGGCGTTCACCCCGCCGGTGATCTCGCTCCGCCGAAGCCCTCCGGCGAAGAACGCGGTCTGGTTGGGGATGCCGGGGTCGTCCGCGTTGCCGAGGATGCCGTCGAGCCCGGGTGCGCAGGGGTTGGCGGGGTCGAGGCAGGGCCCGAGCGACACATTGAGGCTGTTGCGCAGATTGTACTCGAAGTCGTTCACCCCGTAGGCGGCGCCGATGTCGAATTGCCAGCCGCTGATCGCGGCGCGGACCCCGCCGGTCACCGAGTAGTCCCGCACCTCCGGGTTGA
>JBOHSY010000397.1:0-12960 GCA_050733355.1 Gemmatimonadales bacterium | reverse complement strand
CCACTGGACCAGCCAGCGGGCCGCGGCCGGCCTCGTCGACCCCGACGAGCAGACGCCCCTCGGCCCAGACCGCCGCTTCGCGGGCGAGCGTGGGCACGGGCGGCGCCATGGTCAGCCCTCGCGCTTCTCCCGGATCCGGGCCGCCTTGCCGCTCAGGCGGCGCAGGTAGTAGAGCTTGGCGCTGCGAACGCGGCCGCGGCGCACCAGCTCCACCGACGCGATGCTCGGGCTGTGGAGCGGGAAGATCCGCTCCACGCCGACGCCGGCCGACACCTTCCGCACGGTGAAGTTCTCGCTGATGCCGCCGCCGCGCCTCGCGACCACGATGCCCTCGAACGCCTGGAGGCGCTCCTTCTCGCCTTCCTTCACGCGCACCATCACCCGCACGGTGTCGCCCGGGTCGAACGCGGGGAGATCCGTACGCAAGCCCTCGCGGGACGCTTCCGCCAACCGCTCCATCGTGCTTTCCTCCGCGCCCCCCGGCGCCTAGTTCGATGCTTCGTCCACGTACCGCGCCCAGAGATCGGGGCGACGCTCGCGGGTCAGCCGCTCGGCCTCCGCCATCCGCCACGCCGAGATGTCGGCGTGGTTGCCCGACCGCAGCACCTCGGGCACGACGGCTCCCCGGAATTCCGGCGGCCGGGTGTAGCTCGGCGGGCTCAGCAGTCCGTCATAGTGCGAGTCGCCGCTGGCCGACTCGTGGTCGCCGAGCGCGCCGGGCAGGAGCCGGACGACCGCGTCGATCACGCAGATCGCGGCCGGCTCGCCGCCCGACAGCACGAAATCGCCGACCGACAGCTCCTCGGTCGCGAGACCGGTCGCCACGCGCTCGTCGACGTCCTTGTAGTGCCCGCAGAGCAGCGTCAGCCGCTCCTCCAGCGCGAACCGCACCGCGTCCCGGTGCTCGAAGCGCCGCCCCCGCGCCGACAGCAGGACGATCGGCCCCATCGGCCCATCGGCGCGCAGCGCGTCCACCGCCTCGAAGAACGGCTCGGGCTTGAGCACCATGCCCGCGCCGCCGCCGTACGGATAGTCGTCCACCGTGCGGTGGCGATCGTGGGTGCAGTCGCGCAGATCCACCAGCCGGTACTGCACCAGCCCCGCCGTGGCGGCCCGGGCCGGAATGCTCGCGCCGACGAACGCGCCCACGACCTCCGGAAACAGGGTCACGACGTCGATCCTCACAGCTCCAGCAGCCCCTCCGGCGGCGCGATGGTGAGGCGCCGGCCGGCCCGGTCGACCTCGCGCACGAACTCGCGCTTGTATGGCAGCAGGAACTCGCGCTTCGGGCCCTGCACCTCGATCATCAGCCCGGCGGGCATCTCGTAGAGCGAGGAGATCAGCCCTACCGGCGTGCCGTCCTCGAGCCGCACGGCGAATCCCTCGAGCTCGTGCAGGTACACCTCGTCACCGCTCGGCGCGGGGAGCTCCTCGGCCGGCGCCGCGAGGAAGTGGCCCCGCAGCGGCTCGAGCGCGTCCCGGCTCTCGATGCCGACGAACTTGACCAGCCACTCACGATGGTACGCCCGGCTTCGCTCGATCTCGAGCGGCCCGCCGACGACGGCGCCCGCGAGGTCCATGACCCACACCAGTCGGCCGGGCGCCAGCACCGTCGTCGGATCGTCCGTCAGCGGAAACAGCGTGACCTCGCCCTTGAGGCCGTGCGGCTTGCGGAGCCGAGCCACCGCGAGGTGGCGCGGCCCGGGGTCGCTCACGCCGGGGTGGGCGCGATCACTCCGGCCTGCTTGAGCAGCGACTCGACCGTGTCCGTCGCCGTGGCGCCCTTGGCCAGCCAGTCGCGCGCCTTCTCGATGTCCACTTTCACCTTGTCCGCGGACGTCTTCCCCTTCGGATCGTAGGTGCCGAGCACCTCGATGAACCGTCCGTCACGCGGGGCGGTCTTCTCCGCGACGACGATGCGGTACAGGGGCAGCTTCTTGCGCCCGATGCGGCGGAGGCGAATGCGTGTGGCCATCTCTCGTGTTTCCGGGTTGCGGGTCAGCCGGGGAATCCGCGCCCGAAGGGCAACCGCCCCCCGGTCTTCCCCGCGATCTTCATCACCTTCTGCATCTGTTTGAACTGCGCGAGCAACTGATTCACTTCCTGCACCGGTCGGCCCGAGCCCTTGGCGATGCGCAGCCGTCGCTGGCCGTTCAGCAGGTCCGGATCGGTCCGCTCTTTCGGCGTCATCGAGAGCACGATGGCCTCGACGTGCCTGATCTTCTTCTCGTCGATCCTGGCCGCCTGGAGCATGGCCGGGTTCACCCCCGGGAGCATGCCGAGCACGTTCTTGAGCGGCCCCATCTTCTGCATCTGCTTCATGGCGCCGAGGAAGTCCTGGAGATCCAGGCCCTTCTTCGACTTCACCTTCTTGGCGAGCCGCTCGGCCTCCTTCTCGTCGACCGTCGCCTGGGCCTTCTCGACCAGCGAAAGGATGTCGCCCTGCTGGAGGATCCGGCCCGCCATCCGGTCGGGATGAAACGGCTCCAGCGCGTCCAGCCGCTCGCCCACGCCGACGTACTTGATCGGCGCCTTGGTGATACCGTAGATGGACAGCGCCGCGCCGCCGCGGGCATCGCCATCCATCTTGGTGAGCACCACGCCGGTGATGCCGAGGGCGTCGTGGAAGCCCTTGGCGATCCGCACGGCGTCCTGCCCGGTCATGCCGTCGGCGACGAGAAGGATCTCGTGCGGTGAGATCGCGGCCTTGAGCTTCTTGAGCTCGGCCATCATCTCGTCGTCGATCTGGAGCCGGCCCGCGGTGTCCACCAGGACCGTGCGCGCCCGCGCCTTGCCCGCCGCCTCGATGCCGCGCTTCACCAGCGCGACCACGTCCTTGGTGCCCGGCTCGGTGTGGACGCCGACGTCCACCTGGGTCGCGAGCGTGGCGAGCTGGTCCTGCGCCGCGGGGCGGTACACATCGGCCGCGACGAGGAACGGCGCCTTCTGCTCGAGCTTGAGCCGCTTGGCGAGCTTGCCGGCCGTCGTGGTCTTGCCGGATCCCTGCAGCCCGACCACCAGGATGACCGTGGGCGGGACCGACGCAAAGACGAGCGGCGCCTGCTTCTCGCCGAGGAGCGCGACCAGCTCGTCGTAGACGATCTTGACCAGCTGCTGCCCGGGCCGCACGTCCTTGATCTGCGCGACCCCCACGGCCCTGCTCTGCACCCGCTCGAGGAATTCGCGGGTGAGCTCGAAGCTGACGTCCGCCTCCAGCAACACGCGCCGGATCTCGCGGAGCCCTTCCTTGACGGACTCTTCAGTCAGAACCCCACGCCCAACCAGCCCGCGGAGCGTGTCGTTGAGTCGTTCGGAAAGCTGCTCGAACATAGCCTGCAAAAGTATTAGGGGTGGAGGGTTAGGACAAGGCTGAGAGTAGGCGGTAGAGGCGGAAAGGGCGGTAGAGAGAAAGTGCGGTAGAGGCGGCAAAGTGAACCGCCCCGCACGACTTTGATCCTCCCGTTCTGCCAGTCGTTCGCTACACTGGCCGTATGGTGCCCTATGAACGACTCAAAGCCTGGCAGCTCTGTCATGAGCTGGCATTGGCGGTGTATGCCGTGACCGACTCGTGGCCCAAGAGTGAGTCTTATGGAATGACAAGGCAGGCGAGGAGGGCGGTCCACTCCGCTGCCGCCAACATCGCTGAAGGCTCAGCCAAACGAGGGAAGTCAGAACTTCGGAAATACCTGGACGTGACTCTGGGATCGCTGTCGGAGCTGTCGTACACTCTACGGCTCGCCCGGGACCGAGGGATGATCTCGGGCGAAGACTGGGAACGGCTCGATAAACTTCGGAACCACGCGGGCGCCGTCACGTGGCGGCTGTACGAATCCTCAACGAAGAAGCACTCGAACGCCGAGGCACCCGACTCCTGACCTTACCGCCCGTACCGCCCCTACCGCCCCTACCGCCTACTGTCCAAACGTGTTGCAGCCTTCGATCCTGCCTTCTGACAAGCCCCGACGGAACCACTCAACCCGTTGGGCGGAGGAGCCGTGAGTAAAGGACTCAGGTGAAACCCTCCCCCCACCTTGCCGCTGTAGCCGGTCGTCCCCGATCGCAGCGGCGGCGCTGAGCGCTTCCTCGACGTCACCCTGCTCGAGAATGTTCCGCTGCGCCGTCGAGTGGCCCCAGAGCCCCGCGAAGCAGTCAGCCTGGAGCTCCATGCGGACCGACAGGTCGTTGGCCGCGCCCGGATTGCGCTGCTGCTGCGCCCGCACCTGGCGCTCGATGCCGAGCAGGTTCTGCACGTGGTGGCCGATCTCGTGGGTGATGACGTAGGCCTGCGCGAAGTCGCCGGGCGCGCCGAAGCGGCGCTTGAGCTCGTCGTAGAAGCTCAGATCGATGTACACTCGCCGGTCGGGGGGGCAGTAGAAGGGTCCCATCGCCGCCTGCCCCATGCCGCACTGCGAGTCAACCGCATCGCGGAAGAGCACCAGCCGGGCGTCTTCGTACTGCTCGCCGCTCTTCCCGAAGAGCTGGCGCCAGGTGCTCTGCGCGTCGTCCAGCACGAACGACACGAACTGCACCGTTTCCTCTTCGGCGGCGAGCTCTTCCTGGCTGGGCGGGGCCCCGGTCTCGACCCCGGCGCCACCGCCGCTCTGCACCAGCGCGCCGAGGATCTGCAGGGGGTTCTGCCCGGTCAGCAGGCCGATCGCGAGGACGATGGCAATCCCGCCGAGGCCGAGGCCGCCTCCCACGCGGAGGCCGCGGCCGCTGGTGCGGCCGCGGAGGTCGTCGAGATTGGAACTGCGGCCGCCCGGACGCCAACGCATAGGATCGCTCCTTGGAGGACCCCTCCAATGTCCGCCGCGCGCGGGCGGGCGGCAAGGCCGTAGGTCACCGTCCGCCGTACCCCCGCTCCGCCTCTCCGCCTATACTGGAAAAATGGACCAGCAGACGCTCGTTACCGGCGCGATCACCATTGGGGTCGGCGCGATCTCGGGCGGCATCACGAACGCGGTCGCGATCTGGATGCTGTTCCATCCTTACGAGCCGACGGGCATCGGCCCGTTTCGTCTCCAGGGTGCCATCCCCAAGAACAAGGACCGTCTCGCCAAGAGCATCGGCAAGACGGTGGCCGAGCGGCTCCTCACGCGCGAGGATCTCGCCGCCCGGCTGTCGGCGCCGGCGGTGCGGGAGGCGTTCCGCGGGGCGCTGGACCGCCTGCTCGACGGCCTGCTCGAGCGGGAGCGGGGCCCGCTCCGTGAGCAGCTGAGCCCCGACCTGGTGCGCGCCGTGGAGGACGGGGTCGCCGCGCTCGCGCCGAGGCTCGCCGGGCATGTGGCGTCGTACGCCACGTCGTCCGAGTTCGAATCCCTCGCCACCCGGTGGCTCGTCCGGCTCCGGGCCGACCTGGACGGCCGGCCGATCGGCACCACGCTCACCGAGGAACGGCGGGCGGCAGTCCGGCGCGCCGTGGACGGATGGGTCGGGCAGCTCGCCGACGGGGACGAGCTCGAGAGCGTGCTGCGCCGCTTCGTGCACGAGCAGCTCGAGCGAATGGCGCGCGAGGAGCGTCCATTGCTCGACCTCCTGCCGCCCGGGCTGACCGGCACGCTCGAGCACGCGATCACCGACTATCTGCCGGTAGCCCTCGAGCGGCTCGGGGCGCTGCTGGCCGATCCCGACGCCCGCCACCTCGTCGAGGAGGCGCTCCGGGACGCGTTCGACCATAGCGTGCGCGAGCTGCTGATCCACGAGCGGCTGGTCGCGAAGCTGGTGGTCACCGACCGCACGATCGAGCGGTTGGTGGACGGCTTCGAGCGCGAGGGCTTCGACCGGATGGCGGAGGCCGTGACCGACCCCGCGATGAAGGCGCACGTCACGCGGGCGGTGAACGACGCCGTCGTGCGATTCCTCCGCCAGCCCCTCGGCGAGCGGATTCGCCGGCTGCACCCCGAGCGACGCGAGGCGCTCGCCCGCACCCTCGGCGACTGGCTGCTGCGGGTCGCGCGCGATCCGTCCACCCGCGCCGTCATCGGGCGCACGCTGGACCGGGCGCTCGAAGCCGCGGAGCAGCGTACCTGGGGCGACGTCATCGGGATCCTGCCGCCCAAGCAGGTATCGGCGCTTCTCGGCGACGCGCTCGCCGCCCCGCGGAGCCAGGCGCGGGTCAGCCGGGCGGTGCGGCAGATCGCCCGCCGCATTCTCGACCGGCCGGTCGGACGCCCGGCGGCCTGGCTCGGCCCCGACGCGAGCACGACCCTCCGCGAGGCCGTGGCCGATGCGGCGTGGCAGGGCGTGCAGCAGCAGGTCCCGCAGGTCGTGGAGCAGCTGCAGATCCAGGAGACGGTGGAGCAGAAAGTGCGGGGCTTCTCGACGGCGCGGATGGAGGAGATCGTGCGCACGGTCACGCAGCGCGAGCTGGACCTGATCGTGTACCTGGGCTACTGGCTCGGCGGGATGGTCGGGCTGATCGCGTTCCTGGTCAACCTCGCGCTCCGGTAGTCACGGCTCGCCCGCGGCGAGCTTCACCTTCGGCAGGTCGCCCCAGCCCGCCCAGGCGTGGGGTGCCCACACGTACCGGGTCGCGGCGAGGCCGTCCAGCTCGAGCGGCTCCAGAGTGGCGCGCCAGCCCGGTTTCCGGCGCGCGGCCAGCCGGGCCCCCGTCCCCGCGCGGAATGCCGCCGCCGACGCGGCGTCGTCCCAGACGATATACCACACGAGCGCCGGGCCGGCCTCGCTCCGGTACACTCGATAGCGGTCGCCGCCCCAACCGATCGCCGGCGGCGCGCCGCCCGTCACCCCGTCCACCAGCTGCGCCCCGAGCAGGTGGATCTCGAATTCGCCCACGACGTCCTCGGTGACCACCGGGTCCTCGCCGTCCTCAAAGCGCAAGGCGAGCGGCCGGTCGCCCTTCAGGTAACGCTCGGGATGGAGGATCTGCTCACTGGAACGCGGAAGGCGCTCGCCGAACGGCGCGCTGTCCGCGAGCTCCGTGCCCTGCCAGTAACTCATGAACTGCGCGCCATACAGATACGGCGCGACGAGCCCTTCGCGAAGGAGCCGCGGCGCGCGCCGGAACTCGGAGCTCTGCCCCTGCCCGACCCGGAGCGACGCCGTGATCCAGTTCCACATGCCGGAGTAGCCGACCAGGTTGCGCCCGCCAGCGAGCAGGCGAAGCGTGGCGAACATCGCCTGGCCCTCGACCGTGGCGCGGGCGGCGAACCGCGCGTCGTTCTCCATGCCGGGCGCGAGGAGGGCGGCGAGATCGGTGTGCTGGGCCTGCAAAGCGTGCACCAGCTCGTGCGTGAGCACCTCCCGAAGCTGCGGCGCGGACAGGCCGACCCGGCAGTAGAGGGTGTCGGTCTCCGGGTCGTAGAGCCCGCGGAGCTGCGCCACGTACACGTTCGCGAGACCCCGTCGAAAGCTCGCGGTGTCGGGGAGCAGTCCCAGGAGGTGGTACGCGAGCGCGATCTCGCCGAGGCGGGCCGGCCCCAGGCGCTCGGACACCGACCGATCGATGTAGCGGCGGATCTCCGCCTCGGTCCGCCAGCCGTACTTCGGCCGCTCCTTGAACCGGAGGCGCGTCGCGCCCTCCACGTACGGCTGCAGGCTGTCGACCATGCCGTCCAACGGCGGCGGCGCCTGGGCGGCAAGCGGTCGGGCGCAGAGCGCCAGGGCGAGCAGCAGCGTCGGCACCACCGAGGATGTCGCGGGCATGCTCTCAAGGTACGTCGCGGGTCGGCTGGCGGGAGGCAGCGACCGCCGGCAGCGAGGCCCACGCGCTCCACCCCGCTGGGGCGCTGACCAGACGCACGGCCGGCAGGCCCGCGAGATCGAGGCGGTCGAGTGTGGCACGGTATCCGGGCCGGGCGTGGTCCGCAAACGGCCGCGCGACCCGCTGGGCGAACCGGTCGGCGAGATGCGCGCCATCCCATACGGCATACCACACGAGGGCGGGCCCGTCGGGCGTGCGGTACACGCGGTAGCGATCGCCTCCCCATCCGAGGGGAGCCTCGGATGCGGCCGAGCCGCCGCTCATCTCGACTTCGAAGATCCGCGCCTCCAGCTCGCCGAGCATATCTTCGTGCGCGGGCTCCGGCCCCGTCGTGAACCGCAGCTCGATCGGTGCGTCTCCCCGCTGGTATCGGTCCGGGTGCAGCACCTGTTCCGTCGACACCGGCATGAGCGGGCCCCACGGCATCGAGTCAGCCAGCGGCGTGCTCTCCCACCAGCGCATGAACTCCGCCCCGTCGAGATACGGGAACAGGAGCGTCCGCCGCAGCACCAGCGGCGCCCGGGCGAACACAGGCATTGCGGCCTGTTGCGTGCCGATCTGCTCCCGGTACTGCTCCCAGAACTCCGGGCTCCGGGTGACATCGTCGCCGGCCGACATGAGGTCGATCGAGACCAGCGTGGCCTGACCCTCGAGCACGGCCTGCGCGGCCGCCAGCCGGTCGTTGCTGCGGAGGTCGCGAAGGATGGAGTCGAGCGGAAGGTACTGGCCCTGGAGCGCGTGCACCATCTCGTGCGCGAGCACGAGCTTGAGCTGGAGCGGATCGGTACCCTCGACCCCGAACAACATCGCGGAGTCGGGATCGTAGTAGCCGGCCACCTGCTCGGTGTACAGCTCCACGAGGAGGGACTCGAGCCCGAGCGTGTCGGGGAACAGACCGAACAGGCGGTAGGCGCTTTCGATGCCGGCGAGCCGGGCCGGAGGAAGCTCCTCGCGAAGCTTCCGCACCAGATAGTCCCGGACCGCGGCTCGGCTGCGCATGGCGGAGCGCGGCGGCTCGCGGAACGGCCGACCCACGGCCCGCTCCACCGCGGGGCGCAGGCTGTCGACCATTCCCGCGAGCGTCGCGTCCCCGGGGGAGGTGCCGCGCGACGACTCCCCGCGGCAGGCGACCGCGAACAGGCAGCCGAGGGCGAGGGTGAGCGGGCGATGCGTCACGCCAACCCCAGGTAGCGGGCGTACCAGGCGTAGATCGCCGGCCCGACCAGCCACGCGGCCGCGGCGCCGAGCGCCAGGAAGATCCCGAACGGGACCAGCTTCCGCGAGCCGGCGAGATGCAGGGGCACGAAGATCAGGCTGCCGAGCAGCGCACCCAGGAAGATCGTGAGCAGCACGCCGCGCCACCCGATGAACGCACCGACCATCGCCATCATCTTGATGTCGCCACCGCCCATCGCCTCCTGCTTGAACAGCCAGGTGCCGCCGGCGCCCACGGCCCACAGGAGCAGGAAGCCGACGGCGGCCCCGATCACCGCCTCGGTAAACCCCGCGAGTCCACCGGCCAGACCGAACAGCAGCCCGAGCCCGAGACCGCCCAGCGTGAACTCGTCGGGGATCAGGTAGGCGCGCGCATCGGTCATGCCGATGCCCAGCAGGATGGTGCCGAACGTCGCGCCGCGAAGCGCCTCGAGCGTGGCGCCGTGGCGGGCCGCCATATAGGCCCAGATGATCGCCGTGGCGATCTCCACCAGCGGATACTGCACGGAGATCGGCTTGCCGCAGCCCCGGCACCGGCCGCGGAGCAGCAGCCACGAGACGACCGGCACGTTGTCGTACCAGGCGATACCCTGGCCGCACGCCGGGCACCGCGAGCGAGGGCGCACCACTGACCCCTTGGGCTCCGCGCCCCAGCGGACAATGCAGACGGTCAGGAAACTGCCGCTCACCGCGCCCAGCACGGCAGCGATCGCGACGACCTCCGGGCGAAGCTCGGCCAGCTCAGCGCTCACGCAACACCTCGTAGAGTAGAATGCCCGCCGCGACCGCGACGTTGAGCGACTCCACGCCGGGCGCGAGCGGGATCGCCACCCGGCGGTGTGTGTGTCCGGCGAGCGTCGCGCTCACGCCGGCGCCTTCATTACCCAGCACGAAGCAGACGGGCGGGCGGGGAGGCGGGCGGGCGGGCAGGTCGCTCACCGGCGTTCCCTGCGCATCCGCGACCCAGAGCTCGACCTGATGATCGGCTGCCCACCGAAGCAGCTCGTCCTCCGCCGCCGAAAACGCCGGAAGGCGGAACAGGGCGCCCATGCTGCCCCGAATCACCTTGGGGTTGTGCAGCTCGGCCGTGCCCTTGAGCGCGACCACGCCCGCCCCGCCGAGTGCGTGCGCGGTCCGGAGGATCGTGCCGACGTTGCCCGGATCCTGCACGCCGTCGAGCGCAGCGACGACCGCACCAGGCGCGGAGCGGAGGTGCCCCCAGTTCCAGGCGGGCGGCTCGATCACGGCGATCACGCCCTGCGGATGCTCGGTGTCGGCGAGCTCGGCGAGCGCCCGGTCGTGCATCTCCGTGAGCGTCACGGCCGACCGTGTCAGCGACGCCTTGAGCGCTCTTCCCCGCGCGCTACCTTCGAGATGGGGTGAGACCGCGGCGGCCCGGATCGGCACGCCGGCCGCGACCGCCTCCTCCACGAGGCGCACGCCTTCGGCCAGCGCCAGCCCCTGACGCTCGCGGCCGCGCCGGAGCCGCAGGTCCCGGATCAGCGTTTCGAGCGTGCGCGCCATGCGTCCAGGAGCGTCGTGAGACACCCCGCGTGAAGATCGCCCTCACCATCGCCGGCTCCGACTCCGGGGGCGGCGCCGGCATCCAGGCCGACCTCAAGACGTTTCATCAGTTCGGCGTGTTCGGCACGTCGGCGATCGTCGCCCTCACGGCGCAGAACACCCGCGGCGTACGGGCGGTGGAGCCCGTGTCGCATGCCATGATCACGGCCCAGTTCGACGCACTGGCCGAGGATCTGCCGCCGGACGCGCTCAAGACGGGGATGCTCGCCGACGCGGGACTGGTCCGGCTGGTGGCAGCCTCGATCCGCGCGCGGGACTGGGCGCCACTCGTCGTGGACCCGGTCATGGTCTCGACGTCGCGCGACCGCCTGCTGTCGCGGGAAGCCGAGGGTGTGCTCCGCGCCGAGCTGGTGCCGCTGGCCGCCGCCGTCACGCCCAATCTGGACGAGGCGGAGTTCCTGACCGGCCGCGAGGTCCGCGACGTGCCGGCCATGCAGCGTGCCGGCGAGGAGATCATGGCGCTGGGCGCCGGCGCGGCGTTGATCAAGGGCGGCCACCTCGAGGCGGAGGTGCTCACCGACGTGCTCGTGTGGGCGGGCGGCGTACGGCTCTTCCGCCACCCGCGTCTCCGCACCACCTCCACCCACGGCACCGGCTGCACCCTCAGCGCGGCGATCACGGCGGGCCTGGCGCTCGGCCGCGAGCTCGAGACCGCGGTCGCCGACGCGCTGGACTACGTCGCCCGCGCCATCGCGGCGGCCCCGGCGCTCGGCCAGGGACACGGCCCGCTGAACCACACGGTTCCCGCTCACCGCCGCCCCTCATAAGGCTCCATGTGGATCAGCGCGCCGTGCACTTCGGGCACGGCCGAACGGATGGCGGACTTGACCATCCCGCTCAGCACGTGCGCGTCGTGCAGCGCCATGCGCGGGTCGGCCTGCACGTGGAGGTCGACGTAGTACCCCATCCCGACCTTGCGCACCTTCAGCTTTTCGATCGCGCGGACCCCCGGCACGCCATGCGCCGCCTCTGCCACGCGGCCGAGCATCGCCTCGCCCGGCGCGCGGTCCATGAGGTCGTGCACGGCGGGGCGGATGACGCCCATCGCGTTGTACACGATCACCGCCGACGCCAGCAGCGCGGCCCAGTCGTCGGCCGATTCCCAGCCGGGGCCGCCGATCAGCGCGACGCTGATCCCGACGAACGCGGCGGCCGAGGTGACGGCGTCGGACCGGTGGTGCCACGCGTCGGCCGAGACCACCGTACTGCCGACGTCCTCGCCCAGCCGCCGCACGCGCCGGAACCACAGCTCCTTCACCAGGATCACCCCGACCAGCACGAGCAGCGTGAACCGACGCGGAGTGAGGTGCGGGGTGAGGATCTGTCGGATCGATTCGATGGCGATCGCGACCGCTGCGAGGAACAGGAGGATCCCGACGACGGCCGCGGCGAGCGCCTCCGCCTTCCCGTAGCCGAACGGGTAGTGCTCGTCCGCCGAACGCGACGCGATCCGGAGTCCGCTCCACACCACGAGCGAGGAGAACAGATCGGCGGTGGACTCGATGCCATCCGCGATCAGCGCCTGCGACTGCCCCAGGATTCCCGCCGAGATCTTGACGCCCGCGAGCCCGGCATTGACGCACATGCCGATGAGCGCGGTGCGCATGCCGCGCCGCACGGCGTCGGTCACCGGAGCGGTTCCCGCATCTAGATCCTCGTCACCACGCCCTCGACCAGCGCGGTGAGCGCGCCCCGCACCCGCTCGGCGGTTTCCATCACCTCCGCGTGGGACAGCTGCGTGGGGCTGATGCCCGCCGCGAGGTTCGTGATGGTCGAGACGCCGAGGCAGCGCATGCCGCGGGCCCGCGCGGCGATGACCTCCACCACGGTGGACATGCCGACCGCGTCGGCGCCGAACCGCTCCAGCATCCGGATCTCCGCGGGCGTCTCGTAGCTCGGGCCCAGGAGGCCGGCGTACACCCCCTCGTCGAGCGCCACGCGCCGCTCGCGCGCCACCTCGCGCGCGAGCGCGCGGAGCGTCCGATCGTAGGGATCCGACATGTCGGGAAAACGCTCGTCGCCGGGGAGCACGGGCCCGGTGAGCGGATTCCGGAACGAGAGATTGACGTGGTCCGCGATGAGCATGAGCGCACCGCCGGCGAAGGTCCGCCGGATCCCGCCCGCGGCGTTCGTGAGGATGACCGTGCGGACGCCGAGGGCGCCGAAGACGCGCACCGGGAGGGCGCAGGTGTCCGCGGCGTGGCCTTCGTACAGGTGGAACCGGCCGCTCTGCGCGATCACCGGCCGTCCGCCGAGCGTGCCGGCGACGAGCTCACCGCCGTGCCCGGCCACCGCCGGCTCCGGAAAGCCCGGCACCTCGCGGTAGGGAATGCACACCCCGGCCGCAACGGAACCGGCCAGACCGCCAAGGCCCGATCCGAGGACGATGGCGATCTCCGGCCGGCGGGCGCCCAGGCGCTCGCGCACCGCGGCCGCGG
>JBOHSY010000396.1:0-2116 GCA_050733355.1 Gemmatimonadales bacterium | reverse complement strand
CGGTCTGACCTCCCCGGGAGCGGCGGGCGGGCGCTCAACCGCCCGGGCGAGGGACTGCGATGGCAGCTGTGATCCGGCCCCTGCCGAGATCGTCCGTCAGATCGCCGCCCTCCGGGCGCACCTCACCCTGCACCAGGACGCGCCTGCCCTGCGAGTGCGACTGGACGCACGTCGGTGAGCTCCGGCCTCGCCGCCACGTCGGCCCACTCACAACCTGGCCTTCTCATGGAAGCTGCATGCGCTGGTTAGGCAGCAGCCTTCGGCGTTGCTCCGAAGCTCAGAGGGCCGCCGCAACGAGGCCGATTCCCGGAAGTACGAGAACTCCACCAACGAGTCTGCGATACGTCGATGTGGGAATGCGACTCAAGGACCGGCACACCGACAAAGGTACCTATCATCACGCCTGCTGAGGCAATGAGCCACAGCTTCGTGGCCCCAAGGATGACTGAGCCGCCGACAGGAAGTAATGGGAACGCGCGCCATGTCGACCAGCAGGGCCGCGGCCGTTGCGGTGGCGACGAGTGGCCGGGCCGGGAGCTGAAACCCGAGCAAAGCCGCAGCCCGGATCCCACCCTGGTTGCCGACGAGCCCGCCAAAGATTCCCGACAGAACCCCGCCTACGAGACGCCAGAACGGAGTTTGCGGCAATGGGACGGGGCGACGCGCCAGTTCGGAACTGCCAGCCAGTACTAGCAGCGTGGCCAGAACCAACGTTAAGACGGTACTGCCCAGACGAGACTGCAGCGTCGCTCCCGCCAATCCCCCGATGGCACTAGCGATGCCGAATTGCCGAGGTCGGCATATGAACGTCGGCGCGCAGACGGATGAACCGAATGATGGTGGCCCACGCGTGGGGAATCGCTAGAACTGCGACGGCGTGTGCAGTGGGCATGGATAGCATCAGAAGCGGTGTCAGGAGGCTTCCAATCCCGAAACCGGACACCGCCGCGACTGCTCCCGCCAGAACAGCCGCAGCTCCCAGGAACCACGGGGATTCGACGATAAAGCCTCCGCGATCTGCGGCTGCTGCCTAACGACATCGCGCATCAGCTGCGGGCGGCAAGGCCCGCGCCCGAGTCAACCTACGTTCAGCTGGATCGCCATCGGCGAGCAGCGCCCGAGCGGAGCTCGGAACCGGTCCGCGACTGTCGGCTGCATGCGCTGGTTAGGCGGCGGCCCGCCTTGTGGCGCTAGGACTCCGTGGTGCCCCGCAACCAGAGGGCGGCGCCGACTCCCACAGCTGCCGCCGCCCCGCCAAGCAGAAGCGTGCCACCGAACACCCCGACATAGACAGTCAGTATCGTCACGTCGAGTGCCAGCAGCGCAGCGATCAACACCAGCAGCGGTCGAGCAGCTGCGGCAGCGCACCACGCGGCCCACGCGCCCGCGACGGCCAGGGCCACGAGATGCAATGAAAACATGAGCCAGAGGCCAGGGAGACCGCGACCAAAGAACTCCCCCAGGTCGGCGCGCGCGAGCGCCCGCTCGAGCGGGGCGTAGCCGGTCGCATGAAAGGCCGCCGTGCCCAACGCGATACCGCTCCCGGTGAGCACCAGAATGCGAGCAGCCCGGGGAATCTGGGGCGTGGCGGTGATCACCAGTGGGGCCTCCACGTGAGCGGACAGGCCGGCCGCCTAACGACTGGCGCATCGGATTGGGATGAGAAGCCCAACCCCTGAGCGGCAGGCTACCGTTCAGCGGTCTCCAAACCCATGCACGGGCGTACTGCCCACAGCCCAGAGGTTGGCCCTATGGTCACCGCGCGGATGACTCCTCGCAAGCTAACCGTTGGCCTTGATCTCGGCGAGCGCTTCACCCAGCTCTGCGGCCTCGGCGCGCAGGGACGCGTCGTCGCCACCGAGCGGCTCCGCACTACACCGGCGGCGCTCGAGCGCGACTTCACCGCACTCCCCCACTGCCGGATCGTGCTCGCGGTCGGCACCCATTCACCGTGGGTGAGCCGGCTGCTGGGCCGGCTCGGGCATGAGGTGCTGGTGGCCAACGCGCGGCAGCTGCGCCTGATCTACGGGAGCGACCGCAAGAGTGATCGGGTGGACGCCGAGACCCTGGCCCGGCTCGGGCGGCTCGATCCCGCGCTGCTCAAGCCGATCCGTCA
>JBOHSY010000395.1:0-1459 GCA_050733355.1 Gemmatimonadales bacterium | reverse complement strand
GCTTCTTGCCCTTCCCATCAAGATCGAGGGCGGCTCGGGGGGACCGCTCCGCGCGGTCGCGCTGGTGCCCCGCCGGTGAAGCGGCTGCACTACGCCTGGACGGTCGCGGCGGTCACGTTCGTGGTGCTGCTGGTGGCGGCGGGGATCCGGTCCACGCCGGGCCTGCTGCTGGTGCCCCTCGAGGAGGAGCTCGGCTGGTCGCGAGCGTCGATCTCGGCCGCGGTCGCCATCAACCTGGTGCTCTACGGCCTGATCGGTCCGTTCGCGGCGGCCGTCATCGACCGCTTCGGCGTGCGGCGCACGCTCGCGGCGGCGCTCCTCGCGCTGGCTCTGGGCGTGGGTCTCACCACGATCATGCGGGAGCGCTGGCAGCTCGTGCTGCTCTGGGGCGGGGTGGTCGGCGCGGGGACCGGCTTCACGGCGATCGTGCTGGGTGCCATCCTGGTGAACCGCTGGTTCGCCGCCCGGCGCGGGACGGTGCTGGGCGCGCTGACGGCGAGCACCGCGACCGGCCAACTCGTCTTCCTTCCCGTTCTCGCGGCGCTCGCGGCCGGCTACGGCTGGCGGGCGCCGGTGCTGCTGATGGCCGGCCTCGCGCTGCTCGTGGCGCCATTGGTCGTCGTCCTGGTCCGCGATTTCCCGCGCGACGTCGGGCTCGCCCCGTACGGCGGCACTGAACGCGACGCGGTCGAGGCGGCGGGCGCGGCGAACCCCGCGCGCGCCGCGCTCGATGGCCTCCGCGACGGGCTCCGCTCACGACCGTTCTGGGTGCTGGCAGGTACCTTCTTCATCTGTGGCGCGAGCACGAACGGACTGATTGGCACCCACCTGATTCCGGCGTGCGTGGACCACGGCATCCCGATGGTCGCGGCCGCGGGGCTGCTGGCCGGGATGGGCGTGTTCGATCTGGTGGGGACGACGGCGTCGGGCTGGCTCACCGACCGGTGGGACAGCCGCAAACTGCTCGCGTGGTATTACGGGCTGCGCGGCCTGTCGCTGTTCGCCCTGCCCGCGGCGCTCGCCGGCCCGGAGCCGGCGCGCTGGGCCTTCACCGCGTTCTATGGGCTGGACTGGGTGGCGACGGTGCCGCCGACCGCGCGGCTCACCGCGGACGCGTTCGGGAAAGAGCGGGTGGGCATCATGTTCGGCTGGATCGTCGCCGCCCACCAGATCGGCGCCGCCACCGCCGCGTGGGGCGCCGGTGCGGTGCGCTCCGAGCTGGGCGGGTACCATCCGGCGTTCGTGGCGGCGGGGGCGCTCTGCCTCGTGGCGGCGGGGATCTTTTTCGGGTCGGGCGCGTATCGCCCCCTTCGCGCCGGGCTTGCGCCGGCCGCGGCTGAGTGAGACGGGGTACCTGGACCGGGTTGCCGCGCCGGCGCGCGGCGCGCTGGCCGTCGATCGCCGGGAGCGCGCTCGCGCACGCGCTCCTCGTCATGCTGGGGCTCGGCCTGTCGCGCCG
>JBOHSY010000394.1:0-15625 GCA_050733355.1 Gemmatimonadales bacterium | reverse complement strand
TCCGCTCCTCGCGCTGGCCGCGCCGTACGCCTCGTCGGGAACGCTCGACGCGCTCGGTCGCGGAGTGTTCGTTGCGCCGACCACGCGCCTCGCCGAGGCGGCATGGCCACCCCGCCCCCTTACGATGGCGCTACCTGCCCTGGGGCTGGGATTGCTGCTGCTCGCCGTCGGCACGCGGTGGGCCCGGCTTCGCCGGCTCGCCGGCGGCGTGGCGGTCGCGGTCGTGCTCGCGACGTTCGTCGGTGGCGGGAAGGACTCGGTCTACTGGCTTGGGTGGCTGGCGATGTCGCAGAGCACGCCGCTCGTTGTGCTGGCCGGCTCGGTACTGCTGCTGCGCCG
The DNA here is from genome assembly GCA_050733355.1 of Gemmatimonadales bacterium. Taxonomy (GTDB): domain Bacteria; phylum Gemmatimonadota; class Gemmatimonadetes; order Gemmatimonadales; family GWC2-71-9; genus DASQPE01. The sequence goes on along the minus strand of JBOHSY010000394.1, from coordinate 15,286 downwards.
CGGTCCGCGCGCGGACATGTCCGACGCGGACTGGCTGCGTGCCTACGCGAGTCTCGCTGCGGCGGGGATGTGCAGCCTGGTGCAGTATCCCTTCGCCGCGCCGATCTACTTCTCGTACGTGGCGCCGCTCACAATGCTGGCGGGGGCCGCCGTGTGGCGCATCGGGCGAGCCGCTCCGCGCGTCGAGGCCGGCGTGGTTCTGCTCGCCTTCGCGGTTTTCGCGGTCGTCTGGCTGAACGGGCGCGGGGAAGGTGCCATGTGGTATGGGCTCAGGCCGCGGGTGCCGCTGGTGTCGCTGGGGATGCCGCGGGCGAGTCTCCGGGTCCCGGTTCCGGACGCCCTCCACTACCGGGCGGTGGTGGAGGAGCTCGGACGCCACGCGAACGGCGGGTATACCTACGCCGGACCCGACGCGCCGGAGGTGTATTACCTGGCCGGGCTTCGCAACCCGACGCGGGCGCTGTTCGAGTTCACCGAGCCCGCGGCCGAGCCGACGGCGGAGCTGCTGCGGGCGCACCACGTGACGGCGGTCGCGATCAACCGCCATCCAAAGTTCTCCCACCCGCTCGCACCGGCCGTGCAGCGCGCGCTGGAGGAGGAGTTTCCCGCGGCCGTCGATGTCGGCAGGTTCACCGTGCGGTGGAAGGAATGAGCCGTGCTTGAGGCGCTGGAGCATCCGCGTGTGTACGGCCTGTGGCAGGCGCCGTTCGCCGACCGCAAGCTCCGACCGTTGCTGGCGCACAACGATGTGACCCGCCCGCGCCGGGTGCTAGACCTCGCCTGCGGGCCGGGCACCAATGCCCGTTACTTCACCGGCTCCGAGTATCTCGGCGTGGACATCAACGAGCGGTACGTGCGCTATGCGCGGCGCCGCTATGGCCGCGAGTTCGTCGCCGCGGACGTCATCGCGGCGCGGTTTCCGCCCGGCGCGCGCTACGACTTCATCCTCGTGAACAGCTTCCTCCATCACCTGTCGGACGACGAGGTGTACATCGTGCTGGATCGCGTGCGGAGCCTCCTCGCGGACGGCGGCCACGTACACGTACTGGAGCTGGTCCTGCCGGCGTCGGCCGGTCCGGCCCGGTTCCTCGCGCGCTGGGACCGGGGCAAATACGCCCGTCCCGTCGAGCGGTGGCGGGAGCTCGTAATGGGGCACTTCATGGTCGACGTCTGCGAGCCGTATGTCGTCGGCGCGCTCGGCGTTCCACTCTGGGAGATGGTCTACTTCCGGGGGCAGCGTCCATGAGCACCGGCTCTCCTCGCCTCAGTGTGGCGGCGCCTGTGTACAACGAAGTCGAGATCCTGCCCGAGCTCATCCGGCGCCTCGACGCGGTGCTCGACGAGCTCCCGGGCGGACCGCACGAGATCGTGATCGTGGACGACGGCAGCACCGACGGCACCCGGGAGCTGCTGCTCACCGAAATCCAGTCCCGCCACCGGCTGGTCGCGGTCGCGCTGTCCCGGAACTTCGGGCACCAGGCGGCGCTCAGCGCGGCGCTGGATCACGCCGGCGGCGACGCCGTAGTGCTGATGGACGGCGATCTCCAGGATGCGCCGGAGGAAATTCCGGAGTTCGTCGCGCGGTATCGCGAAGGGTACGACGTCGTCTACGCCCAGCGCAGCTCCCGCAAGGAAGGGCTGCTGCACCGGCTGGCGTACGCGGCGGCATACCGCATCATCGCGGGGCTCTCCAGCGTGGCGCTGCCGCTCGACGCCGGCGACTTCGGGCTGATGTCGCGCCGCGTGGTCGACCAGCTCCGGGACGCGCCCGAGCGCCAGCGGTACCTTCGGGGTCTCCGCGCGTGGGTGGGCTTCCGCCAGATCGGCGTGCCGGTGCACCGCGCCGAACGGGCGGCCGGCCGGAGCAAGTACAGCTGGTCCCGGCTGTTCGGCTTGGCGTTCGACGGGCTCTTCTCGTTCTCCGTGGCGCCGCTCCGTGCCGCTGCCCTCCTGGGGTTCCTTGCGATTGCGCTGTCCAGCGCGTTCGCCGTCTACAGCATCGTCGCCAGACTGCTCTTCGATCGGGTGCCGCAGGGGTTCACCGCGCTCATCGTGGTCATGACGTTTCTGTCCGGCATGAACCTCCTGTTCCTGGGCCTGCTCGGCGAGTACCTCGGACGCGTCTACGAGGAGGTCAAGCGGCGGCCGCTCTACGTCGCGGAACGCGTGCTCCGGCGCTCGCCGGACGCTTCCGTGGCACGGAGCGAGAGTCTCCGGGTGGAGCGTGCGGGATGAAGGAGGCGTACGCCAGCATCTACCGCGAGCTGTACCGGCGGCACTGGTGGTGGCGCGCGCGTGAGGCCGTGCTGGTGCGCGAGATCGCGCGGAACGCGCCGCCGCAGGGTTGGGGACGCATTCTCGACGTGGGGTGCGGGGACGCGCTGTTCTTCGACGAGCTGAGCCGCTTCGGCGAGGTCTGGGGGGTGGAAGGCGATCCCTCGCTGGTGCGCGACGACGGGCCGTATCGACACCGGATTCACGTGGGCAAGTTCGACGCGAGCCTACCGACTGGCTCGCCGTTCCGGCTGGTGCTGATGCTCGACGTGCTCGAGCACATGCACGAGCCGGTCGATGCCCTCCAAAGAGTTCGCGCTCTGCTCGAGCCTTCCGGCGCCCTGCTCGTCACCGTGCCCGCGTTTCCGGCCGCCTGGACCCGGCACGACGATTACAACGAGCACGTCGTGCGCTACACCCGCGCCTCGTTCAAGGAGGTCGTGCGCCGCGCCGGCCTCACTCTGTTGTCCAGCCGGTACCTGTTCCACTGGCTTTTCCCGGCGAAGCTTCTGGTGCGTGCGGCCGAGAGTGTGATCAGCGGCGCTGCGGTGCCGGCCGGGATCCCGCCGGTATGGCTGAACAAGGCGCTGTTCAGTGCATCGCGGCTCGAAGAGCGTCTGCTTCGCTGGGCTCGGCTGCCGTTCGGCACGTCACTGCTTGCCTGGTGCATCCCGAGCGCGGTCACCGTGGCGGACCCATTCCTGGCCGCTGCCGGTCCGCCCGGCCTACGCAAGATCATTTGATCCCGCTCGGCCCCCACCTGATGAAATACAACCGCAGCAGCCTGAGATGGTGGGTCGCTCTGGTCGGTGCGTGGCTGGCCGCGGCTGCCACTATCCTGCTCACACCGCTAAATCACGACGTCGGCCTTTTCCTTTACGACGCCCGGAGAGTGCTCGCAGGCGATCGACTCTACGTGGACCTCATCGAGATCAACCCGCCGCTGATCGTCTGGCTCAGCATGCCGATTGTCGGGCTTGAGCAGCTCATCGGTACTCCCCCAGCGCTGCTTTATCGCCTCACGTTACTGGGCGTTCTCTCGCTCGCCTGCGCCTGGGTTGTTGCCCGGGTGCCGTCGGCGCAGCGGCATCTGCCGTGGTTGCTGGTGGCGCTAGGTGTCATTCCAGGATTCATGACCGGGCAGCGAGAGCAGTGGATCGCGATTCTGTTCCTGCCGCTGCTCGCGACCGTCGTGCGAGACGCTGAAACGGAACCCCTTAACCCGCGAACCCGATTCCTCGCAGGGGCCTTGGCTGGACTGGCGGTGGGGCTGAAACCGTTCTACGCGGCGATATGGTTGGCTGTTCGTGCCAGACCAGTCCTCCAGAGGGGGCCGGACGTGCGCGAGGTCGGCGCGCTGGTGGTGGGCCTCACCTATGTCGCGGCTGTGCTTCTCTTCTCAGCCGCGTATCTCGAGACACTGAGACTGTACGCGCCGCTTTACGCGGAGTTCTCCTCGCGTGCCTGGTACTTCGTCCTGGGACTGAACCTTACGATTCTGGTTCCCCTCCTCCCCCTCCTGCTTGTCGTGCTTGTCCGGCCCGGCCTGCATCCGTGGCCGCGAGCGCTCGCCATGGCTGCCCTGGGCGCGGTGGCCGCCGTTATCCTGCAGCAGAAGGGCTGGTACTACCACTGGCTAGTGGTGCAGGGCTTCGGCGTTGCGGCGCTGGCGGCGCTCGTGCAGCGCTCGCGTGTCGGAGCGACTTTCGGCATTCTTTCACTGGTTGCCGCCGGTCAGGCGGCCTTCTTCTTCTGGGATATACCGGCGGGGGATAGGATGGACTGGCGCCGGACCTCCGGCGCCGTCACCAACTTCCTGCGATCGCAGCCTGATCGCAGTTTCGCGATTTGGAGCTCCGCCTTGTGGGATGCGCATCCCTCGGCCTACCTAGCCGACGGGCATCTCACGCAGCGGGCCGTGGCGGTGTGGGTGGAGAGCCATACAGGCGGCTTGCCAGCGGGGCAGCGTTCACCCGCGGAGGAAGCCATGTATCGAGCGATCGCGGATCCATTCGTGGCACGGCCCCCACGATGGCTTCTTGTCGAGCCGCCGGATCTGTTCGCGAGCCGGACTGGCAAGCGGCCGTTGAATTGGTACCGGCACTTCGGCGCCGATTCGGCAGTCGCGCGGACGTTCGCCCAATACGATTCGGTTGGCACGGCCGGCCGCCTGGCGATCTGGAGGCGCCGATCGGTCCGCGCAAGCCAAGACGAGCGACCGCTACTCCCGATGCCGCTCGGCAGTTGCAAGCACGGGGGTGTTGCGCATGCGCAGCAGTGGTGAGACGGCGGCGCCTGTGCTGCCCCCAGCCGACAAGCCGCTATCGCCGGGCGTGTGGACTTTCGGCCGGCGGTCTTCGGCACGCTGGCTGGTACGCCTGTTGCCACGGCAACGGATCATGACCCGCCACCTACTGGACCTTTCAATCGTTGTGCCGGCGTATAACGAGGAGATACGCCTCGAGCCGACTCTGCGTTCGTACCTGGGGTACTTTCGAGGCGGGGGTCAGGCCTTCGAGCTTATCGTCGTTGACGACGGGAGCATTGACGGCACGACCCCCATTGCAGAGCGAGTCGGCACAGAGTTCGCCGAGCTCCGACTGATCCGTCTGGCCGAGAATCGGGGGAAGGGCTACGCGGTCCGCTCCGGCGTGGTGAACGCGCGCGGCCGCCTCGTCCTCTTCGCCGATGCGGATGGCGCCACGCCGCCTTCCGAGTTCGAGCGGCTGCACGCGGCCGTGTCCGCCGGGGCCGACGTGGCGATCGGGTCGCGGGTGCTGCGCACCGACGGCGTGGCCGTCCGCGCCCGCCTCCACCGTCGGCTGATCGGCCGCGCGTTCCACGCGCTGGTGCGCCTCTGCGGTGTGCACGACATCGCGGATACGCAGTGCGGCTTCAAGCTGTTCCGCGGACCGGTCGCGCACGCGCTCTTCTCCCGGATGCGCACGTCCGGGTTCAGCTTCGATGTCGAGGTCCTCATGATGGCTCGGCTTTGCCGGTGCCGGATTGCCGAGGTGCCGATCAACTGGGTCCACCAACCGGGCTCCCGCATCAACCTGGTCACCGATTCGGTCCGGATGGCATGGGAGCTCCTGCTGATCCGCGCCCGGCGGCAACGAGGGGATTACACCGTGCCACACGTCGCTCCATGGACCGCACCCCCGGGTCCGGCGCGCGCGGTCGCGCTCTGAGCGCACTGCTCGGACATCGCGCGGCCGTCTGGGCATTCGCCGGCGCCGTTGCGGCGCTGACGCTCGCCGCTCAGTGCGCGAGCATCGCCATGCCCGACATCGCCTTTCTCCTCTACGCCGCGGGCCGCGTCCTCGATGGCGCCACGCTCTATCGCGATGTGGTCGAGATCAATCCTCCCCTCATCGTCGCGCTCAACCTCCCCGTCGTGTGGCTCGCCCGGCTGACGGGCGGCTCGGACCTTCTGCTCTATCGGGTGGGCACGGCGCTCGCGCTCGGCCTGCTGCTGCTGGTCTCCCGCGGCCTGCTGCGGCGTCACCTGCCGCTCGGTGGGCCGGCGCGCCGCCTGGTGCTGCTCGCGGCGGTGATGGCGCTCTTCCCCATGGCGGGCGAGGACTTCGGCGAGCGGGAGCAGCTGGTGCTGGCGCTGCTGTTGCCGTATCTGATCGTCGTTGCGGCGCGCCTGCTGGAGCGCGAGCTGCCGCGGGCCGAAGCCGCCGCCGCCGGCGCATTGGGCGGGCTGGCGCTCGCCCTCAAGCCGCACTTCGGGCTCGCCTGGCTCGCCGTCGAGCTCTATGCGCGCCTGCGCCGCCCGGAGCTTCGGCGCCGGCTCACCCCGGAAGCCGTCGCGGCCGTCGCGGTGCTCGCCGCGTATGGCGCCGGCGTCGCGCTCTTGACCCCCGACTACCTCCGCCTGGTCAAGGAGCTCGGCCCCGCCTACGCGATCTACCTCCGCGACCCGTTCTATCGCCTCCTGCTCACGGGCCCCGGCGTGGCGCTGGTCCTCTTCGCGCTCCTCGCCGCCGTCGCCGCCCGCCGGGCGAGCACGCGGCCCGAGCTCTGGGGGCTCCTGGCGGTCGCGACCGCGGGCTGCCTCCTCGCCGGGGCCGCGCAGGAAAAGGGACTGCGCTACCACTTCTACCCGGCGTTCGCGCTCGCGCTGCTCCTGCTGGTCGTCGTCGCCGCCGAAGCACGGGAGCGGGCGCCGACACCGAGCGAGCGGCTCTACGCCCGGGTCGCCCGCCCGCTCGTCGCGGCGATCATCCTGGTGCTCCTCGGGCGCACCACACTGGACCTGTTGGGCGGGGGACCGGCCGCGCGCCGCGCGCGGGCCGAGTTCATGGATCTGGTGACCTTCGTCCGTGACCGCGGACAAGGGGAACCCCTGGCCGTGCTCTCCTATCACATCGGCTCGGCCTTCCCGCTCGTCAACTATGCGGCCGTGCCGCTGGCGTCCCGATACCCTCACCTGTGGCTCTTTCCGGTGAGCTATTGGAAGGACTTGCACGCGGAGGCGCCGCTTCCCTACCGCCCTCCGGGTGCGATGGGCGCGCGCGAGCGCTACTTTTTCGAGACGGTCAAAGAGGATCTCCTCCGGTCGCGCCCACGCCTGCTGCTGGTCCTCCGGCCGGCGCGGGATGTCCGGAGCAACGGTCTGCGCCGCCTGCACTATATCCGCTACTTCGGGCAGGACGCCGCCCTGGCGTCGTGGTTCACCGGGTTTCAGTTCGCAGGACCGCGCGGCGAGTACGACGTCTACGAGCGCGTGGCCACCAGTGCGCCGCGCAGCGCTCCCACGCCCTCGACCGCCCCCGGCACGGCCGACGCGAAGCTCGCGCGGGTCTCGGAGCTGCGCCTCGGGCTGCTCGACGGCGAGATGCTCGCCGGGACGGTGATCTTCCTGGCCCTCGCCGGGTGGTCCGCTGCCGCGCGCCGGCGACCACCGGGCCGCACGGCCGCGCCGGTACCGTTTCCTTCCTCCTGACCGGAGATCGCACCATGTACGTCGATCCCCAGGCCGGCAGCATCCTGTTCCAGGTGATGGTGGCGGGACTGCTCGGCGCGGCGTTCACGGTGAAGCGCTGGTGGTTTCAGGTGACCGGGGCGCTGGGCGCGTTGGTCGCGCGGTTCGCCCGGCGCTGATGCCGGAGCGGCCGGTGGCGTATCCCTTCCTCGCCGCCGTCTATTCCGTGCTGGCGCTCGCCGCCGCCAACGGCGGCGACCTCGAGCGACCCGGCCATCTGGCGCGCCCGCTTGCCGTGGCCCTGGGAGTGGCGGCAGGCGCATGGCTGCTGAGCCGATTGGTGAGCCGGGACCCGCATCGGCGGGGAATCGTGACGTTCATCGCGGTGGTCGTCTGCGTGAGCTACGGATACTGGCAGGCGCTGTTACTCGACCTTCCCCCCCTCGACCGGTTGGCCACCGATGCAGTCGCGTTGCCCGCGGCGGCGGCCGCGATCGTCGCGATCGGCTGGTCGGCGCGCTCCGGGCGGCGGACCTACGCCGGGGTGACGCGCTACCTGAACGTGGTCATGGGCCTGCTCGTGGGCATCGCGCTGGTCGGCCTCGCGTCGGCGCCACGCTCCGCCAGCGCGGTAGCCGGCCCGCCGGTCCCGGTCTTGCCGTCGATGAGCGCCGGCGGCGAGCGTCCGCATGTCTTCGTGATCGTGCCGGACAAGTACACCGGCTCCCGCAGCCTCCTGGCCCACTACGCGTACGACAACGGCGCGTTCGAGCGCGCCCTCGAGGCGCGGGGACTCATCGTGGCGCGGAAGGCCCGCGCCAACTACGTGCAGACGTCGCTCGCACTGGCGGCGATGCTCAACTGGGACTACGTCGATTCGTTGATTCGCGGTGTCGACCCGCGGGAACAGCGGCGCGATCTGCTGTACCCCCTGATCGAGGACAACCGGACTGCCCGGGCGCTGCAGGCGCTCGGGTATCGATTCGTGTTTCTGCCCACCGCCTTCGCGCCGACCGCCGCGAATCGCTTCGCGGACCTCCAGCTGCCCCCCCCGGGCGTGGCAGCGCACGAGTTCGAGGCCGCCTGGCTGCGGACGACCGTGCTGTATCCGCTGCTGGGCAGCTGGTGCGACCGGTGTACCGGCGGTCTGGTGTGGAACGCGCACGAATCGGCCGGGTCGATCGACTGGAAGTTCGAGCAGCTCGAACGTCTGGCCGCGAGCGACGAGCCGCTCTTCGTGCTTGCGCACCTGCCGGTGCCTCACGAGCCCTACGTCTACGACGCGGCGTGCCGGCCCACCCGGCCCTACTGGCCGCTGCGCGACGAGGGGCCCAACGCCGGGCGCGTGAAGGCCGCGTACCTCGCGCAGCTGGAATGTGTGAACCGGAAGCTCCTGCGGCTCGTCGATTCCCTGAAGCGAAACGCCCGGCGACCGTCGGTCATCATGATCCAGTCCGATCACGGACACGGGCGGTTCGGCCTGAACCCGCCGCCGCTCGACGCGATTCCCGCGCCGAACGTGGCGGAGCGGTTGGACGTGCTCGCCGCGTATCATCTGCCCGGTGCGCCGCCCGGGCTGGTGCATGATTCGATCGGATCGGTGAATGCCATGCGCGCCATCATGCGGCACTACTTCGGCGCCGACCTGCCTCCGCTGGTGGACGCCAGCTACTGGTCGGATGGCTCCCGTCCGTACCGGCTCACCCCGGTACGCTGACCGCGTCGTGACCCGCCGTCTTTCCGTGCTCTATCCCTTCCTCGCCGCCGCCTATCCGGTGCTCGCGCTCGCGGCGGCGAATCGCGGCGAAGGGATCCGCCCGGCCGAGCTCGTGATGCCGCTCGCGGTGTCGCTGGCCGTGGCCGGCGCGCTGCTGCTGCTCGCCCGCCTGATCACGCCCGATCCCCACCGGCGCGCGATCCTCGCCTTTCTCGGCGTCATCGTGTTCGCGAGCCATGGGTACGTGCGGGAGCTGCTCCTGAGCATTCCGCCACTTGGCTTCCTGGCGCACGATGCGGTGACCCTTCCCCTCGCCGGGCTTCTGCTCGGCGCCACCGCGATGTCGGCCCGGGCGCCGGGGCGCTCCTACGCCGCCGTATCGCGGTACCTCACGGTCGTGATGGCGATACTGGTCGGGGGGTCCGCCGTGACGTTTGCCCGCGGCGCCCCGCCGCCACGCGTGGCCCGCCCGCCGCACTCGAGCCCGCCCGGAGCGGGGGACGGCACCGGGACGCGACCGCACTTTTTCCTCATCGTGCTCGACAAGTACACCGGTTCCGCCAGCCTGGCGTCCAACTACAGGTTCGACAACGCCGGCTTCGAGCGCTTCCTCGAGGAGCACGGCTTTCGGGTACTGCGCGGCCCCCGCGCGAACTACGTCCAGACGTTTCTCGCACTTGCCTCGCTGCTCAACTGGGAATACGCGGACGGCCTGGTAGATTCGCTCGGCGGGGATGAGCAGCGCCGCGAGCTGCTCTACCCCATGGTCGAAGACAACCGCACCGCGCAGGCGCTCGCGGCCCTGGGCTACCGGTTCGTCTTCGTGCCGTCGGCATTCGCCATTACGATGGAGAACCGCTTCGCCGACGAACGGGTGCAGCATCCGCGGGACGTGCCGCGCGAGTTCGAGACGGTCTGGCTCCGGACCACCCTGTTGCATCGGGCGGTGGAGCGCTGGTGCGCGACGGCCCGCTGCTTTCGCGGTCTGCTGCCGCAGGTGCATGAATCGGCGGAATCGTTCGACTGGAAGTTCGCGCGGCTGGGCGAGCTGGCACGGAGCACGGAGCCGCTGTTCGTCTTCGCGCACCTCGCGCTGCCGCACGAGCCCTATCTCTTTGCGGCGGACTGCAGCCACACCAAGCCCTACTGGCCGGAGCGCGACGACGGCCCCGAGGCGGAGCAGGTGAAGGCCGCCTACGTCGCGCAGGTGCAGTGCGTGAACCGGAAACTCGAGCGCCTGGTTCAGGAACTCGATCGAACGGGCGGGCGTCCGGCGATCGTCGTGCTCCAATCCGACCACGGGCACGGTCGGCTGGGACGCGACCTGCCGGCCCTCGAGGACGTCACGGCCGATCGGATCGCCGAGCGCGTCGACATCTTCGCGGCATACCATCTGCCCGGCGCGCCCGCCGGGCTGATCCCTGACTCCATGGGCCCGGTGAATGCCATGCGGGCCATCATGCGGCACTACTACGGGTTCGACCTCCCGCCGTTGGAGGAGTCCACCTGGTGGTCGTCGCGCGACCAGCCCTACAAGCTCACGCGGATCCCCTAGGCTGCTTCCGGGGCGGAACGCACGCGGTGAGCACCGCGCCCGCCGATGCCGCGGAATCGGCCGGGCCCCGCCGCAGCAACACGCCGATCGAGTCGCACCCCCACACCCCCCACGTGGGCTCCCGCGCCAGCTCCGTCGCGAGCCGGGACCGCGGATCCACCAGGACCCAATCGGTTTTCCACTTCGCCAGCACCTCGCGCCAGCCCGGGTCGAGGTTCCAGACCTGGATGTACTCCTTGAACAGCGCTTCGCCGTAGTGATCCGTGCCGCCGTCGATGAACACCCGCTGCTCCGGCCAGGCGTAGAGCAGGTACCCGCCCCACGTGAACTGATTGAAGATCGGGCCGGTGAGCCCCTCGGCCCGCGCGCGCTCCACGAGCGCCACGGGGAAGGCGGTCTCGCTGAACCGGTCGGGGACGAGCTCGACGCCGGCGACCCGTCCGCGGACCAGCGCGACCGCGATGAGCACCACGGCCACCATGCATGCCGCGACGCCTCCGTACACTCCGCGGTGCTCCCGCTCGAACACCTCACGCGGGCGGCGGATCACGGCGAGCCGTTTCCACTCCGGCGTGACGTGGAGCGCCGCGAGCGGCATCGCCGTGAGCGCGAAGAGCTCGATGTTGCGCTGGCTGATCAGCGCCATCGCGACGTTCCCGAGGACCACGAAGAGCCACGCCCACGGCGGGCGCCGGCGGGACAGGATCAGCGCGGTGAACGTCGCGAGCATCGCCGCGAGAAAGAGCTTGCCGTTGATCGTCTGGAAATCCGGCGACATGAACTCCTGCGTCTGCCGCAGGATTGCATCGCGGCCGAAGAAGCCACCGACGTGCGCGAGCAGCGCCACGCCGTATGGATTGGCCAGCGAGCCGAGCAGCGCCACCAGGAGCGCCGCCCCCAGGTGGCGGGCGCGCGCGAGCCGGGCCCTCCGGTCCGGACCCCGCCACGCCTCGAGCAGCTCGCCGGCGAGGAACGCGCCGATCAGGATGAAGCCGTAGGAAAACCCGCCGTGGATGTTGGCCCACACGACGAAAAGCAGCAGGAACACCCCAAGCGGCGCCGGGCGCTCGTCCTCCGGTATCAGGAGCTGCAGCAGCACGACGACGAGGAGCAGGGTGAACAGGTGCGGGCGCGCGAGCCAGTGCGCCGCTGAGAGCACGGCCGCGGCCATCGCCGTCAGGTACGCCAGGAACGGGTCGCAGCCCCGCCGTACCAGGAAGCGACCCAGCAGCGCGAACGTGAGGGCCAGCACGAGGCCGGCCAGCACGGCGACGCCCGCCAGGCCTCCGGCGCGCGCGGCGAGCGCGTAGAGGATCTCGCTGCCCCACTCGAACGCGAGGAACGGCTGGCCGGCGGCCGTATGGGAAAAATCGTCGGTCCGGAGCAACGCGCCCCGGGCGAGCATCGTCTCACCCAGCCGCAGGTGGCGCGCGAGATCGCCGTCGCTGCTGAGCAGGCGGTCGCCGAAGCCGATCGGCACCGCCAGCGCCCAGATGATGAAAATGATGTCGAAGAGCGACGGCCGTGGCCGGGCGGATGCCACGGTTCAGACTTCCCGGGCGGGCGCGGGCCCCCCGGACCGCGGCCCGAAGGCGCCGACCCGCCGGCGGTAGGCGGCGTACTCGGGGAAGGCCGCGGCCAGCACCTGTTCCTCGCACCGGACCCGCAGCAGGAGCAGGACGCCCCAGATCGCGAGCAGGAGTGCGAACTGCGGCGTCGGATGCCGGAGCCAGAGCCCGGCGTTGATCAGCAGGTAGACGGTGTAGATCGGGTGGCGGGCAAACCGGTATGGTCCCGAGGTGACGAGCACCCGAGCCTGGGGTTCGATGCTGAACGCCGTCCGGAGATGCCACATCGGCCAGAAGGCGATCAGCACCCCGGCGAGCCACATCCCGATGCCGACCAGATTCAACGCGGCATCGTCGGTACGCCGCAGCCACTCCGGCCGCCAGCGGCCGGCCGCCTCGAGGAAGATCATCGGCATGAAGCTGTGCGCGTACGCCACGAGCCGCGGGACGACCCCGGCCGACCCGCGCCGAAGCGGGCGCCGCACAATGAAGCTGATCGCCGCGAGGAGCTCGTAGCAGAAGACCGGCAGGAGGGCGAGACCGAATTCAACCGACCGCCGCCACAGCAGCAGCGCCAGGGTGGTAAAGGCGATCAGCCCCACCCAATCGCTCCAGTGGTGGCGCGAAACCGGCTCGGCGGATGGCGTTGCCATGGATGTAATCCACACGCGAAAGGGTGTGCGCACGGCGGGTCGCCAGAACCGCCGGCGATGCAGCATCATTCGCGCCGTGAAGCAAAGCCGGTCAGCGCGTCGGTCGGGGCTGTTCAGAGAGTGCTGAAACCATGCTGGCGATTTCTTGAACGTTGCACGCAGGCGTCGCATGTTGCAATCGCGCATCGAGGTGGGAGCCTGCTGCGGGGTCGCGAGGGGGAATTCCCGGGGCAGGATTGCCATTCTCTGCAAAAGTTTGCACCTTGTAGCCCCTTGATGGACAATGGCTTGCTCAGATGGACAGGCGTGGACCGCACGGACCGTCGTGCGGACGCCACGCGAGCCGGAGCGATCGCGTGCGAAATCGTGCCAATCGCTCCAAAGGCGTAGCGGCTGGCTGCGGAGCCAATCGCTTGGAACGCATGGGGTTGCCGCAAGTGCCATATTTCGCGCTCCCGGGGCACACGTCTTGCTCCCCGGTCCCGGCACTCGAGGCATCACGCACGCTCCATCCGATCGTCGCTACCGGCAGGCTCAGGACCTGCCCGCGAGGATCCTCCCAACGAGGGGGGGATTCGTTTGTCTCACCACTCTGGCCGGCCAGGCCGAGGAGGATGCATGAAGGCGCTGTGGAAGGCATTCTGGAGCGACGAGTCCGGTCAGGGGCTCGTGGAGTACGCACTGATCATCGCGCTGGTGGCGGTCGGCCTCATCGCCATCCTTCTCGTTCTGCGGAACAGCATCGGCAACGTGTTCAACAATGCGGCGGTGCAGCTGAACAACGCGCCGGCGAACCCCTATCCGTGATCGGGGGTTGGGCGCTGCCGTGCCGTGGGTGAGGGCGGTTCGCTGCCCTTGCCCCGGCGCGGGCGCCGACACAAGATGAACGGGCTCGACGCGGATCGTTCGCTGGTGGCAGGCGGCGCGTTGCTCGCGTTGCTGGCCCTGGCCTGCTGGACCGACCTGCGCAGCCGGCGGATTCCGAACTGGATCACTGTTCCGGGCATGCTCGTGGGATCGGTGCTCAACGCCGTGCACGGGGTCGCCGGGCTGACCGGCGCCCTGCTCGGCGTGGCTACGGCATTTCTGGTGGCGCTGCCGTTCTTCGCGACCGGGGTCCTGGGGGGAGGCGACGCCAAGCTGCTCATGGCGGTGGGCGCCTTTTTCGGCCCGGTCCAGTTTCTCTGGGCCGCGCTGGCGATCGCGGTCGCCGGCGGGGTGCTGGCCCTGGCCGAGGCGGCTCGCCGCCGGATGCTTGGCCCGGTCCTGGCATCGTGCGGGCGGCTGCTGCTCGCGTGGCTCACCGTCGGCCCGCGGGCGGCGAGCGGGTTCGGGCCGCGGCAGCCGCTGGCGGTGCCGTATGGCGTGGCCATTGCGGCGGGCAGCGGGTTCTGGTGGTTCTTCGGCGCAGGTATCGTATGATCAGGCACAAGCCTTTGCGGGATGAGCGTGGCCAGGCAACCGTCGAGTTCGCCCTCATTCTGCCGGTTCTGCTGCTCCTCGTCCTGGGCATCATCGAGCTGGGACGGGCCTGGAACCTCGCCCAGCTGGCGACCGATGCCGTTCGCGAGGGCACCCGGCAGTGCAGCCTCGCCGACAACATGACCTACACGGAAGCGACCGTCGAGGCCTGGATCGAGAATCGCATGGCGACGTCGGGCGTGCCGGTGACCGCGCCCACGGTGACGTTCGACACGCCCCTCGGCGGCGGTACGCCCTGCGAGAACTCGGACCAGCCGGTCACGGTCACGATGCGCATCCCGTACTCCTGGATGTTCTTCGGCGGCGTATTCGCCCCGATCACGATCACCAGCTCGTTCACCATGCGGAACGAGTAAGGGAGTAGCCATGGCCCGTCGGAGCCGTCCGTTTCTCATGCTGGCGCTGGCGCTCGCCTCGGGCGGCACGGCCGCCTTTCTCGCGCTCCGCTACATCCGCCAGCAGGCCACGCCGCTCATGGCGGCGCAGCCGAAGCACGCCGAGATCGTCGTCGCGGCCCGCGATCTTCCGGTGGGCACGGTGCTCGGGGAGCGGGATCTCAAAACGATCGATTGGGTCGGCGGCGCGGTGCCGCCCGGATTCATTGGGACGCCGCAGCAGGCGCTCAGCCGAGGGTTGATTGTCAGCGTGGCGGAGAACGAGCCGATCCTGGAGGGCAAGCTGGCCGCGCAGGGCCTCGGCGGCGGGCTGCCCGTGATCATCGAGCCGGGCATGCGCGCCATGAGTATCGCGGTGGACCAGATCGTGGGCGTGGCGGGCTTCGTCACGCCGTCCACGCGGGTCGACGTGCTGCTGACCATGAACAACGCGCCGGGCGCCAGCGAGCCGGCCACCAAGGTCATCATGCAGAACGTCAGAACGCTCGCGGCCGGGCAGTCGATTCAGCAGGACAAGGAGGGCAAGCCGCAGCCGGTCGGCGTCGTGACCATGCTGCTCACGCCCGAGCAGGCGGAAACCCTGGCGCTCGCGACCGGGCAAGGGCGAATCCAGCTCGCCCTCCGCAACATGCTCGACACGGCGCACATCGAGACCAAGGGTACGCGGTCGAGCGCGCTCATGGGGCGGATCGGCGCCGCGGTCGCGGCC
>JBOHSY010000393.1:0-1987 GCA_050733355.1 Gemmatimonadales bacterium | reverse complement strand
GCGCAGACCATCGACCTGTCGCGCTACGAGATGGTGGATCTCACTCACGCGCTGAACCCGCGCACCGTCTTCTGGCCCACGTCGGAAGGCGGGTTCGAGCTTCAGCGGATTGCCTTCGGGCCGACGCCTGGCGGTTGGTTCTACGCGGCCAACGCGTTTGCCATGCCGGAGCACGGTGGCACCCATCTCGACGCGCCGATCCACTACGCCGAGGGCGGGGCCACCGCCGATCGCATCCCGCTGGACCGGCTGGTGCTGCCGGCCGTCGTCATCGACGTGAGCGCGAAGGCCGCGAAGGACCCCGACTACCGGCTCACGCCGGACGACATCCGGGCGTTCGAGCGACGCCACGGGAAGATTCCCGCCGGGGCCGCGGTACTGCTCCGGACCGGCTGGGACCAGCGCTGGCCGGACCGGAAGGCCTATCTGGGGGATGACACCCCGGGCGACGCATCGCGACTCCACTTCCCGAGCTTCGGTGTCGAAGCCGCGCGGCTGCTGGTGGAGGAGCGGCGGGTGGGAGCGCTCGGCGCGGACGTCGCGTCCATCGACTACGGCCAGTCGAAGGACTTCATGGTGCATCGCATCGCCGCTGCGCACGGCGTGCCCGGCTTCGAGAATCTCACCGGCCTCGGCGCGCTCCCGCCGACCGGTTCGTTGCTCCTTGCCCTTCCCATCAAGATCGAGGGCGGCTCGGGCGGACCGCTCCGCGCGGTCGCGCTGGTGCCCCGCCGGTGAAGCGGCTGCACTACGCCTGGACGGTCGCGGCGGTCACGTTCGTGGTGCTGCTGGTGGCGGCGGGGATCCGGTCCACGCCGGGCGTGCTGCTGGTGCCCCTCGAGGAGGAGTTCGGCTGGTCGCGAGCGTCGATCTCGGCCGCGGTCGCCATCAACCTGGTGCTCTACGGCCTGATCGGGCCGTTCGCGGCGGCTGTCATCGACCGGTTCGGCGTGCGGCGCACGCTCGCGGCGGCGCTCCTCGCGCTGGCTCTGGGCGTGGGGCTCACCACGATCATGCGGGAGCGCTGGCAGCTCGTCCTGCTCTGGGGCGGGGTGGTCGGGGTGGGGACCGGCTTCACGGCGATCGTGCTCGGTGCCATCCTGGTGAACCGCTGGTTCGCCGCCCGGCGCGGGACGGTGCTGGGCGCGCTGACAGCGAGCACCGCGACCGGCCAGCTGATCTTCCTTCCCGCCCTCGCGGCGCTCGCGGCCGGCTACGGCTGGCGGGCGCCGGTCCTGCTGATGGCCGGCCTCGCGCTCCTCGTAGGCGCCGCTGGTCGTCGTCCTGGTCCGCGATTTCCCGCGCGACGTCGGGCTCGCCCCGTACGGCGGCACGGAGCGCGATGCGATTGCGGCGGCCGGCACAAGGAACCCCGCGCGGGCAGCGCTCGATGGCCTTCGCGACGGCCTCCGGTCGCGACCATTCTGGGTGCTCGCCGGCACGTTCTTCATCTGCGGCGCGAGCACGAACGGGCTGATCGGAACCCACCTGATCCCCGCCTGCATGGACCACGGCATCCCGATGGTCGCGGCCGCCGGGCTGCTGGCGGCGATGGGCGTGTTCGATCTCGTCGGCACCACGGCGTCGGGCTGGCTCACCGACCGGTGGGACAGCCGTAAACTGCTCGCGTGGTACTACGGGCTGCGCGGCCTGTCGCTCTTCGCCTTGCCCGCTGCGCTCGCGGGCCCGGAGCCGGCGCGCTGGGCCTTCGCCGCGTTCTACGGTCTGGACTGGGTGGCGACGGTGCCGCCGACCGCGCGGCTCACCGCGGACGCGTTCGGGAAAGAGCGGGTCGGCATCCTGTTCGGCTGGATCGTCGCCGCCCACCAAATCGGCGCGGCCACCGCCGCGTGGGGCGCCGGGACGGTGCGGTCCGAGCTGGGCGCGTACCATCCGGCCTTCCTGGCGGCGGGGGCGCTCCGCCTCGTGGCGGCGGGGATCTTTTTCGGGTCGGGCGCGTATCGTCCCCTTCGCGCCGGGTTCGCGC
>JBOHSY010000392.1:0-4769 GCA_050733355.1 Gemmatimonadales bacterium | reverse complement strand
TTGCCCCGCGCTTGCTGCGGGCTGCTCGCGCCTTGTGATCGCCTGCTGGTTCGATTAGCTTCCGTCCAGGTTAACGCGACATAGCCTTCGGGCCCCGGGGTACACCAGCAGCCCGGGTGATCAAACTGCGGTGAGCCATCGTCCCGGCGGGTGCCTATGCACTCGACCGGGCTTTGTGTTTTCAGGCCACCCGGAAACCTGCCGGGCGCAGTCCGCTTCTGCGGGTGCTCGCTTCACCAGCCCGCTCATGGTACTCCTGCCCGGTCAGGAACGCGCGCACCTCGGGCAGGTCCTCGACCACGGTTCTCCCGCGCTTCCGCCGGAGTCAGCACCCGCCCTGGATAGTGATGGGTTCCCGGGGGGATTCCCGCGGCTCCAGAAACACCATCTCGAAGGCTTCCTCAGTTGCCCGGACCCGCAGATGGACGGCTTGCGGTGACCCGCCCCCCGGCGGCAGGAGAGCCAGTGCCAGAATCGCCACCCGATCGGCGCCGCAATGGTGCATACCGGCCAGGTCGAGACCGCACGGCTGCCCGTCCTCGTACACGGAGCCACGGCTGACCGCGATCCGCCCCTGACAGTGCTCGCAGATCTCGGTCGCGTGCTGGCGGTCCAGAGTCACCTCGCCCACGCGTTCTCCTCACCTGGTGCGCCAGCTGCATGCGCTCGTCAGGCAGCAGCGAGAAACAAGCTCAAGCCAAGAATGACCAGCAGGGCGCCCACGACGCGCTGGTAGATCGAGGCCGGAAGCCGTCCAAGGGGGGGCACGCCCCAATACGTACCCAGGGTTACGCCGGCACAAGCGGACAACCAGAGCGGCACGGACCCGGCGATGGATGCCCCGCTCGACGCCCCGGCAGCCACCGCCTGGGCGACGGGCCGGACGAACCTGCGACTGGCGCATCAGCTGCAGGCGCCTGACCGCTGACAGCGATGCTCTTTCGCGGGCTGCACGGCGCAGTCGACTCACTTGACGGCCGCTAGGAGAATGGCAGGGTTCGGCATCGTGAAAATGTCGCCGGATCGGTAGGCACCGGCTCGCTCCCGCACGGTGGCTTCGATCGCATCTCGAAGGTGATTCGGAAGGGCATCCAGCTGCGCCCAGTCTCGAAACGCGGCCAAGAAAGGATCGATCGAGTGCGTTCGCCAGGCGATCCGGAGCGCTCGTACCGACGGGTCACGGAACCCGGCATCGCGGGCCATTTGATGGAAGACCTCGAATGCCTTGACACCAAACAAGGGGCCATGAGGAAGTTCAGCAGCACCAGCGTGCTCCTCCACCGCGGCAAAGAACAAGCCGAAGGCCTCGAGTTTGGAGAGGTCAGCCCACACGGTGAATGCCATCCTTCCGTCCCCACGCACTACCCGGAAGGCCTCCTTCAGGACCTTGTCTGGACGCCCCGAGTGGTGGAGCACGAAGTTACCGACGACCGCGTCGAACCGGCCGTCTGCAAAGGGTAGGGACTCGGCGGGCGCCATGCGGAACTCGATCGCCGGGTGGAGTCGACGGGCCTCGCCCAACATCGCTTCGGAAAAGTCAATGCCGACCACGTCGGCTCCTCGCTCCATCGCCGCGGCCGCGACCAGGCCTGGACCAGTTCCCACATCCAGGACTCGGTCTCCTCTGCTCGCCTTCGCCTCGTCGAGCAAAGGGCTGATCGCCTCTCCCACCAAGGCGCCGAACCCAGCCATGTACCCCTTCGCGCATCTGGACCAGGTCGCGTGCTCGAACCCCGCGATTTCGTCTGCATCGAACTGTTCTGCCATCTTCCGCTCTCCTACCTCGATAAGCTAGGCGACGTTCCACCCAACCGATCGCCCATCGGCCGCACGCGATCGGCCACGTCAGGGACGTGCCCACCATGCGCCTATCGCAAACGGAACCGCCACCGCGGCAATGGCAAAGAGGAGCAGCGCCAGGACGCCCGCCATGGAAGGGCTCAGCAGGGGCTCGCCCCGGTCCGCGAGCCACCGAAGGCCGAGTCCCAGCAGCACCGCCTCGACCCCGCGCGGTCAGGAACACCGGCAGCGCCGTGTGTTCGACCGAGCGGGTCGAATCGCGGGGATGTTGCACGCCCCAGGCCACGCGAATCGCCGCCCCGGCACGCACCGCCGCGATGAGCGCTTGCTCGGAGCCGCCGAGCGCTTGGCCTTGACCGTCGTGCTTGTAGACCGGACGCCCCGCGGCAGGCTCGCGGGGCCTCGACGGCTCGGGGTTGCGCGCAAGCGACGGCCAGCGCCGCAGTAAGGGCTGCCGCCCGTCCCGTCAGCGGCATGCAGTGCTCATGCGGCCGCTGGCGGCACCAGCGCCTGCAATCGATCCCCGAGGTCGAGGAGGACCGTCGCGGCTCCGGTATCCTGGCTGCGCTCGGCAGCCCGCCGAATCGCCGCCACGTCGGCGTGGGTGAACCCGAAGGGTTGTTCTGCCAGCGCCAAGGCGGCCAGAGCCGGGCGCGCGGGCGGAGGCACCAGCACCCGGTCATGCGCGCGGTTCATGAGGATCACGCTACCACTGCTGCTCAGTCCAAGCTTCGCCACGTACTCGGTTGAGTCATCCGCGCCGGCCTGGTCCGCGTGCTGCTCCGCCCACCTGTCGAGGTGCCGCGCCGCTTGGCGCACATCTCGAGCACCCCACTGCTCGGACGTCAGGCCGGCGTGACCTTGTTTGGCATCGACCTTCTCTCCTGCGATTTCCTGCGTGCCACGACTGCGTGGGCGGTCCGCCAAACCGTTTGCCCATCAGCTGCGGCGGAGCGTCCACACATACGAACTCTATGGCATCAGCCCCGCCGCCTAAAGAACTGCACGGCGCGCTCGTGCTTCTCGGCGGCCATGCGCGTCTTGAAGGTCCCGAGATTCCGCCGCTTCCCGGTCTTGGGGTCCGACTTTCGAGAATAGAGCCGATAGCCGCCGTCCTTCAGCTTGCGGATCATCGACAGTACCAATCGTTAGGTTGTCGAGCAGGTCGGCGTCCGCCGAACGATGCTGCGCCTGCGGTGGTTAGGCGGCGCGTCGGCCGAACGCCTCAGCAGCCGCCCCGACCAATGCCAGCCAAGCGCGAGCGCCAGCACGGGGCTGAGGACCCGGTAGACCGTGTACCAGCCGGGAGCCACGTCGGGCCCCGGAGGATGGCCCGTCTAGCCCACCACGGCACCAACGCCGACGTCGACTGCGACGGTCAACGCCACCCAGGCGAACGCTCCGAGCAGCAGACCGAGCAGCGCCCGAAGGATCCCTGCCAGCGGCTGGAGACTCCTGGTGCTCACCGACCCCCTGACGCGCAGCCATCATGCCGTGGCCAGCGCAACGCTCGCCGGCTGAATGCGCTAGCTGGACTCTCCCGGCGCAGAGGCGGGTTCCGTGGGATAGTGGGTGCGACAGCGGTCACTCTCCTCCCTCAGCCGCGCGGGATCGATTTCCGTCCATTCCTCCGACTCCTCAGGCTCGGTCCACCAGTCCGGGGGCGGGTTCGCTTGGCTGACCTGAAGCCGCCTGATCTGACCCATATTGAGCAGGGCGATGGGTTCCCGCTGCCGGGCGATAGCCACCGTGACGACCCGGCAGCGCTCGGCGGACTGGATAAGTCGCCCAGGATGCCACCCGCCGACCAGCTTGCGACCGATCACTCGCACGCGCGCATCGAGGGGGATCTCCCCCGGCAAGACTGGGCGGGGGACGCCGGAGCACGCGAGGAGGCTCGACAGGACGAAGCCAAGGATCCGCGAGGGGGCCGGGAAGCGCAAACGAGCGCGAGCCCCGAATTCCAGGGCAGTCACGGGGGCTGCCGCGCGTTGTTCAAACCTAGGTTCCGCTGCGCGTCGGAGGTCCCGCGCCGTCAGGCGGCGCTGAGGAGCGCCCGCCAGACGCATGCGCTTGTCCGGCGGCAGCAGCCAGCGATTGCCGGCGCCGACGGACCGCAATCGCCAATCCCGTTAGCAGCGCTGACGGCACCCACACCCAGAGCAGCTCACTCCGGAGCACCGCGAGGCCGCTCTTCCCGAAGAACCGGTGGACGCTGAGCGGCGATACCTCAATCGGCCGGACGGGGAAGAAATAGCGACCGTTCTCGAACGGCGCGAAGAACGCCACTCCCAACCCACCGTCGGTGAACGCGTCCAGTAGCCCATGCGACGCCGTGACGAGACATAGGTAACTCCACAGCCCGCGGACAGTCAGCCCGGGGACGCCCCGCCGAAAACAGAGGGCCACCAGCGTCGTTGCAAGCGCCGCCGCGAAGGGCAGGGAATGGCTCAGCCCGCGGTGACCGAGTACCTCGCCGTACGCGATGCCCAGCTGGTAGCCGACCACGTCGACGTCGGGCACCACGGCGCAGAGGGCGCCCACGGCCCAGACGCGCCTGGGAACCTGATGGCGAGGGAACCACGCACCGAGGCTGAGAGCGACGACCCCATGGGAAATGACCGTCGGCAGATCTACCTCCTGACTACTGCCCAACGAGATGCGAGTCAGCTGCAGACACTCATGCCGGCGCCCGCACAAGCTATTGTTACGCAGCGTTCTCCAGGGCGCTGCGCCGGGGCCGAGCCCGGGACAGTCGGCCTGTCGGCTGCATGCGCGGATCCCGGCGTGGACGCGGAGATGCATCCCGCCTGACCGAGGCCTTCCGCCCGTCGGTCAGCTGCAAGCGCTTGTGAGGCGGCAACATGCCCGCCGGAGCCTGCCGGCGCAATGGGCGACGCTCGGATTCGAGGTCGCTCGACCGGTTGACGGCGCAGGCGCAGGGCCGATATTGTGGTCCGCCTTTTTAC
>JBOHSY010000391.1:0-2701 GCA_050733355.1 Gemmatimonadales bacterium | reverse complement strand
TGGAGGAGCTGGGCGCCGACGTCGGCCTCGACTGGCACGGCCACCGCGACCGCGGGCTCGCCGTGGCCAACTGCCTGGCCGCGATCGCCGCCGGCGCGGACCGGGTGCACGCCACCGCGCTCGGCGTCGGCGAACGCGCGGGCAACGCCGAGATGGAGCTCCTGCTCGCCAATCTGTACCTGCTGGGCGCTTCGTACGGGAATCTCGGTCGCCTGCCGGTGTACTGCCGCACCGCGGCGGACGCGCTGGGTATCGCCGTGCCCGCCCACCAGCCGGTGGTGGGCGAGGACGCGTTCCGGACCGGCACCGGCATTCACGCGGCGGCCATCCTCAAGGCGCAGGCGTCGGGCGACGATGCGCTCGCGGATCTCCTGTTCTCCAGCCTGCCGGCCGGTGCATTCGGCCTCGCGCAGCGCATCGCCGTGTCGCCCGCCTCCGGCCGCGCCAACGTACGCCACTGGCTGGCGGCGCACGGCCACGATCCGGACGATGCAGTGCTCGTCGACGGGTTGCTGGCGGCGGCGAAGCTCAGCAGCCACGCGCTCTCCGACGCCGAGTGCGCCGCCACCGTCGTGGAGGCGGTCGCGCGAGTCGCCGTTCACGACTAGCGTTCCCGCCCCATGTCCGAGCTTCGACTCAGCGCGATCAACGTCTACCCCATCAAGTCGGCCGCGGGCCTCCCGCAATCCGCGTGGGAGGTGGACTCGTTCGGCCTGCGGCACGACCGCAGGTGGATGCTGGTGGACGAGGCCGGCGACTTTCTGTCCCAGCGGACGCATCCGCGGCTGGCGCTGATCCGGCCGGAGCTTCGGTCCGCCGCGCTCGTGCTCCGGGCGTCGGGCAGGGCCGACCTCGAGCTGCCGTTCGCGGCGCCTGCGGGACCGGAGGTGGTGGTAACCGTCTGGGGCGGCGAGACCCGGGGCGAGTCGGTAGCGGAGGACGCCGACCGCTGGATCGCGGAGCTGGTCGGCGTCGCGTGTCGCCTCGTCCACATGCCGGAACACGTCGTGCGCCCGGTGGGTGCCGACTACGCCTTCGATGGCGAGCGAACCAGCTTCACCGACGGGTTTCCCTTCCTGCTGATCTCCGAGGCGTCCCTGGCCGATCTCAACGCCCGACTCGCGACGCCGGTGCCGATGAATCGGTTTCGCCCGAATCTCGTAGTCGCCGGCAGCGAGCCCTTCGCCGAGGACGGGTGGCGACGGATCCGTATCGGCCCGGTGGCGTTCCGGGTGGCCAAACGGTGCCCGCGCTGCGTGACGACGACGGTCGATCAGGCCACCGGCGCGCCGCAGGGACCCGAGCCGCTCCGCACCCTCGCCACGTTCCGGCGGAACGGCGAAGGCCAGGTGGATTTCGGGCAGAATCTGCTGCACGCCGGGACCGGCCGGCTCGAGGTGGGCATGCCGGTCCAGATCCTCGATTAGCCGCTCCTGCCTCGCAGACATCAACCTGTGGTTCACCGGGAGCCTCGATGCGTTCGAACTCTCGTTGCTTGGGCTGAGCCTGGGCCTGGCCGCAGCCGCTGATGCGCAGACGGCCACGGCTGGCCCCCCCGACTCGCTCGCGTTTGCCGCGCTCGCCTGGCGCGAGATCGGGCCCTACCGCGGGGGCCGCTCGGTCGCGGTGGCCGGCTCGGCCGCGCGCCCGAACGAGTACTACATGGGCACGACCGGGGGCGGGGTGTTCAAGAGCGGCGACGGCGGGCTCACCTGGGCGCCGGTGACCGACAAGTATTTCGGCGGCACCATCGGCGGCATCACGATCAGTGCGTCGAATCCGGACGTCGTGTACGTGGGCACCGGCGAGTATCCGATCCGGGGGAACGTCTCCCACGGCGACGGGGTCTACAAGACGACGGACGGAGGCAAAACCTGGCGCTACTCGGGGCTCGCCGAGACGCGGCAGATCGCGCGCGTGCGGGTGCATCCCAGGAACCCCGACGTCGTGTACGTCGCGGCGCTGGGTCATGTCTGGGCGCCCAACCCGGAGCGCGGCGTCTTCCGGAGTGCGGACGGCGGCGCCACCTGGAAGCGGATCCTCTTCCGCAACGACTCGACCGGCGCCATCGAGCTGGTGACGGACCCGGCAGAGCCGTCCACGCTGTACGCGGGGTTGTGGCAGGCGGGCCGGAAGCCGTGGCAACTGGTGAGTGGCGGCGCCGGCAGCGGGATCTTCAAGTCCACCGACGGCGGCGAGCGGTGGGCCGAGCTCACCCGGAAGCCCGGCCTTCCGAAGGGGCTCATCGGCAACGTGGGCCTCGCCGTGTCTCCGGCCAGGCCGGCGATCGTCTGGGCGCTGATCGAATCGGATTCCGGCGGCGTGTTCCGCTCGGGGGACAGCGGGGAGACCTGGCTGCGGGTCAACTCGGAGCGGAAGCTGCGCCGGCGCGCCTGGTACTACACGCGGATCTATGCGGATCCCAAGGACACCAACACGGTCTACGTCAGCAACGTTGATTTCCAGCGGTCCACCGACGGCGGGCGCACGTTCCTGAGCATCACGACGCCGCACGGCGACAGCCACGATCTCTGGATCGCGCCGAACGACCGGAACCGCATGATCGAGGGAAACGACGGCGGCGCGAACGTGTCGCGAAACCGCGGCAAGAGCTGGACCGGCCAGGAGTATCCTACGGCGCAGTGGTACCACGTCTCCACGACCAACCACACCCTATCGGATCTGCGGAGCGCAGCAGGAC
>JBOHSY010000390.1:0-13212 GCA_050733355.1 Gemmatimonadales bacterium | reverse complement strand
GCGGTCAACCGGCCGCTTGACGCCAACGTGGCGCGGGGGCTAGGTTTGCGCCCTCGCCGAAGTGGTGGAATTGGTAGACGCGCTGCGTTCAGGGCGCAGTGGGCGTAAGCCCGTGGGGGTTCGAGTCCCCCCTTCGGCATGGCGGAGGAGACGATGGCGGGAGCTCGCTACCGAGCTCAGTACCGCGCCATTCCGGGGGCGACGACTCTCGCCCACTCGTCGATCCCGCCCGACAAGCTCCGCACGCCGGCAAAGCCGGCGGCCCGCAGCAGGTCGCGCGCCTGTGCCGACCGGAGCCCATGGTGACAGATCGTGACCAGCGGCGTGCGGCTGTCGAGCTGGCCCAGCCGGGCGGCCAGATCGCCGAGCGGGACGAGGCGGGATCCCTCGATCCGGGCGATTTCCCACTCCCACGGCTCCCGCACATCCAGCAGCGTCGGCCGGTCGCCAGCCGCCAGCTCAGCCGCCAACGACGTCGGCTCCACCTCCTCCCCCTGCTCGGGCACTGCCCTGCTCATCCCGCAGAACGCGTGGTAGTCGATCGGCGCCGTGATGGTCGGGCGCTCGCCGCAGACCGGGCACTCGGGGTCCTTCCGTAGACGGAGCTCACGGAACGAAAGCGCGAGCGCGTCGAAGACGAGCAGCCGGCCGAGCAGCGTCTCCCCGACACCGAGCACCAGCTTGATCGCCTCGAGCGCCTGGACGCTGCCGATGACGCCCGGGAGCACGCCGAGCACACCGCCCTCGGCGCAGTTGGGCACCAGCTCGGGCGGCGGCGGCTCCGCGTACAGGCAGCGGTAGCAGGGACCGTGGAGCGCGTGAAAGACCGAGGCCTGGCCCTCGAACCGGAAGATGCTCCCGTAGACCAGCGGCTTGCCGAGCCACACGCACACGTCGTTGACCAGGTACCGGGTCGGAAAGTTGTCCGACCCGTCCACGATCACGTCGTAGCGGGCGAGAAGGTCGGCGGCGTTCGCGGCCTCGAGTCGCAGGTCGTGAGCTTCGACGCGGACGAACGGATTGAGATCGCCGATCCGCCGACCGGCCGAAGCGACCTTGGGCGACCCCACACCCGCCGTGCCGTGCAGGATCTGCCGCTGGAGATTGCTCAGGTCCACCCGGTCGGCGTCCACGAGGCCGAGCGTGCCGACGCCCGCGGCGGCGAGGTAGAGCGCGGCCGGCGACCCGAGACCACCCGCCCCGACCACGAGCAGGCGGGCGGCCTTGAGGCGCTCCTGGCCGGCACGTCCCACGTCGGGGAGGCTCAGGTGACGGGCGTAACGGACGAGCTCGTCGTGGGAGAGAGCGGGCATGACCGAAAGGTAAGAGGTGAGAAGTGAGAAGTGAGAAGGGGCTCCGGCACGTGGCTGGGCCCCTTCGCACTTCTTACCTCTCACTTCTCACCTCTCACCTCTCACCTTTCGATGCTCACCAGCTCCTGGACCTGCGGCTCCTGCTTCATGAGATCGGCCAGCGAGATGCCGCCCAGGAGATCGTCCACCCGTTGCTGGAGGGCGACCCAGACCGGGCGGATGCTGCACTGGGCAACCGGCGCGCACCGGTCGGCGTCGACGGGATGCGATATGCAGTTGACCTCGAAGGTCTGGTGCTCGGACGCCGTCATGACGTCGCGCACCGAAATCGTGGAGGGGTCCCGGGCCAGGTAGTAGCCGCCCTTGGCGCCGCGGACGCTTTCGACCAGCCCCGCGCGGCGAAGGCGGAGAAGGATCTGCTCGACGTAGTCGGCCGGCAGGCGCTCGGCGTCCGCCAGCTCTCGCGCGGCCACCGGCTCGCTCGCGGGGCCGGCCCGGCGGGCGAGATGCAGGGAGATGATGAGGCTGTACTCGGTCCAGGTGGTCACCCGCATGCCGCAATATGGCGCGGGGGGCGATGGACCTACAAGGACGGGCGCCTACTTGCTCTTGTCCGCGGCGGTCCAGCGGGCGACTTCCTGCGCACTCATGTTGCCGTGGGGACGGATCCGCCCGTCGCGATACTCCCCGCTCAGCACGTCGCCCAGATACTGCGCCCAGCTCAGCAGCGTGCCGTTACACACCGGCGCGGGCGCGTCGGGGGCGCCGGTTTCGGCCACCAGGCGGCCGCCGAGCTCTTCGAGCACCCAGCCGGGGACGCGCGCCCGCTCGGACGGGTAGATGAACCCGAAGAGGACGAGGTGCGCCAACAGCACGCGCCAGCGCGGTCCGAACCGCTCGATCAGCCGGCGCCAGTCGAGCCGCTCGCCATGGGCCAGCAGGATGTGCGCGACGTCCGCGCCGTCGAAGCGATCGCGCTCCATCACGAAGGCCTTGGACCAGAGCGTCTCCTCGACCGGCGCGATCAGCACCCGCATCCCCAGCAGGTCCCCCTCCCGGGCATGCTCGAACCAGCCGTCGTCCACCGTGGCGATGCCGTTTCCCGAACTGAAGATCACGTCGATGAAGCCCTCGGGCGCATGGATCTTGGCGAGCCAGTGCGAGAAGATCAGCTCGGCATCATAGCCGGCCTTGCGGCACACCTCGAGCACCCGGGGGACGTCCGCGGGACGGACGAAGATGTCGAGGTCCTTGGTCGACTTGTCGATTCCGGTCTGGTGCAGGAAGGCGAAGGCGCCGCCCAGGAGATAGGGAATCCGGCTCCGGGCGAGGAGGTCGAGCGCGTCCCGGTAGAAGCTGTGCGAGGGGGTTTCGACCCCCGACTGCGTCGGCGCGAGCGTCATGTGACCTCCTGGAACTTCCAGAATACGCGCCCCCCGGCGACGGGGTTGTGCGGCGGATCACCGCCCCGGGGGCCGGCCGAACGTTGCTTGGAGCCCGATGACCTCACCCGAACGTCGCAGTCTCCGGATCGCCGCCGTGGGCGACCTGCACCTCGGTCGCACGGCCGCCAGCGTGGTCCAGACGCTGCTCGAGCGCGCGGCCGGCGAAGCCGACGTGCTCGCCCTGTGCGGGGATCTGACGGACAACGGTCAGCCGGCGGAAGCCCGGCAGCTCGCGCGCGAGCTCGCGGGCGTGAAGGTGCCCATCGTCGCGATCCTGGGCAACCACGATCACGAGGCGCAGGAAACCGCGGAGGTGGCGCGCATCCTGGGCGAAGCGGGCGTGCAGGTGCTCGACGGGACGGCCTGCGAGATCCAGGGCGTCGGCTTCGCGGGGGTCAAAGGCTTTTGCGGAGGTTTCGGCCGGCGCGCGCTCGGCCCCTGGGGCGAGCAGGCGATCAAGGCGTTCGTGCGGGAGGCGCTGGACGAGGCGCTGAAGCTCGAGACGGCGCTGGGCCGGCTCCGCGGGGAGCGGCGGGTGGTCCTGATGCACTACGCGCCGATCCAGGGAACCGTCGAGGGCGAGCCGCTCGAGATCTATCCGTTCCTCGGATCGAGCCGCCTGGAAGAGCCGCTGACCCGCTACCCGGTGGACGCGGTGTTCCACGGCCACGCGCATCACGGGCAGCTGGAAGGGCGCACGCGGGGCGGCACCCCGGTCTACAACGTGTCCCTGGCGCTGCTGCAGCGCTGCTGGCCCGATCGGGCGCCGTACCGCATTCTGGAGCTTCCGCGAGACGGCCAGCGCTCGGTGACTAACTGAAGAGCAGAAGCGCAAGAAGAGCCGAAGAGCAGGTGAACCACTCCCACGGGGCAGTCCATCGGCTCTTCTGCGCTTCGGCTCTTCCGCTCTTCTGGCTCACCCGCCTGCGGGGATGCTCTTCCCTCCCGGCACGCCCAGCTCCGTCATCGCCCTGAGATCGAGCACCTCTTCCAGCTCCGCGCCCTCGAGGAGCTTCTTGCGGGCCACGAGCTCCTTCACCGTGAGGCCGCTCGCCACGGCCTCCTTGGCCAGCTTGGCGGCTTCCGCGTAGCCGATCCGTGGAGCGAGCGCGGTCACGAGGGCCGGGCTCCGCTCGAGCCAGTGGGCGCACTGCGCCTCGTCCGCCTCGATCCCCTCGACGCAGCGCTCGGCGAGCACCCGGCTCGCGTTGCCGACGATGTTCATCGCGAACACGAGGTTGTGGGTCATCACCGGCATCATGACGTTCAGCTCGAGTTGTCCGGCCTCGGCCGCCATCGCCACCGTGAGATCCAGACCGAGCGCCTGATAGCAGACCTGATTGACCATCTCGGCGATCGAGGGGTTCACTTTGCCGGGCATGATGCTGGAGCCCGGCTGCACCGCGGGCAGGGCGATCTCGGCCAGACCCGTGCGCGGACCGGAGGCCAGGAGGCGGATGTCGTTGGCGATCTTCTGGAGGTCGAGCACGTAGGCCCGGAGCGCACCGCTGAACGTGGCGACGTCGCCCATGGACTGCATCAGCTGGACCCGGTCGCTGCCCTCCGACAGCTCGAGGTGCGTCGCGGCGCGCAGATGCTTGAGCATCAAACGCGGGTAACTCTCTTCGGCGTTGAGGCCGGTGCCGACCGCGGTCCCGCCGATCCCCAGCTCGCGCAGCCACTCCGCGGCCTGCGTCAGCTTCGTCCGGTGCCGGGCGACGGTGCGGCCGTAGGCCCGGAACTCCTGGCCCAGCCGGATGGGCGTCGCATCCTGGAGGTGAGTGCGCCCCGACTTGACGATCCCGTCGAACTCGTCGCCCTTGGCCAGCAGGGCCGTGGCGAGGCGGTCGAGCGAGTCGAGGAGCGCCGGCAGGCTCGCCAGCGTGGCCAGCCGCATCGCGGTCGGGATCACGTCGTTGGTGCTCTGGGCCATGTTGACCTGATCGTTCGGATGCACCGGAGCGTAGGCCCCGCGCGCGGCACCGAGCAGCTCGTTCGCGCGGTTCGCGAGCACCTCGTTACAGTTCATGTTGTGGCTCGTGCCCGCGCCCGCCTGGTACACGTCCACGATGAACTGGTCGCGATGCCGCCCGCCGAGCACCTCGTCGGCGGCCTGCACGATGGCGTCGGCGAGCCGGGGCTCGAGCCGTCCGGTCTCCTTGTGGGTCAGCGCGGCGGCGCGCTTGATCCAGACCACGGCGTCCACAAACACCGGGAGCGGGCGGAGCCCCGAGATGGGGAAGTTCTCCGCGGCGCGGAGCGTCTGGATGCCGTAGAGGGCGTCGGCGGGGACGGCCTTCTCGCCAAGGGGGTCGCGTTCGATACGGGTGGCCATGGCAGTAACGAGTAACGAGAGACGAGCGACGAGTAAACCGTGAGCTTCTTTCGCCTGATCGCTGACGCGACGACTTTCCAGCCCGCGAAGGCCGCCAAGCCCGAGCTGTTCCGCGGCGGGCAGCTGTTCGTCGGGCTGAACTGCTTCGACCCGGGGCAAACGCAGCCCGCGCACACGCACGCCGGCGCCGACAAATTCTATTTGGTGGTTTCGGGAAAGGCGAGGATGACGGTCGGGACCGAAACGCGGGTGGCGGAGGCAGGCACCGTCGTCTGGGCGCCCGCCGATGTTCCGCACGGCGTGGACGAGGCGCTGGAGCGGACCGTGATGGTGGTGGCGATCTCACCACCGCCTAAACGATGAGCAGAAGGCTCATCTGCGCGGCGCACTGCCGCCGCGCTTGGTCCAGATCACGATCGCCCCGCAACCGCTGACCAGCCGCTGGAACTCGGCTGGTACCTGTGCCGCCCCGGCGTACACCTCGATGGCCATGATCTCGATCGGCGAGACCGGAAACGGGTCGGCGTTCGTGGGATCCATGGGGAAGTAGGCGCCGTCGACAAAGTACGTCATGGGGCAGTCGCCCTGCATGTTCACGACACCGCGGCTGGAGTAGACCCGGTAGCCCTGCCCCACCGGCACCACCTGGACGCCAGGCACGGTGCGCAGGATGTCTTCGAACTGGATCGCGCCCCGCTTCTCGATATCCTCCTCGGTGATGAAGTGCCCCTGTCCGCGCCGCGCCCGCTGGAGAAAGGTGGACACGTCGGCGCCGCTGCCCATCTTGCCGACCACCTCGAGCGTGGGCAGCGTCTGGAGCGACTTCGCGATCACGATCTCGGTGCGCGCCGGGCCGCCGGGACGAAGCTCCACCGCCTGCCTGCCTCCCGCGTAACCGATCGCGGCCACTTCCACTACCTGGGTGCCGAGCGGGAGACCGCTCAGGGTGAAGGAGCCTGAGGCGCTGGTGCGGACCACCGCTCGGCTGCCACGGACGAACACGCGCGCATCGGCGACGGGGGCACCGTCGATCGTCTTCACCGCACCTTCGAGGCTCGCCGTGAGCCGGGCCGTATCCGCCCGGGAGGCCGTCGCCGAGGGGGGAAGCCCGATGGAGAATTGACGGGCCACGAGCGCGCGGCCACCCATGTCGAGGGTCACGAGCCCGGTCGAGGCCGGACCGAGTGCGGCCCAGACGGTCACCTCGCTGTTGACCGGCACGCGGCAGAGCACGAACTCGCCCTGTGGGCCCGTCACCGCGCGGGCGCTCCGCCGGTTGGTGGTCACACCGGTGGTGCGGCTGACGGCGACCTCCGCCCACATCGCGTTCACCGTCGCGCCGACGAGAGCGGTGTCGGCAGCGGCATCACGCACCAGCCCGATCACGTAACCGGTGCCGGCGGGACGAGCGCCCGGACACGCGCGGCCGTAGCGGGCATCGGCCGACGGCGTGGCGAGCACCACACCCTGGAGCCCTTCCGCCGGTATGTCGATCCGCCAGCGTGGCGCGCCAATCCCGCTGGCGTCGAACACCGGATGCGAGAAGGTGACCTGGTAGGGGCCGGGCGGGAGGCTGTCGAACCGGAACTGGCCGTAGAGGTTGGTTCGGGCCTCACGGGGCGTGCCCTCGATCCAGAGAATCGCGTTCGGGAGCGGGCCCCCGGTGAGCAGGCTGTCGCGCAGCACGCCGGAGAAGCTCCCGACCGGGGCGGCGGCCGCACCGGTGTCCTGGGCTCCGGCCTGCCGGGGCGACGCGATCAGGAAAGCCGCGAGCAGCGCCCGCGGCGCGAACCCACGAATCATGAGCGACCTGCGCAGGAAGACGTCGTATGCATCAGACGTCCGAAAGGTAAACCCTGTCACGCCCATGACCGGGTGGGCCGGCGGGAGGATCGTCTCAGTCGGAACAGTCGCCGAGCGGGTACAGGGTGCCGCAGTTCGGGCAGGGCGGCTTCTTGCAGCCGGCGAGGCGGTCGGGAACCGCAAAGTTGCAGCGCTGGCATCTCACGGGACCAGCAGAAGAGCCGAAGAGCAGAGGAGCCGATGCCGGCCTGGACGGGTCGTCCATCGGCTCTTCCGCTCTTCTGCTCCTCCGCTCTTCAGTCAATGCGCGGCGCCCCGGTCAGGAACGGATTCGTGAGCCGCTCCACCCCGATCGTCGTGTCGGGCCCGTGACCGCTGTGCACCACCGTGGAGTCCGGAAGCGAGAGAAAGACCCGGTGTATGGACGCCATCAACGTCGCGTAGTCGCCACCCGGCAGATCGGTGCGGCCGATCGACCCGTTGAACAGCACGTCGCCGCCGAACACCCGCCCCTCCCCCACGAAGCTGACGCTGCCCGGCGAATGCCCGGGGGTGAGCCGGACGTCGAACGCGAACCGGCCCACGCGGATCGTCTCGCCGTCGCCAAGCGGCGCATCGGGCGGCGGCGCGGGCGCCACGCGGAGCCCGAACCACGACCCCTGCTCGGGCAGCGCGTCGTACAGCGGGCGGTCGAGCGGGTGGAGATGAATCGGTGCGCCGGTGGCGTGCTGCACCGCGCCGACGCCAAGCACGTGATCGATGTGGGCGTGGGTGAGCCAGATCGCCCGGAGCGCCCAGCCGCGGGTGTCGAGCTCGGCGAGGAACGTCGCGGGCTCCTCGCCCGGGTCGATCATGACCGCTTCACGGCTGGCCGGGTCGGCGAGCAGCCAGCAGTTCTCCACGAACTGGCCGTTCGGGAGCCGTACGACCACGAGCTCAGACACCGATCGGCGCGGGCGTGCGGCTCTTGAGCTCGGTGAGATACTTCTCGACCGCGATGGCCGCGGTCGTGGCATCGCCCACCGCCGTGGTCACCTGGCGCGTGAGCTGCACCCGGAGGTCGCCCGCGGCGAAGAGTCCTGGAATGGACGACATCATGCGGTCGTCGGTGAGCATGTAGCCCGACGGATCATGGGCGAAGTGATGCTTGACCAGGCCGGTGTTGGGGGAGAAGCCGATGAACACGAAGCAGCCGGTGGCGGCGAGCGAGCTCCGGCCGCCGTCCACCGTGTCCTCCAGCTCGATGGACGTCAGACCGGACGGCCCCCCGACGAGCGCGACCACCCGGCGGCTCCAGAGCACCTCGATCTTGGGATTGGCGAACAGCCGCTCCTGGAGGAGCTTCGAGGCGCGGAACTCGTCCCGGCGGTGGATGACGTACACCTTCTCGGCATAGCGCGTGAGGTACCCGGCTTCTTCGACCGCCGCGTCGCCGCCCCCGACCACGGCGATCGTCTCCCCCTTGAAGAAGGCGCCGTCGCAGACCGCGCAATACGACACACCGCGGCCGGCGTACTCCGCCTCCCCCGGGACGCCGAGCTTGTTCGGGGTGCCCCCGGCGGTGAGAATGACCGCGGGCGCCTCGTACACCGTGCCCAGGGAAGTGGCCACTTCGAAGGTCCCGTCGTCCCGGCGCACGATCGATTCGACGGTCTCCTGCCGGATCTCCGCTCCGAACTCCTGCGCGTGCTCGGTCATGGCCGCCGCGAGGGCGTGTCCCTTGATCTTCTTGAAGCCGGGATAGTCCTCGATCCATTCGGTATTGAGCAGCTCGCCGCCCGGGACACCGCGCTCGAGCAGCACCGTCCGCAGCATACCTCGACCGGCGTAGAGCGCAGCGCACAGACCGGCGGGCCCGCCACCCACGATGACGACCTCGTAGCGATGATTTTTGCTCATGCCGGAATATACGGAGAGGAGGCAAGGGCACCGGCGGAATGACCGCCGAGGCGCAGCAGACTGACGGCCCCATGACAGGACGAGACCGTACCGACCACCACGTCGACCTCGACGCCCGCCGCGCCGGCCGCCGCGACCGCCGCGTCCCCGGCGAGCACCTCGGCCACATCGAACATGCCCACGCCGTAGGCCCGATGGCGGCACACGAACAGCACGGGCCCGCGCACCGCGCGGGTGCGCCCCAGCTGTTCGGTGAGGCCGGCGAGCGCGTCGGACATCTCCCAGGTGCGCGGTCCCCGTGTGACCGGACAGGTCGCGGGCTCGACGCAGTGCACCGGGCACAGCCAGTCGGCGAAGGACACGTACCGGGTGCCGTCCGCGTGGAGCACGTCGTAGGGCAGGCCGCTCGCGAGCTCCGCGCTCCGGCGCGCGACCAGCCGGCCGGGCCAGCGCCGCCGCGCGGCGCGCAGCAGCCACTCGAACATCAGGTGGGGCATGAGGGGCGAGGGCACGATCGCGTCGGGCGCCTCCGAGGCGGCCGCCGCGCCCAGATACTCGTCGAAGAACGCGTCCCACTCCTGCACCCGGAGCTCCCCGCCGCCAGCGCCGCCGCTCAGGTGCGCCGCCCGGCACCCGGAATCGCGGTCCACGATCAGCAGCCGCTGCCACTCGGCGGCGCCGTTCGCGCGGGCGCGACGCAACTGCTCGGCGTAGAACGATCCGTAACAGCCCCCGCCGACGACGATGATGTCGCGGAAGACGACCGGCTCACTCACCGGATCGACCGCCCGCCGTCCACGGGGAGCACCGTGCCGGTGACGAAGTCACCCTGCTCCAGCAGATAGAGCACGGCCGACACCGCGTCCCCGGGCTCACCGAGGCGGCGCAGTGGCGTCGTGCCCGCGAGCTCGGCCCGCGCCGTGTCGTCGTAACTCTCCGGAACGAGCACTGCGCCGGGCGCGACGGCATTGACCGTGACGTCGGGCGCGAGGCTGAGCGCGAGGACCCGGGTGAGCATCACCACACCGGCCTTGCTCACCGAATGCGCCGCGAAGCCCGGCCACGGCTCGAGTCCGGCCACGTCCGCCAGGTTCACCACCTTTCCGCGCCGCGCTCGGAGCGCCGCGGCCGCGCCCTGGGTGCAGAAGAAGACTGCGCGAAGATTCAGGTCCACGATCTCGTCCCACCGCGCCGGCGTGGTCTCCTCAAACCGGAGCCGGTGCATCACCGCCGCCGAGTTGACCAGCACGTCGAGCCCGCCGAACCGCTCGACGACGCGGGCGGGCAGCGTGTGCGCGGCCGCGGCGTCGGTCAGATCGGCGGCAAAGCATTCGGCCTCGCCCCCCGCCGCGCGGATCTCGTCGCGGAGTGCCGCAGCGCCTTCCGCCGATGCGTGGTGATGCAGCGCGAGACGGGCGCCGCGCCCGGCGAGCCCGGCGGCGATGGCCCGGCCCAGCCGGCGGCCCGCACCGGTGACGAGCGCCACTCGACCGCGGAGCTCCACGTCAGCCCCCGCGGGGCCGGATGGCGCGGATGGTTCCGGTGAGCGTCGACGCGGGGTCGGCGAGATCGAGCACGCCGGCGCAGATGTCGTCGAGCTCGACGTATCGCGCGTCGGCGCCCACGGAGGCGACGTTCTCGGCGGTGCGCACCATGCCGGGGGCGATCGCGTTCACCCGCACGCCGCGCTCCGCCAGCTCGCTCGCGAGGCTCAGCGTGAAGCCCGCGACCGCCGCCTTGGCGGCGCTGTACACGGCCATGGGACTTTGCGGCTCGAGCACCGCGATCGATGCGAAGCTCACGATCGCGCCGCGCGTGGCCGCCAGCGCCTCGACCGCGGCCTGCGAGACCAGGAACACGGTCTTGACGTTGATCGCGATCTCGCGGTCGAAGTCGCGCACGTTGGCCTTCGCGATCGGGCCGTAGGTCGTGAGGCCGCCGGCGACGTTGATCACGGCGTCGAGCCGGCCGTAGTGCCGGAGCGCGGTTTCGACCGCCAGCGCGGCGATGTCGGGCACCGTCAGGTCGCCCGCGCTCGGCTGCGCGTCGAGGCCTGCCGCCTGGAACTCGCGGACGCAGCGCGACACGCCGACGGCGTCGAGATCGGCCGCGACGAGCCGGGCCCCCGCCCGCCCGAAAGCGAGCGCCACTGCATGACCGATCTGGCCGGCGCGTCCCACTCCGGTGACCAGGACCACCCGGTCGCGGAATCTGTCGTCGGTCATGGAGGTACTCAGCCCGCCAGCGGTTCGGCCGGCGCCGGCCGCGCGCGCTCGATCCGTTCGAGCCACTCGAGGGGGACGCCCTCCGACCCGATCGCCCCGTGACCCTCGTCGCCGATCGACTCGCCGTGCCAGTCGCTGCCTCCGGTGCGGAGCAGGCCGAGCTCGAGCGCGTGGTCGGTCAGCCGCGACCGCTGGTCCGGGTCGTGGCTCGGGTGGCGCGTCTCCACCGCGTCGAGGCCCTGCCTGCGCAGCTGTTCGAGCACGCTGCGGGTCCCCCGCTCCTTCAGGTGCGCGGCCGAGACGATACCGCCGACCCGGTGGACCAGGGTGGCCACGGCCGCGAACGTCGGCAGGGTCTTGTTGACGAAGGCCGGACGCCCCCGGGCGAGGTAGCGGTCGAACGCCTCGCCGATGGTCGCGACGTGTCCGCGGCGCACCAGAGCGCGCGCCACGTGCGGCCGCCCGATCGCTCCGCCTTCGGCCTCGGCCAGCACGTCCTCCTCGCCCAGCGCGACGCCGACCCGGTGGAGCCGGGCCACCATCGCGCGGCCGCGCCGCTCGCGGTCGGCGCGGCAGTCGGCGAGGAACTCCTCCAAAGCAGCCGAGCCCGGCGGAAGAAAGTATCCCAGCACGTGCATCTCCCCCCAGGGCGCCGCCACCGAAAACTCGCAGCCGCTCACCACGCGAAGCCCCAGCCGCTCCCCGGCCTCGATCGCCGCCGGAACGCCCCCGAGCGTGTCGTGATCGGTGAGCGCCACCGCCTTGAGCCCGGCGACGGCCGCCCGCCCCACCACAGTGGCGGGCGGAAACGCCCCGTCGGAGGCCGATGAGTGCAGGTGGAGATCGACCGTGCCGCGTGCCGCGTCCGGAACGCTGCTCATTGGCGGTATCCGGTCTCCGGCGCCGTCCATGCCGGCTGGGAGCGCGCCAGCAGCGCCACGAGCTCGGCGTCGGACAGGCTGGCGAGCGCCAGCTCGGGGCTCTTGGTGCGGAGGGGCGAATACCGCGCGACCCGCCGCTCGCGCGCGCCGCCGCTTCCGCGCGCGAACACGAGGCCGAACTCGTCCTTGACGTACGGCGTCACGCGCCCGCTGACGAACACCCTCCACCGCTCGCCGTCCACGTCGATGATGCGTCGCGGCATCCTAGAACCCAACCTCCTCCCAGAGCTCCCAGGCGTCCTCGGCGTAGGTCGCGAGCTCCCGGAGCCGGCGCTCGAGCCGCTCCTCGTCGGGGTTGAGCGGCGCCGCGGCGCGGTGCTGCGCCGGGGAGCGACTCTCGCTGCACTCGAGGAATTGCCCGGGCCGTCGGGCGGCGCGGAACAGCCACAACCGCCGTCCCTTCGACTCGGACAGCCGGGCCAGCTCGCCCACCGCCCGCAGGTACTCGGGCTCGGCCGCGGGAGCGACCGCAGCGCGCGATAC
The DNA here is from genome assembly GCA_050733355.1 of Gemmatimonadales bacterium. Classification (GTDB taxonomy): domain Bacteria; phylum Gemmatimonadota; class Gemmatimonadetes; order Gemmatimonadales; family GWC2-71-9; genus DASQPE01. Next base: position 768 of record JBOHSY010000390.1, on the reverse strand, counting down.
CGTCAGCGTCCTGGCCACTCAGGCCGCGCCCTCGGGAAACGCCTCGAGCGTGCGCTTCACGTCGGCCATGAAGCGGTCCGCGTCGGCGCCGTCCACTACCCGGTGGTCGAAGGCGAGCGAGAGCATGCCCATGAGCCGCACGGCCAGGGCATCGGCGCCATCCACCGCGATCACGGCCGGCTGTTTCTGGATCGCGCCCACACACAGGATCGCGACCTGCGGCTGATTGATGATCGGCGTCCCGATGATCGAGCCGAACACGCCCGGGTTGGTGATCGTGAAGGTTCCCTTTTGCACCTCCTCCGGCGTGAGCTTCTTCCCGCGGGCGCGCTCGCCAAGGTCGTTGATGGCGCGCGCGATGCCCATGAGCGAGAGCTCGTCGGCGTGGCGTACCACCGGCACGATGAGTCCCCAGTCGAGCGCGACCGCGATGCCGAGATTGATGTCCCGGCGGAGAATCGTCGCGTCGGCGCCGACGGCCGCGTTGATGCCCGGGTGCTTGCGCAGGTTGTCCGCGATGGCCTTCGCGATGAACGCGAGATAGGTCAGGTTGACGCCACGCGCCGCGTACTCCGCCTTCTGGCTGGCCCGGATCTGCGAGACCCGGGTGTAGTCGATCTCGAAGATCGTGTTCACGTGCGGCGACACGCGCCGCGACATGACCATGTGCTCGGCCGTGAGCCGGCGGATGCGGGACCAGGGCTCGACCCGGTCGCCGTCCCACGGATCGGCGGCCGGCGCGGCAGCACCGGCGGGCGGGCGGGCAGG